>NZ_JBFRYA010000014.1:0-107213 GCF_040892635.1 Zhongshania guokunii | reverse complement strand
TGTTGGTCAGAATGCAGCGGTAGCGCTTGTTCAGGTATAGCTCGTCAATGCCCAGGATGCGGGGCGTCTCGAAGCGGTGCCAGCGCCCCAGGAACTCGGCGCGGGCGTTGAAGATGTCGCGCACCGTCTTCTCGTCCAGGCCGGTCTGTGCCGCCACAAAGGTGTAGGGGTGGTTGAAGGATTCCTTCTCCACGTACTCATGCAGCCGCAGTGTCATACGGAATCCGTCCACCATCTCCGGTAGCTGGGGCCTGAATGTTGTCTTGCAGGCCCGGCAGGTGTATCGGCGGCGGACCACCCAGAGAGTGACCCGCTTGCCGTGGATGGGCAGATCACGATAGGGAACGTCACGCTTGCCGAACCGTACGAACTCACCCTGCACGCCGCATTCCTCGCAGGCGATGGGATCGGGCACGTCCACCTGGAAGTGCATTTCGTCGTCGGTTGATTTGCAGCCCAGTACTTGGTATTGCGGCAGGTGAAGGATGTTGTCGGGAAGTTCGGTCATGGTGTTGTATAGGCGTAGGTGTCAGTCAGATCCATCCGGCTCGGCATTGGTGTTTGCTTTTTTACCCAACAAGCTGCTGGAAACGAAAAGTAAGGCACCGAGGACAATTGCAATATCAGCCAGGTTGAAGGCCGGCCAATGCCAGTCTCGCCAATAGAAATCAAAGGAATCCACAACATAGCCGCGAAAGACCCGGTCAATCAGGTTGCCCATGGCGCCACCGAGGATAAGACTGTAAGCGATGGCTTCTCCTTTATGACGATTTTCAAGGATCAGCTTGATCAGAAAAATCGAGACCACTACCGCGATTCCGATAAAAAAGTAGCGCTGCCAGCCTCCACCATTCGCAAAAAGACTGAATGCGGCACCGGTGTTCCATAGGTGCACCCAGTTAAAGAACGGGGTCACCGAAACATACTCGCCATAGGCCATTGATTGCTGCACCAGCCACTTTACAGCCTGATCAGACGCTGCCAGCAGGCCCGATATGGACAATAGGGCATACGGCGAGAGCTTTTTGCCAATAATGAGCATTATTTAACCCTTCAACGCCAAAATGCGTCTGGCACCGTTAAGTACAATGCCCCCCGCGATGGTGCCGATAATCAGATCCGGATAATTGGAACCGGTCCACGCGACCAGGGCGCCGGCGGTGATGACCCCCAGGTTGATCACCACGTCGTTGGCCGAGAATATCCAGCTTGCCTTCATGTGCGCCCCGCCTTCCCGATGTTTGGATATGAGCAGCAGACAACTGGTATTGGCAATCAATGCGACGAATGCGATAGCCATCATCACCAGCGATTCAGGCTCACTACCGAATACAAAGCGTCTCACCACCTCTACGAGCACGCCCACAGCCAAGATCAGTTGCAGTACACCAGCAAGATGCGCGGCACGTACCTGCATTTTCACGCTATGTCCAACCGCATAAAGGGCAAGCCCGTACACCGCCGCATCGGCAAAATTGTCCAGGGATTCTCCAATCAGGCCGGTGGACTGGGCGATCAGACCGGCAGTCATTTCCACCACGAACAGAAGTGCATTGATGCCGAGCAACCAGCGCAGGGTCCCGGATTCTTGCTTAGCAGAAGCTGCCGAAAACTCGGCGGCCTTGATGGTCTCCGGATTTGCAGCGACGGTTTCCTGAAGCGAGGCGCCTAGCCCCAAGGTCTTCAGTTTCGAGGTGACGGGCTCGACCTCGCCGTCATGCACGACCTTCAGCCGGCGGTTCGACAAGTCGAAGGACAGCGCCCGAATCTCCTCAAAGCCGTTCAGGGCTAGGCGAATCATTCGTTCTTCTGATGGACAGTCCATCTTCGGCACGGCATAAACACTGACCCATCTCCCTGGCGCCTCGGAGGAGGCCTGTATATCGGTATCCGCTGCGGACGTTGCATCACCGCCACAGGCGCCACCACAGGATTTGCTCATGATACGACTCCACTTGAACAATGTTGTGGTACCATTTAAAACTATAAAGCTACTATAAGGTCAATAGAGTAAAGAATCCGTTGGGGAGGAGGCTGATGCGCATTGGTCAGTTGGCGCAGTTGGTAGGGGTCGAAACACAGACGATCCGCTTCTATGAACAGCAGGGCTTGTTGCCGCCGCCTGATCGGCAGGACAACGGTTACCGTGTCTATACCGAGAAGCATGGTGAGGGGCTGGCCTTCATCCGTCGCTGCAGAATCCTGGGCCTGTCACTGGCTGAGATTCACGAACTACAGAGCTATCAGGACGATCCTCATCAGCCTTGTACCGCCGTCAACGCCTTGCTCGATGATCACATCTCTCATGTGCGGTCGCAGATAACCGCTCTGCAAGCGCTTGAGAAACAACTCGTTTCACTGAGAGCGAGTTGCAACGATGACCGGGAAGTTGAGGCGTGTGGGGTTCTTGCTGGAATTAGCGAAGGAAACATGCACCAGCAGTAGGTGAAGCATCAACCAGATAATCCGATGAGATGCCGGTCTGTCTCACTCTCATGCAAAGGTAAGATCAACCATTTAATCCGCTTACCCTAAAAAAGTACAGTGGATTGAGGGGAATGTTCTTCACTTCCTTCTTCCTATGCAGGGTATCGACTTATGGCATGACCGTGCGGTGTTTCATTTCCTGATAGAGGGAGCCAATAGGCGCAGCTATGTTGAAACAGTATTAGATTGCGTTAAATTAGGTGGGCACATGATCATTGCGACTTTTTCCGAGAATGGCCCCGAGCAATGCAGCGGTCTGCCTGTGCGCCGTTATTCTCCGAGTACGTTACACGCCGAATTAGGTGCGCAGTTTGAATTATTAGGCCACGAAGAAGAATCTCACCAAACGCCGATAGGCAAAATGCAGAGTTTCATTTATTGTCATTTCAAGCGGATAAATTAACTCACCCACCCTAAATTCGTTGCGCTCGTCATCGCTGATAATTGGTCGACCTCGCATGAATTTATCTACGTTGGGTATAGCGGGGGATTTGGCGCCTCAACCTGCGATCCCTCAGCGGTTCCGCTTCTGTTTATCATTTAACCCATTTTCTTCGTTGTAGTGCCTACGAAAAAAACGATTGACGATCGGTTTTTTCGTAGGCACTATACTATTCTTCTGTAAACCTAGGTCGAATGTGGCATGCAATTGGGATATTTGGAAAAATTGGTTCTCCAGTATTTTTGGGATACAGATGAAGCAGACGCTAAGCGGGTACATCGCGAGCTTACGGATGATTCGGTGAGAACGTTAAACACGATCCAAAGTACCCTTGACCGGCTATATAAAAAGAAGCTCTTAATCCGTAATAAAGCTGGCCACGCCTTCATTTATCGTGCAGCTATGGCCAAAAATGCTTTTCTGGCGCAATTGATGCGCGAAGTCGCCGCCGATTACACTGACAATGAAGACACCTTATTGGCCGCATTTAGCTCCCTGTCAGCAGAAATGACTGAAACGCAATTGCAGGCATTGGCATCGCTTATTGATCAGCGCCGCGCCAGCGATAAATCGGGGAAATAAGAATGCTTGTCGGCGGTTATGCGATTACCCTAAATAGCGTGTTTATTGCCGCATCGGTGTTTTTCTATTGCTCACTAATTCTTACTTTCGTTTTTCGAACTACTGAACAGTGGCGGGTCAAATTATCCGCAGGCGCTCGCCAATGGGTGTTGTGGTCATTTGTTTTGATCCCTTGGCTTGTTGCTCTAAGCGTTGCAAGCGTTGTACTAATGCCTGATTCTGCCGCGGTTATGCCCTCGTGGTTCTTGGCGCTTACCCATTGGCACCATATTAATGTTTTCAACTTATATAGCTGGCACAGCGCGATAGTACTTCTATTTTCCGCGGCGTCTTTTCTAGCGATAGTTCGCCATACTCACCAATTGCTTAAGCATCGGTCTGCCCTTGGTGCGCTGCTTACCCTTGATGGTTTTACTAAAAATAGTAGCGTGGACTCTACGGTGATTTATGCGTTCACCGCTGGTCTTTTTCGGCCTAAAGTCTTCATTAGTTCTGCCTTGCAAGCACAATTATCTGCGGCTGAAAATGACATCGTTTGTCGCCATGAACTCGCCCACCAGCAGAGGTTTGACCCTTTACGGAAGTGGTCTTTTTCCTTTCTTGCGGCGTTTTACCTACCATTCACTAGCAACCGGTTACGCCGCGAATTTTCTTTGTGCTTGGAGCTTGCAGCAGACGATTATGCGGCTGTGGGCGGATCGGGTGGCACCACCGTTGCTAGTACCGTGATAAAACTATGCCGCTTGTCGCGAAATCAGCAGCAATTCTCCAGTCCCTTGTCTTGTCATTTCTATGCGTCTGAAATTGAAGCGCGTGTTCATTATCAGCTGAGGTCTGAACCAGGCCGCAGTTTCCCCTTATCGTTGTTTGTTGTATTTCTGTGTGTACTTTTGGCTTCCTGCCTTTTGAGTGTGGATAGCTATCATCATGCGGTTGAAGCAATTTTTAGTCATTGAGGCGTATTTATGTATGTTTTTAGTCCGTTTCTAACGCCAAAAAAACCGATTGTAGATCGGTTTTTTTGGCGTAAAACGCTTGCCCTAATTCCGTTATTGCTGACTATGTCGACGGCCTCTGTGGCAGAGAAATCCTTAACGTTAAACGAGGCCATTCAACGAAGCTTTACTAAACACCCAGAGCTCCAAGCCTTTTACTACCGTCGCGCAGCTGCCGATGGAATGGCGCAGCAGGCACGGGTCGGCAGTCGCCCCCAGCTTGGCTTAAGTGTTGAAGATGGATTTGGCTCGGGGGACTACAGCGGTTCTGACAGCCTTCAGTCAACGCTCAGTATTAGTTGGGTTTTAGAGGGTGACTTACTGCAGCAGCGCGGACATAGTGCTGACGTGCAAAAACAGGTGATTAGCGATGAGCAAGCGATAAAGAAGCTGGATGTGGCCGCCGAGACTGCCCGTCAATTTCTCACCGTAGTCGTTTATCAGCAGCGTAAAGAACTCGCTGCAGCCGCAAGAGCGCAAGCGGATTCAGTGGTTAAAGAACTGTCAAAGCGCATGGATGCAGGCAAATCGCTGCTCGCTGACAAGCTTCGTGCTGAAGCCGAGTTAGCGCGGGCAGAGATAACACTCGAAGATCTGGATCATGAAATTCGTGGCGCTAAGCGGATGTTGGCGACCCAGTGGAGTGCGCGACAACTCGATTTTGATACAGTATCAGGCTCCCTCGCCATTGCCACCGGCAAACTGAACTACGAGGAGCTAGCGCTGCAGCTAAGCAGTCATCCGCGCGTGCAGAAACTACTCAGCCAAGAGCGCATTGCGCAATCCGAGATCGCCTTAGCAAAAACGGAAGCCCAGTCACGATGGCAGTTTTCAACCGGTGTAAGGCGTTTTGAAAATACCGACGACTACGCCTTAGTAGCTGGTTTTACTATGCCCTTAGGGGGCGAACAGCGTAATCGTGGACGTATCGCCGCCTTAGCTGCGAATCGTGATGCTTATCGCGCAGATGCTGATGCAGTGCAATTAGTGCTGGAAGCGCGCTTGTATGTTTTGCTTCAAGAGTTTCAGCACGCGCAGCATGTGGTTGGCGCACTGCGTGAGCACATTATCCCAACGCTTGAACAAGCCCAGAAAGAAGCCCGAAACGCCTACCAGCTTGGCCGGTACAGCTACCAAGATTGGCGCGGGGTGCAGCAGGAATTGCTCGTGACACGCAGTCATTTACTGGATAGTCAGTTTAAAGCACAGCTCACACGCGTCGAAATTGAACGTCTAACCGGTTTGCCACTGCTGGGCAACGATGAGGTAAATCCATGAGTAATTCAGTAAAACGATCGTTAATCGTCAGTATGCTTGTCTCGCTATTAATGAGTTTAAGTAGCGCTGCACTCGCCGTTGGCGCCGAAGTGCAGGAAATTGAACCTGAAAAAGGCCCGCACCGGGGGCGTATGTTGCGCGAGGATGACTTCGCGATTGAATTGGCCATCTTCGAGACCGGTGTACCGCCAGAGTTTCGGGTGTGGGCAAGTCAAGGTGGCGAGGCATTGCCTCCAGAAAACGTCAAGGTGAGCGTTACTTTGGGGCGCCTCGGTGATGGCGACGATCAAATCAATTTCAGGCCGCAAGAAGATTTTTTGCGCGGTGATATGGAAATAGTCGAGCCACATTCTTTTCTAGTTACGCTCAATGCGGCCTACGGCGATAAGCGCTATGAGTGGCAGTACGATAATTTTGAGGGACGAACTCGGATTAATGCCGACGTGGCTGACGCCATGGGTATCACCACTGGTACTGCACGTTCACAAGTGCTCGTAGAGCGGCTGCCGCTCTTCGGTCGACTGGCAGCCGATACCAATGCTTTAACGCAGTTAAGCGCCCGTTTCGACGGTGTGATTAAAGCCATTCACGTTAGCTTAGGTCAGCAGGTGAAAGCGGGCACTCCGTTGATGAGCATCGAGAGTAACGAAAGCCTGAAATCCTATGTGTTGCGCGCCGATATTGCCGGTGAAATTGCGGCCCTGCCGGTTAATATCGGCGAAGCGACTGCTGGCCGTACGCTGGTGAGTATTGTTGATCGCTCCCGCCAAGTGGTTTTACTCAAAGCCTACCCTGACGACCGTCGTCGAATTGCGCTAAACAACAGCGTGCAGTTGCTCAACGATGCGATGGAAGAAATTGGAGAAGGTGACGTGCAGTGGATTTCTCCACTGCTGAATGCGGATCAATCTGCGGATATACGCGTCAGTGTTGACGCCAGCAATCTTGCGCTGCCAGTGGGGAGCTTTGTTCGCGGCGATGTGGAAGTTGCTCGCTATGAAGTGCCACTCGCGGTAAAGCGCCAAGCACTGCAAGGCTTTCGGGATTTCACCGTGGTCTACGCCAAAGTAGGCGACCAATACGAAGTTCGGATGCTGGAGCTCGGTCGCGAGGCGGGCGACTGGATTGAAGTCCTAGGTGGGCTAAAGCTGGGAACCGAATACGTTACCGAAAACAGCTACATCATCAAGGCCGATATCGAAAAATCTGGCGCTTCACACGACCACTAAAGGACGTCCCATGCTTGATGCAATTATACAATTTTCCCTAGCGCGGCGCGGTGTGGTGATGGCCGCCGTGCTTGCGCTTTGTGGTCTGGGTTTATGGAATTTCAACCGACTGCCGATTGATGCCGTTCCCGATATCACCAATGTTCAGGTCATAATTAACACTGAAGCGCCAGGCTACACGCCGCTGGAAGTCGAGCAACGCGTTACCTACGCCATTGAAACATCGATGGCAGGCCTACCCGAGCTGCAGTACACCCGATCTGTTTCTCGATACGGACTTTCCCAAGTCACAGTAATATTCGGTGATGACACCGATATTTATTTCGCACGTCAGCTGGTGAACGAAAGACTTGGCAACGTGCGGGCAAAATTGCCAATAGGACTGGAGCCGGAGCTTGGGCCGATTGCGACGGGGCTGGGTGAAATCTTCATGTTCACCGTGGACGCTGAACCGGGTGCGACCGACGCCGATGGCAAGCTGATTACGCCAACGGATTTGCGCTCAGCACATGATTGGATTATTCGCCCCCAGCTATTGCGTGTGCCCGGTGTGGTTGAAGTAAACCCAATTGGCGGCTACAAACGGGAAGTGTTAATTGGGCTGCAGCCTGAAAAAATGCTCGCCTATGGTATCTCGCAGCAAGAGCTGATCGATGCGGTTGCCGACAATAATCAAAACCGTGGGGCTGGCTTTGTTGAGCAAAAAGGCTCGCAGTGGCTGTTACGTATTCCGGGACAAGCCGAAACGCTTGCGGATATTAGCAAGATAGTGATTAAAACGGTTGATGGTCAGCCTCTGCGTGTTGGTGATGTTGCGACTGTTGGCGAGGGTAAGGAGCTACGTACTGGTGCCGCCACCCAGAATGGTCGTGAGGTCGTAATGAGCACGGTATTTATGCTCGTTGGCGAAAACAGCCGTACCGTTGCTAAAGCGGTCGGTGAACGGCTTGAGGAAATTAAGTCGAGTTTGCCAGAAGGCATTACAGCGACTGCGGTATACGATCGCACCGGTCTTGTGGATAAAACCCTGAAAACCGTGACGACGAATCTACTAGAAGGCGCATTGCTGGTTATCGTTATTCTGTTCTTACTATTGGGTAATGTGCGCGCAGCCATATTGACGGCTGCGGTTATCCCTGTCGCGATGTTAATGACCATTACCGGCATGGTACGCAGCGGCGTTAGCGCAAACCTGATGAGCCTGGGCGCATTGGATTTCGGTTTGCTCGTAGACGGCGCCATAATTATTGTAGAGAACTGTTTGCGCCGCTTGGGCATTGCTAGCGACAAGCAGGCCTTATCGCTGAATGAGCGCTTAGATGTTGTGTATAGCGCCACCAAAGAGGTGATACGGCCCGCACTATTTGGCGTGTTTATTATTACAGCAGTGTATTTGCCGATTTTCTCCTTAACCGGTGTAGAGGGCAAAATGTTCCACCCCATGGCCATGACGGTGGTCATTGCTCTGAGTGCCGCAATGTTACTGTCCATCACCTTTGTTCCAGCGGCAATTGCCATGTTGTTTAAGGGGCCGGTAGTCGAAAAAGAGAATCGCGCATTTGATGCAACAAAGGATCTTTACGGTCGACTGTTGCGCAAAGCGATCGCCATGCGCGGCGCTGTCGTTGCAGCTGCGCTGGTATTACTTGTTGTTTGTGCTGGCTTGGCAAGTCGCTTGGGCAGTGAGTTTGTACCAAACCTCGATGAAGGCGATATCGCTATGCACGCTCTCAGGATTCCGGGCACCTCGCTAAGTCAGGCGGTGGCATTACAGGAAACCTTGGAAGCCACTATCCAGACCATGCCTGAAGTAGAGCGAGTATTTGCCAAGATCGGTACTGCCGATGTCGCAACTGATGCGGTTCCCCCGAGTGTGGCAGACAACTTCATCATTCTAAAACCGCGCGATCAGTGGCCAGATCCGAGCAAGACTAAGAACCAAGTTGTGGAAGAACTCGCAGCTTTGGTCGAACCCGTTCCGGGCAATCGCTATGAATTTCTTCAGCCGATCCAGATGCGCTTTAACGAGCTCTTGTCAGGCGTGCGCGCCGAGTTAGCCATAAAGATATTTGGCGATGACTTGTCTCAGCTCGAAGCCCTTGGCGGTAAAATCGAAGGCGCAATTGGCTCTGTCGACGGCATTGTCGATATCCAGATGGAGCAGACTACGGGCCTCTCCATGTTAACCCTTAAACCGAAATTGCTGGCCCTAGGCCAATACGGTGTTGAATTAAATACTCTGCAAGATCAAGTTGCCACGGCAATGGGTGGTCAGGGCGCAGGATTTTTCTACGAGGGCGATCGCCGCGCAGAGATTGTTGTGCGATTACCTGAAGATCGCCGTAGTGATATTGATCAGCTGGGTTCACTCCCTATTCAAGTGTCTAATGGTGGCTATGTGCCGCTGAAAGAATTGGTGGATATTGAGCTGACAACGGGACTAAATCAGGTCAACAGGGAAAATGGTAAACGCCGTGTTGTGGTGACGGCGAACGTTCGTGGCCGCGACCTTGGCAGCTTCGTTAGCGACGTACAAGAAACCGTTGAGTCAGAGGTGACTCTGCCAGCAGGCTATTGGGTGGAATACGGCGGTACCTATCAAACTTTGCAATCGGCTTCGCAGCGACTGGCCGTGGTTGTACCTGTGACACTACTCATGATTATCGGCCTCTTATTGCTAGCACTTGGTTCGTTGAAAGATGCAATGATTATATTTAGTGGTGTTCCTCTCGCGCTAACTGGTGGGATATTGGCGTTGGTGTTTAGAGATATACCGTTTTCCATCTCTGCAGCCGTGGGTTTTATCGCTTTATCCGGTATCGCAATACTGAACGGCTTGGTGATGGTGTCGTTTATTAGAGAGCTGCGCCGTGATGGTCTAGGTCTAGAGCCAGCGATTATCGAAGGCGCGCTGACTCGTCTGCGGCCTGTCATTACCACTGCGCTGGTTGCGTCCTTGGGCTTTGTACCAATGGCTTTAAACACGGGGATAGGTTCCGAGGTGCAGCGCCCCCTAGCGACCGTGGTGATTGGCGGTATTTTGTCGTCGACACTGCTGACCTTGTTTGTGCTGCCGTCCTTGTACCGGATGCTGCACCGCGCCGATAAAGGAGCATAATGTGAAGGAAAAAATGTTTACAGGTCGTTTTTACGCCCTCATTGCTGCAATAGCGATGTTGATGTTCAGTAGTATAAATGTGCTCGCCCACGGTATGTCTGAGGCAGATAAGCAGCGTGCAATCGAGGCTGGTCTGCCAGATTACATATTGTTGGGTGCGGGCCATATGCTTACCGGCTATGACCATTTACTCTTCTTGTTTGGTGTCATCTTCTTTCTCAGCCGCTTTGTCGATATTGTAAAATTCATCACGGCGTTTACCTTGGGTCACTCGATAACGCTCGTGTTTGCCACGCTTTACTCAGTACAGGCAAATTACTTTTTGATTGATGCTGTGATTGCACTCACCGTTTGTTACAAGGGCTTCGAGAATCTCGACGGCTTCAAGCGTTATCTGGGCGTGGCGTCGCCTAATCTAATGTGGATGGTGTTTGGCTTTGGCTTGATTCACGGTTTTGGTCTGTCGACTCGGCTGCAGGAGTTGCCTATGGGGGACGGCAGTATCGTGATGAAAATCCTGGCTTTCAACGTCGGTGTCGAATTAGGTCAAATCGCAGCGCTTACCGCAATGTTATTGTTGCTGGCAGGGTGGCGCAAAACAGCCTCATTCAAGCGCTTTAATGTAATGGCCAATACATTATTGGTCATCGTTGGTGGCTTGCTGTTCCTGCATCAATTGCATGGCTACCAGCACACAGTGCTAGCCGATAATTTCCCGATCAATACCGATGACCACTCGCATATCCATGAAGACATGGCGGTGGAAGCGGAATCAAATATCCTGGAGCACTATCCCCGGCGTATGATTACTCCTCAGCCTTCGTTGCAGGACGAAGCACCCCGTGAACACGGTGATGGTGCTTATCACAGCCACTAAAGAAAGGTGAAAATATGAAACTCCGAATCGCTTTATGTTTGTTAGTAAGTTTGTTTATAAGCTCAAATCTATTAGCACATGGCGGTGGCCATGCGCCAATTACTGAACAAAAGGCTTTAGTGATAGCAACGGAAATCACCCAAGGCTTTGCCGGCGCCGACCCTCAGCTTGGCTTTGGCAAGGTTCCTGAGAGTTGGTCGAAAGTAGACGCTGAATCAGCAACGATTTACCAGAGTGGGCCCGGCTACTTTATCGTAAAGGTTGTTAACCCTAGCGATGAGCGGGCGCTTTATATCCTGATGTCCGCCGAAGGCGAAGTATTTGATGCGAACATCAGCGGTAAGTTCGAAGGTGTGAACTAAAGGTGAGCTTATGACAGCCTATATATTTGCCGCTAAGCTGATTCTTGCAGCAACGGTTATTGGTTATGCGTCGTGGCTATCGGATAAGAAACCGGTGTTGGCGGGCTTTATTGTCGCGCTACCACTGGTTTCTATTTTGGCTTTGTTATTTTCGTACATCGAACACAAAGACCCGCAGGCCAGCATCACCTTTGCCAAAAGTATTCTTTTTGGCGTGCCGATTTCTTATTTATTCTTCCTGCCGTTTTTACTGGCTGAGCGGTTTCATCTTGGCTTTTGGCAAAGTTATATATCGGGTTTGCTTTTGCTGGTTGTGGGTTACTTTGTACACCGCGCAATAATGATTGCCATTGGGTGATTTTCAAATTTTCTATCAAACTCATAACCAATTTCCGTTAAGAAGTCAGCCTCCCTCCCTCACTGTGCAAGAAGGGCCGGCAAAGTGTTGTCACTAAATGTCCGCTATTGTGAGAGGCTGTATGAAAACTCCTATAACGAAATTAATCACGCGATCCTACGTGAAATGTGTATACGATGGGCTAGAAAACTTGGTCAGATTTTGATGTAAGACACATATTCACATCAATCCTTGTCTAAATTATGACTTGAAAATAGTTTTCACACAGTCTGGTGACGCAGGAGCTTTCGAAGAACTAGATTCTAACGTTACTTGGTGTCTAGCAAACCCTAGGAAGTCCAATTTGGCGCAATGACTAACAAGGCTGCACCCTAGAAACTCCATTCTAAGCGCATAGCAGCTCCATTCTCATTCTCGTTTAACCGCTCAATTCTCAATTGCGATCAAATTCATAAGTGCCTGTTTCGCTGTATTCGCCGAGATAAAGATGCACAAGCTCGCGCCCCTTATTGACCCAAGATATGATAATCATTATCATTACGATTCGTAAATGAATAACATTAACAGAATGGGGTTGGGTGTGAAGAAGTCGCTATTGTATACGTGTATCGTGTTGTCGCCCGTAGTTCCGGCATTCGCAGATATCGCTAGTATCGAAAAAATGCTTGTCATTGGCAGTGTTGAAGGAGCACGAAGTCTACCTGGCTCAGGTGCTGTTATAAGCTCAGAACAGCTGCGAACAGAAGTCACCACAGATATTAACCAAGCACTTAAAACTGTTCCCGGTATTTATATCCTTGAAGAAGACGGCTTAGGTCTTCGTCCAAATATTGGTATTCGCGGTGCGACCAGTGAGCGCAGTGGTAAAATTACCTTGATGGAAGACGGTGTGCTGATTGCGCCTGCGCCGTATTCAAACCCAGAAGCCTATTATTTCCCAACGGCGCTTCGTATGTCGCTGTTTGAAGTACTGAAGGGCGCCCCCTTGTTACGTCACGGGCCCCAAACAACTGGGGGCATTGTAAATATGTTGTCTACACCGATCCCTGAGGAAATGAGTGGATCAGTGTTAGTCACCGCCGATCAACGCGGTTCTTCAGATATACATGCCTATTTTGGTGGCCAGACAGGCGATTGGCGCTTTTTGCTCGAAACCGTTCAGCGTAATGGAGAGGGCTTTAAGGATATCGACCGCAGTAGTCAGAACCCAGGATATGATATTTCTGATTATGTGTTTAAGCTCGGTTGGAGCGGTGAGCGTCAGAGTGTCTTGTTGAAATTACAATCTTCGGATGAAATTTCCAACGAGACCTATCTTGGACTAAGTGATAAGGACTTCAATGAAGATCCTAATCGACGGTATGGCTTAAGCAGTATTGATGAAATGGATAATGATCATCAAGCGCTCAACCTAAGCCACGTTTTTAAGTGGTCTGATACCGTGACGTCCACCGCAACGGTATATAGAAATGACTTTGCTAGGAATTGGTTTAAGTTAAGTGGCGGCGGAGATATCGTTCGAGCTGCTAATGAGGGCGGAGCGCTTGAGCAAGCCATATTAGATGGTAGCGCAGAAAAAGATGGTCTGAACTATACGAACAACAATCGGAAGTATATTTCGGAAGGTGTTCAGCTTAATTTTGATATCGAAGCGGGCGCTCATCAGTTCGCTGTAGGGTTAAGGCGTCACCACGACGAAATGGATCGTTTTCAAGTAGTAGACACCTACAAGCAAGAATCAAACGGTGACTTAGTATTCCAATCTCGCAGCAGTGATACTGGACAGGTTTCGGGTAGTAACAACCGAGAGGAAGAAGCCGACGCCCTTAGTTTTTGGTTAACCGATTCCTGGCAAGTTAGCGACGCTTTAAATATTAATTTGGCCCTGCGATACGAAGATATTGAAAGTAGCAGGCTAGAATATTCTGATACCGCTCGCACCACGTTTGCCACTGATAAAAATCGCCAAAACGACACGGCTATTTGGTTGCCCGGGGTATCATTTAGCTTCGACGTGAACGACCAAATACAATTGCTAGCCGGTGTTCACAAGGGTTTTTCGCCGCTAGGTGGTGGTGCCAAAGTATCGCAAGATCCGGAGGAAAGTAAAAACTGGGAGGCGGGTGTTCGCTTTAATAACGACCATATATTTGTCGAAACAATAGCATTTTACAGTGACATTACCGATACCACTGAAAACTGCTCAGTGGCTGCGCCATGCAGCAATGGTGATACTTCTGGTTCTTTCGCCCTTGGCGAGTCGGCGGTGTCAGGTCTTGAACTACAAGTAAGCGCAGAGGCTGCAATCGGTGCTTTTCAGATTCCACTGGACGCTGCATTCACCTACACCAAGGCCGAAATCACCAAAGACAACGCCGTTTCTGGCTTTGAATCAGGTGACAAGCGAAAGGATGTTCCTGGCCGGGTTTTTAGTTTGCGAGCGGGCTTCGAGCACCAAAGCGGTTGGAATAATTACATCGTAGCCAAATACATTGATGAAATGTGTTCTGTTGCTGGCTGTAATCGGACTGGCGACTCTTATGAAGAGACTGAAGAACTATTTGTGATGGACTTCATCAGTCGTTACCAACTCTCGCAAGATGTTGAAATATTTCTGAAAACTGAAAACATCTTTGACCAGCAGAAAATAGTCTCACGTAATCCTGACGGCGCCCGTCCAAATCGACCGCGCACCACACTAGTTGGCATCCAGTACGATTTTTAATATCAGCCTCCGATAATAACTCCCGCGTAATAACCTGCATCTGAAAAGTCCGCAGATGCTTGGTACTGTAATAAGGGTTAGTAGCTATATATTTAGCAATGCCGTGAGATAAGTACTGCGGGTCGGCGGTTCAGCCAAGGCGCTTGAACGGTGCTAGCATTTGTGGAATATAAGCTACGGGATAATCCGGCGCGGTTCCGATGCCCAGATCTTCTGAACGGATAACTCTCTCTTTGTCATAGTACGCAGTGCCTAAGAGATGATCCGTTAACGTTGTGAATAGACCGAAGTTGACATCGCCTTCTTTTGCCGTATTCAGGTGGTGGAAGCGATGAACTTGATTAATTGCCAGAACAGATCTGAGCGGCCCTGCGAAATAGGCAACATTGGAATGTTGCAGTAACAGCTGAATAACCACCGCAACAACCAGCAGCAGTAAGACTTCTTGTGGAGCGCCCATCAAGAGTAGCGGGGCAGTACCTGCAAGGGTTTCAATGGTTTGATGCAAGGGGTGTTTCATAAGACCGTTAAACCCATACATACGTTTCACACTATGATGTACTGCATGTAGCTGCCACAGCGCGCTGTACCTATGACTGGCGTAATGTGCCAGTGTAATGCCTATATCGGCGATGATCACCGCCAACAACACTTGCAACCACAGCGGTGCGAAGGAGGGCCAAATTGAATTAAATGGGATAAAACTAGCAATGATTGGGACACTTAATACGCCGACAATACTCAGTGATTCATTGACGAAGGCGTGAATAACATCACGCCCCGAGTCTGCTTGAGGCTTGTTGAATTCGGGACGAAATGGCATCCATTGTTCAATTAAGAACGACACTGCGATGAGTAAGCCGACCCATGCCGCCAAGGCAAATTTTGAATAATCTTGTTCCGCCATATAAATAGCAATGCCATTTCCTACGATTAGAAAGAAAGGCAAATACAGGGCTTTGACAAATATTTCCAATGTGCTTTTCATATGCAAAAGCTTCCAGAGCTACAGAGTGCTTAGTTTGTCATTTTTCAATGGCGGCGCATTGAACGAAAAAGCTATTTTTGTAGCAGCAGTTGCTTAATGGTTGTAGCGCTAACGCCGAAGGCCTGCGTTACTGCTCGGCAGAAGTGGGCCTGATCAGAAAAACCAGATAAAAGTGCTGCATCGGTGAGAGGCATTCGCCGCGATAGTTCAAATCCGACCAGCAGTTTAAGCCACTTCCTGTAACTGCGTAATGGCATGCCTGTTTGCTCTGTAAACCAATGAGAGAACCTGCTGGGTGAGAGATGTACCAAACTCGATAAGGTTTTCTGCGTAGTATTGTTGCCGCTACTAATATCATCTTTGAGTGCTGCCAAAATGACATTCAATCGCTCGTCTGGAGTGTCAATGAATTGACAGCGACATTGTTTGTCGAAGCTAATCAACGCTGCGTGAAGGTTTTTTACTTTGGCAAAGCGCGTTACATACGCGGATGAAATTTCTTCATTCAGCAAGGATATAGACCATTCCTCTACGGCTATCTGCGGTAGCAGTGTTTTACAAAAATCATGTGTTGGGTCGATATAGATGCATAATACATGTGCGATTTCTAGTTGATGAGCGGTACCTGCAGGTATCCATAGCCCGCGTTCGAAATATCGTGTTTTGTCAGATAGCAGCGCTACTGGTCCTTCTAGACCAATAGCGATTTGATGAGCCCAATGCCGGTGAGCTTTGTTATCGCCCGAGGCGCCAAGAAATACCCCCATGCCTGCAGTTATGGCCGCCGACCCTAGCCAAGGCTGTGATAATAATTGATTTTGATGCATTTTTTTGAGTCCTCAGGGACTATCTTGGATCAACTATTTCGCTTTGCCATCTAATATAAAGTCGTTAAGGAGATGTGAGCCTTAATATATCTAAACGCTAGCATGCGCCTTTTCCAGAAAAATTCTAATGGATCAGCAAACCTGAAAATTTGAAACTCACCCCAATTCAATTACGCTCGCCGACTGTAAATTGAGATTCACCTAGGCTCCATTGTAATACGACGCGATATTTCGGAGGGAGACTTGCTGCGAATTTATAATAATGTCGGGTAGCTTTAGCCCCGGGCAGCGTTAATCATTAGTTTTCTGAGGATTTGATTGCCGGTGCTACTTTTATAGAACGTTGCTTCCAAATCACGAACAATGCCGGAAACACCACTAAAACTCATAATGAGTGAGGTGGCAACCCCGCCGAGCATGGGAGCGGCTGCGCGTTTCGTTAGATCGGCGCCGCTATCATTGCTTAGTATGATCGGTACTAAGCCCATGATTAATGCGAGCCCGGTCATTAATTTGGGGCGTAGCCGCTTGGCTGCACCGTCGACTACTGACTCAGTAAGGTCATTAAAAGAGTTGAGTTGACCGTCATCGCGACGTTGTCGCCAACATCTAATCGGTACCTCGATGCGGCGTCTCGGTCAATGTCAAAGAAGTAGCCAACGGTGGTGCGCTCGGCAACTGTACTTCGAGTAAATTCAGTGCCGCGGCTATCACTTTGAACACTCGCTCAACAGCGGTCCCCGTGCTTTCAATCGTCGCTAGATCTGGCCCAATCACTTTTATGCCCAAAGCCAAATGCCGAACGAATCCAGTCAACGCTGGAGTGCCTTAGTTAGTTGTTGAACGATTCATTGATATAGATCAAGTAACAGACCCCTACATTACAGGCCTGTAATGTACGGGTCATGTAGATGTCAGAGTTACACCACTAACATAAACCAATAAAACTCATCGACCAAAGTCAGATTGAGAGTGGCTTGACCTGCGTCTTAGACACAGGTGTAGGGTTAGAGCGAAAGTTACGCAGCTGGATAGTTTTATTGGAGTGTCAGGTTTGATTTTATACAAATCAAACGTGTATTAAATTTTTTGTAGCCTAAATTCTGGAAGTTCAATATGAACTTGGAGGCTCCGACATGAAAGTAGTTGAAATGGCCCGGCGCCTAGGAGTTACGTCAGATACTGTGCGGTTTTATACCCGGATTAATGTGTTGAACCCCCAAAAAAACCAAACCAATGGCTACCGGGAATACGGAGAAGCGGATCTACATCGTTTGCGTTTTGTTCTGAGTGCCAGACAGCTGGGTTTCTCAGTAGATGATATTCAGAAAATTCTTTCCCATGCGGACAAGAAAAAATCGCCTTGTCCAACGGTGAGGGAGTTAATTGAAAAACGGTTGCATGAAATAGAGCGGCAATTTCTCGAGACACAGTTGTTGCGTGACCGTATGCAACAGGCTGTGGGGGAGTGGAGCCAAAAGCCGGATAAAGTCCCAACCGGCCATATGATTTGTCACTTGATTGAAGATTTTTCCCAACTCATTGATGTGGAGAATAAACCATGAATACCCAGGATTCAGTGAATACGACTAAAACCCGTCAAGGCGGCTGTTGCTGTACCAGCCAATCATCCTCTGCTCTCAGCACTCAAAATGGAAGTGGCGTAAGCGTTGGCGTTCCGCTGCAACGGTTACAGGTCCAAGGCGCCACTTGCGGTGGTTGTGTGAGAAGCATTGAGCAAACGTTACGCTCTGTTTCCGGCGTAACCGAAGCGTGCATGGATCTGGCCACGGGTGTCGCTTCGGTCGTTGGCGCGGTAGAGGCTAACGCTTTGAAGGAGGCATTGAATCAGTCAGGTTTTCCCGCAACAGTCATCAAATAATTCAGGAGTGATCCGATGAGTTCAGTGAACACGGAATCCGGCATATCGGATTGTCATGAAGGTGCTGATAGCAGTACTCGCCATCACAATCATGCTGCCAGCGCGGCACAACAGGAACTGATTATCGAGGGTGCTGGCTGCGCCAGTTGCGTGGGAAAAATTGAAGCCTCCCTGGTAGCCGTGTCGGGTGTGGAAAGCGCGGAAATGAATTTCGCTCAGCGCACCGTGAGCGTGACGGGCAATGCCGCAACGTCTGATTTGCTTAAGGCAGTGGAGAAGGCGGGCTATAACGCCAAGATTGCGACTGCTGACAATGACGATGATGCATTAGCAGAGAAAGAAAAAGCGGATCAGGCTTATTACAAGCGGCTGATGAAGGAAACTTGGATTGCCCTTTTACTGGGTGGTCCCTTGATGGCTTATGCACTGATCACCGGTGAAATGAACGTCAATACAACCGGTGAGCAAGTTGTTTGGGGGGTTGTTGGCCTCCTGACGTTGGGTGTGCTGATTGTTTCTGGTAAGCACTTTTATGTTGGCGCATGGAAATCATTTCTTAATCATTCAGCCAACATGGATACGTTGATTGCTCTGGGTACGGGCACAGCGTGGTTGTACTCAATGGTAGTGGTGTTTTTTCCGAGTTCCGTTCCTCCGGAAGCAAGGCATGTCTACTTTGAGGCAACTGCGATGATTATCGGCTTGATCGATCTGGGTCTTGCCTTGGAATTAAAAGCGCGCGGACGTACCTCGGAGGCGATCAAACGCTTAATTGGTTTGCAGCCAAAAACTGCCCGCGTCGTGCGCGACGATAAAGAGCTGGATATTGCTATCGATCAGGTCTTGTTAAACGATGTTGTTCGGGTACGGCCCGGTGAAAAAATTCCTGTCGATGGCGAAGTTATTGAAGGTTATACCGCAATCGACGAATCGATGTTGACCGGTGAACCTATGCCTGTTGAAAAAACCGTGGGTGATACCCTGGCAGCGGGCACCATCAACAAAACGGGCTCCATATTATTCAAGGCCACTCGCGTGGGCAAAGACACGGCGCTGGCGCAAATCATTAATATGGTCAAACGCGCGCAAAATTCCAAGCCACCGATAGGGCGGCTGGCGGATGTAATTTCGGCCTATTTTGTCCCCATAGTCATGATTATCGCGGTGAGCAGTGCACTAATTTGGTTGAACTTTGGGCCTGATCCTGTGGTTGCTTACGCCATTGTGTCGGCGACTACTGTGTTAATTATTGCTTGTCCCTGCGCCTTAGGGTTGGCGACGCCGATGTCAGTCATGGTTGGGGTTGGCAAGGCGGCTGAGGCGGGTGTGTTGATTCGCAATGGCGCCGCACTGCAAACAGCTTCGAAAATCAGCGCAATGATTTTGGATAAAACCGGCACCATTACGTTGGGCGCACCAAAAGTTACGGATGTAGTTATCGCCGGAGAATACGACGAGAAAACCGTTTTACAGCTGGCGGCAACATTGGAGAGCGGTTCTGAACACCCACTGGCAATGGCTATAGTGGAGTCTGCACAGGAACGCGGCATCGAAACCGGAAAGGTATCCAATTTTAACGCTATCGCAGGTCATGGCGTACAAGCCGAAGTGGATGGAAAAACGCTATTGTTTGGAAATGAAAAATTGATGCGCGAGCGTGGCATCGATCTGGGTGACTTCGTGCAAAAAGCACAGGCCTTGGCCGCGGATGCCAAAACACCAATGTACTTTGCCATCGATAATAGCTTTGCGGCGATTATCGCCGTGGCCGATCCCATCAAAGAAGATTCGATTGCTGCCATCAAGCGGCTACAACATAGCGGTATTCGTGTCGTGATGTTAACAGGTGATAATCGCGATACTGCCAAAGCTGTTGCCAACAAAGCTGGCATTACCGAGTTTTTTGCTGAAGTGCTGCCGGAAGAAAAATCCAAAAAAGTTCAAGAGCTGCAAATGCAGGGCGAGATCGTCGGCATGACCGGTGACGGCATTAATGATGCCCCCGCGCTCGCTATTGCCAATGTCGGATTTGCTATCGGTACCGGCACAGATGTCGCTATTGAAAGCGCTGATATCACCTTGATGCGCGGCTCACTGCACGGACTTGCCGATGCCATTGCCGTTAGCAAGGCGACGTTGCGCAATATCAAACAGAATTTATTCGGTGCCTTTATCTATAACGTCGCGGGTGTTCCCTTTGCTGCGGGGGTGTTGTATCCCTTCTTCGGTTTGCTACTCAATCCGGTCATTGCTGGTGCGGCGATGGCATTTTCATCGTTGACGGTCGTGACGAATGCCAATCGACTTCGCTTTTTTAAAGCCAAAGAACATTAAGAGCAACACTGACCTAGTAGGAGCATGACATGTTACTTATCAATATTGCCGGCGTTGTGTTGATTGGATTAATTGTATGGTGGTTTTGGTTGTACAGGCCCAAGGAGACTGAAATAGGTGAAGATGATTTAGTGATTGTTGTCGAAAACGGTACCTATAGCCCGTCGCGCATTAAATTACCTTCTGGAAAACCAGTAGAAATTAAATTCATGCGCAAAGATCAATCACCTTGTTCGGAAGCGTTGCTAATCCCGGACTTACAAATTAGCGATACCCTGCCGTTGAATAAGTTGAAGACGATTCAACTACCCGCGTTGTCTACCGGTGAATATACCTTCCATTGTCAAATGCAAATGTATCGCGGACAGATCACGGTGGAATAACCATAAACAATAGCCACGACACATTGAAAGGAGGTGCGTTATGACAACGCAAAAAACATCTTTCTGGTTTACGCCAAAAGGTTTGGCTGCAATGGGGTTAATTGGTGCGGCCAGCTACTTTTTACTGATGGAGCACCGACAGCATGTCTGGCAGTACCTGCCATTCCTGATTATTTTAGCTTGCCCCTTCATGCATATTTTTATGCATGGTGGACATGGTCATGGAGATAACGGGCATGGGGGGCAGGAGCCGGGTGAGACGGAGCAGGATGCCTATCGCCGTGGCTTGGAGCGCGGGCGCAATGAAAAAGAAGATCGCCATCATCATTAACGGAAAATGCGATATTAATCCTCCATCGACATCAACGGAGAAAGACAATGCACGGTGATTCCGATTACGGACTTTGGACGTTAGTGATACTAAATTCAGCGATATTTATATTCTTCGCCTTCAGTTTTGCTAAACCACAAACAAAAACCGACTGGCGAAGCTTTAGTGCGTTCTCTGCTTTTATTGTGGCCTTATTTACTGAAATGTATGGCTTTCCGCTAACGATCTATTTTTTCTCCGGCTGGCTCGCGGAAAAGTATCCCGGAGTGGACTTTCTTGCTCATGAAAACGGCCATTTACTGCATACCCTTTTTGGATTCGAAGGTAATGCTCACTGGGACCCCTTACATATCGCCAGCAATATACTGATCATTTCAGGGTTCTTTTTATTGTCAGCGGCTTGGAATGTTTTACATAAGGCCCAACAAACGCGCTCCTTAGCTACCACCGGCTGGTATGCCCGTTGTCGCCACCCTCAATATATTGCCTTCATCATGATTATGTTCGGATTCCTGTTGCAGTGGCCAACGCTACCTACTGTGGTGATGTTTCCAATATTGGTGATTGTGTATGTGCGTTTGGCGAAACGTGAAGAACAAATGGCACTGGACGAATTCGCTGATATCTATCGCCGGTATATGGATTCCACTCCTGCGTGGTTTCCAAAATTTACCACTGAAAAAACACAAACCATTTAAGGAGAAACCATGTCCCGCGATCAGAATCGCACCTCGCATTACGATGAAGACAGCTTAACGTTGTCTGGAACAGTAATGTTAGGCACTGGCGTGATGATAGGTGCCGGTATTTTTGCGCTGACCGGGCAGATGGCCGAAATGACGGGGGCATTGTTTCCATTGGCCTTTCTGGCCGCCGCTGTGATCGTCTCTTTTAGTGCTTACTCTTACATCAAGATATCTAACGCCTATCCCTCTGCGGGCGGCATAGGTATGTATCTCCACAAAGCCTATGGTGATCGATTACCCACCGCGTTCAATGCTTTGCTGATGTACTTCTCAATGGTCATCGCGCAAAGTTTTTTAGCCCGAACATTCGGCTCATACACGATGCAACTGTTCGGTGGTGACGAATCCGGTCTTATGGTGCCGATACTGGGTGTGGCACTCATATTGACGGCCTTTGTTATTAATCTTCAGGGCAATCGCCTTATTCAAGGTTTTGCCGGTTTTATTGGCATGCTGAAAATTGGCGGCATTCTGATTATCGGTCTGGCAGGTGTTTTACTGGCGGACAGCCTGGCAATCGATTTTACCCGTGAGAGCGAACCTGGAACGTTAGGAAATTTTCTCGGAGCTACTGCGCTTGGTATTTTGGCCTTCAAGGGCTTTACCACCATTACCAATAGTGGTTCCGAGGTGATTGATCCACACCAAAACATTGGCCGATCCATTGTTATTTCAATCGCTGCTTGTGTTGTTATTTACACGCTGGTTGGTTTTGCGGTAGCAGGCAACCTTTCTCTCAGCGAAATTATCGAAACCCGAGATTACTCTTTGGCAGCGGCGGCGCGTCCTGTATTTGGGGAATATGGTGTTTGGTTCACCGTTGCCATTGCCATGACTGCAACGGCGGGAGGCATTCTTGCCAGCATTTTTGCAGTTTCCAGAATGCTGGCGATGCTGACGGAAATGCATTTGGTGCCCCATAGCCATTTCGGTATGTCTGGCAGCATCCAAAAACACACGCTGGTATATACCGTCGTGCTGGGGATTTTTCTCACCGCATTTTTTGATCTCTCCCGCATTGCTGCTCTCGGTATAGTTTTCTACCTAGTCATGGATATTGCCATTCACTGGGGCGTTCTGCGTTACTTGTTGGACGATATTAAAGCCAAATCTTGGGTGCCAGTGACTGCCATTATTCTGGATCTGTTTGTACTGAGCGGATTTGTCTGGGTGAAGCTGAATTCCGATCCTTATGTTATCGCCGTGGCTGTTTTTGTCATGATTCTGATTGCATGCGGTGAGCATCTATATCTGGGATCAGAGGCAAGGAAAAGAATAATGCACCGTGAACATAATCATTGAATAACGGCGTAATAAAATTATCTGGATAACCGTGATGATGAATTAGAGTTAGTACATATTTAGAGTGATTATGTAAGGTATTGGAAATTCCTTGATGCTTGTATTAAACGAATTTCTGTACTCCATAGTTGGAAACAAAAGCTATTATCGAGTGATAATTTTTAATGAGTGTTGTGATTAGAAAGGAGAGGCGTATGGAATAAAATAGCGTACTGCATAATATATTAAAAAATTAACCAAAAAATTTATATTTAATTGGAGAATGCCATGAATAATTTTATAAGATTTTCTTTATTAGTAATTATATCTTCAGCAGCTGTGACTGTTTATGCGGAGCAGGAGCCAACCCATAAACATTACAAAGCCACTATGCCAGGTGAGTCTCATAGCAACTCAGAGTCAGCAACAAAAACTGATAAAAATGCGGAAGCGATGCCTACGCATAAGAATTACAAGGCAACCATGCCGGGTGAATCTCATCAGGATTATAAAGAAGGTAATTATCCTAAAAGTACGAATAAAGAAAATGATCCAACACATAAACATTACAAGGCGACGATGGAAGGCGAAAAGCATAATCAATAGGATTAGCAAGAACATGGAGGTACTAACTACTATAATCCCTCGCCGGTGTTCCATGTGAGGTGGAATTTAATACTTAGTTACATGCATACACTGGCCTGGGGTTTGGAGGGATTTATATGAGCAAAAAAGGAAATCATCGATTGGGTGTTTCTGAAGTCAATCTGGTAGTGCGGCATTTGAGGCTCGAACCCATCGAACAGAGCAGGTTGCAAGAAGCCATTGCAGAAATCGAAAATATTTATGGTCTTGACGCTATCTCTTTTGATGAGAAATCACATGTTTTGAATCTGGACTACGACGCATCACGAGTTTGTCTGGATGGTATTGAAAGCGTTCTCAAGCAACATGATGTGGAAGTTAGCCATGATTGGTGGACGCATTTTAAAGAAGGTTATTACAAATTTGTCGATCAGAACGTTAAAGACAATGTCAGCCATGAGCCTTTGAGTTGCCATAAGCGACCACCTGGTCGATAGGTCTATCAAAATAACGGAGACAAGTTATGAAACTAGAAAAATTAGCAAGAGCTATCATGTTCACCTTTGCCGCTGCCACGGTTTCAACGGTGGCGCTCGCGGAGCTAAGTGATGAAGTGTTAGCCGAGCGCCTCGAGCGTATGCAGCAGGAAATGGACCAGCTGAAGGAGCAGTTAGGAAAGAGCGCGACCAAAGAAGAGGTTCAGCTTATCAAGCAAGATGTCGCTAGTACCAGCGATTGGTTACTACCTGACACCCTGATCCATATGTCTGGTTATGCCGATGTGGGATACATCGAAACTGAGTCGACGGACGGTAGTTTCAATGTGGGTACGTTTGCGCCCATCTTTCACTTTCAATACCGCGACATAGTGATGCTCGAAGCTGAATTGGAGATTGAAATTAACGCCGATGGAGAGACTGAGACTAATCTTGAATATCTAACGATCGACTGGTTTGTAAACGACTATATGATCCTTGTTGGTGGTAAATTTTTGAGTCCTATTGGTCAGTTTCGACAGAACCTCCATCCGTCCTGGATCAATAAACTTCCTTCAGCGCCACCTGGGTTTGGTCACGATGGAGCCGCGCCAGTATCCGACGTCGGATTCCAAGTACGTGGTGGATTTCCTGTTGGCGGTATAAGGACAAATTACGCCATATATATCAGTAATGGCCCGGAGCTTATGAGTGAATTTGAAGACGGTGAATTTGAACTGGATGGTGTAGAGGCAGAAGGGTTTGGCGCAGACAATGATGGTAAAAAAGCCGTAGGTGCTCGACTGGGCTTTATTCCCTTCGTCGGGTTTGAACTTGGTATTTCCGCTGCTAGCGGTGAAGCCACGGTTACGTCAATTCATGAAGGGGACAACAGTCTGCTCGGCCGTGAGGAAGCACGTGATTATGATGTGATTGGAGGTGATTTCAGCTTGCAGTATAAAGCTTTCAATATACGTGGTGAGTATGTTGAGACTGAGGTCGGGGCTGATACGGGGAGTGGTGCTTCAGCCTCAGAAGGCGCAATTTGGGAGACATGGTACGCACAGGGAGCTTATCGAATCAGTCAATCGAAATGGGAGTTGGTTGCGCGCTATACGGACTTCGATTCGCCCCACAATAGTCAGGATCAGCAGCAATGGGCTGTAGGTGCTAACTACCTCTTTGCCAATAATTTTATTGGAAAATTAAGCTACGAATTTAATGATGGTCAAACGGAAAGCGACGCCGATAAAGATAGATTCCTGTTTCAGATGGCCTATGGTTTTTAATTAGAACCTTCTTAGCTGATAGTTTTCTAACAGAGGAAAACAGTAATGAAAACGAAAATTTGCACAGGTATTTATAACAATGGTAAAGGAATAATTTTGTCCGCGCTTTTAGTGGTGACGTCCCAGTGGTCGGTGGCGCTTGATTATCCAGAAGCAGGCAACTTTTCTCAAGGCAGTAAGGTTTGGTCAGAGAACTGTTCGCGTTGTCACAACATGCGTAACCCAACGGATCTTCGTGATGGGATTACTTCTATTTTTCATATGCGTGTTCGAGCAGGGCTGACAGGGCAAGAGACTCGCGACCTCCTTACCTTTTTAAGAGGAGTTAATGCAAAGTCTACACATACACGCCTTAGTACAGAGGTGTTGATAACAGAGGTAGCGGAAGTTAAAAGTACTATTTCTGGGGAGCGTGTTTATAAAAACAACTGCATGGCCTGTCATGGTACTGATGGAAAGGGTAGCTTCTCAGGTGTTCCCGATTTTACCTCCGCAGATGGCCGTTTGTCGAAGAGTGATAGCGAACTACTTAGCAACATTATTAATGGCTTTCAAAGTGAGGGGAGTTTGATGCCAATGCCACCAAGAGGCGGTAACAGTCGGCTTTCTGATGAAAACCTAACGGCAGCCCTTGAATATATAAAAAATACATTCGCGGATTAGTGATCTGTAAGTATTGGAGCGCATAAGGTTTATGTGGCCCTATGTTTTTAACATTGTAATATAAAAATATAAGTCAATAGGAGTATTAAAATGTTGCGGAAAATACTGGGAATTAGCTTTCTGATGATTTTAGTATGGTTACTGACAGCCTGTTTTGGCAGTCAGTTTTATCACGAACAAATCATGAAAGGCCAGGTGGTTGGCATCGATAATGATGAGTTGGTTATATGCATAGGTAGCAAGGATGGGGCTAAAGTAGGTCAGGACCTCCAGGTTTATCGATATGTATGGGAAGGTGCTGTTGAGGAGGGTGAGTCTGACTACAGAGTCGATTATGTCGGAAAATTGAAGATCAAATCTGTGGTTAATGATCATTTCTCGCGAGCAATAAACACCGAAGGGGATGTTATGAAGAATGATGTTGTGGAATTTGTGAATAATTAGAAAGAGGGCTTATTTCCCAGTTTATAAGCCTGCGGGAGATAGTTGGGCATATTTTCCATCTGGAAAAACGATTGTAGATCTAATGTCTTATGTCATTAAACGCAAAATTATAATGGGGGGATTTACCAAAAATGACGAATAAGGCTGCGCCGAAATATGTATGCTGTAGTCTGAATAGCAATTCAGTCTTGGTGCCCTATTGATGGGTTTCTCCTTTACTCTGTTTTCATTAAATGAAATATTTTAGTTGATTTTATCAATTATTTTTTCAGGTATAGAAATAATGTCAAACATATTTTTTGATAAAAAAGTGACGTTACAATTGTGGTTTGTCATGTTGAGCGTAGTTAGTTCGCCTTTGTACAGCGGAGAGAATACAAATCAGTTCACGGAGAGAGTGGCCGTAAGTCTAGCTGTCGGACACAATCCAAACCTCAGTGAGATGAGGGCGCGCTACAAGTCGATGTCCGAAATACCTTCACAGGTGGGAGCGTTGCCAGACCCTATGGTTAGTTTAAATGCGATGAACTTCCCCACTGATACATTTGATAGAGATCAGGAAGCCATGACTCAGACTCAGATCGGCTTCAGCCAAGTATTTCCTTTTCCTGGGAAACTGGGTTTGAAGGAGGAGGCTGCTGAATATGATGCATTGGCTGCCGGACATACGGTGGATGAAGTTCGATTGCAATTAATTGGAAATGTTAAAAGTAGATGGTGGAATATTTACTATTTAGATCGCGCCCTTGAAACAGTAGAGATGAATAAAAGTCTGTTACGGCAGTTTATAGCCGTAGCGAAAACCAAATACGAAACTGGCAAAGGTTTACAGCAGGATGTTTTACTTGCACAGTTAGAATTATCAAAATTAATAGATCAAGAGATTCAACTACAAGCGATACGACGAAACCAGTCTATTCAGCTTAATGTTCTTATGGATAGACCGGCGAATAAGGTCGTCTTGTTACCGAATCAAGTCTCAAAAACGATGCCGAATCTTGCTAATGAAACGATGCTTTACCAATTGGCAGAAGTTGCTAGGCCGCGCTTGAAACAGATGGAAACTCAGATTGAGGCAGCACAATCGCGTCTGGATTTGGCTAAGCGAGATTATTATCCTGATTTTCAAGTAGGTGTGACGTACGGTGATAGAGCTGGTGATAACCCGTCGCCAGGAGGTGGTTCTCGTTCGGATTTTGTGTCTGTTATGGTCGGTGTAAAGATACCTTTGTATGCAGGTCGAAAACAATCAAAAGCGGTGTCGCAAAGAAATTATGAATTACAAAAAAATCACTATGCGTTACTCGACGAAAAAGGCCTGGTGATGGCGGCTATTTCCACATCGGTGACAGACTATCATCGAGCAAAACAACAATTTTCGCTTTTTGGCAGCGGCATCGTGCCACAGGCACGACAAACGGTGGACTCTATGTTGGCGGGCTATCAGGTAAGTGAAGTCGATTTTCTTAACCTGGTTCGTAGCCAAATGACTCTCTTTAATTATGAACTGCAATATTGGAAAGCGTTGAGCGAAGCGAAACAAGCATTAGCGCGACTAGAAGCCGCCGTCGGTAAGGAATCTGTTTATGAATAAATCTACCCCATTACTCCCAATTCTGATGCTTATTATTGGCCTCGGCGCGGGTTATTTTATCTTCGGTGGTGATGCCGATTCCGAGCTTATGGCAACGGATGACATTAAACCTATATTTTACCGAAACTCGATGAATCCGACTGTTACGTCGCCGGTACCTGCAAAAGATTCGATGGGAATGGATTACGTACCGGTATATGCAGACGAAGGCGAAGCTTCTATAGCAAAACAAATTTTGTTTTACCGCAGTCCGATGAATCCATTAGTGACGTCGCCGGTACCAGCCAAAGATTCGATGGGCATGGACTATGTTCCGGTGTATGCCGATAACGAGACGAGTATAATACCGGGCACAGTTAAAATTGATCCAGTAGTCGTACAGAATATCGGTGTTCGAACCGCCATGGCCGTGCGTAAATCCATCAGTCGAACCATTCGAGCCATGGGACGAATCGATTTTGATGAACAGCGAATGTCACGGGTGCACCCCAAAGTGGATGGCTGGGTCGAAGATGTCCGCGTGGATAAAACTGGGCAGACAGTCGTTAAGAACGATATCTTGCTGAGTATCTATTCACCAAAACTAGTTTCAACGCAGCAGGAATACCTATTAGCACTGAATAATCTATCAACACTGAGTAAGAGTCCTTTCGATGAAATCCGGCGGGGGGCTGAAGAGTTGGTTAGGAGCGCTCGCGAACGGTTGCAATTTTTAGATGTACCAGAACATCAAATTAGGGCGCTTGAAAAAACGCGAACTATTCAAAAATACCTCCATATACATTCTCCCGTCAACGGCACTGTTATTCGTATTGGTTCGCGCAAGGGACAGTTTGTGACACCAAAAACCGAACTATACATGATGGTTGATCTGAAACAGGTCTGGGTGTACGCGGATGTCTATGAATATGAACTGCCGTGGGTCAAGTTAGGTGATGAAGTAGACATGACCTTGGTTTCTGTTCCAGGAAAAATATTTAAGGGTTCTGTCTCTTATATTTATCCCTATGCCGAGTCTAAAACACGAACCACCAAAGTGCGTTTAGTTTTTGATAATAGTGAGTTGTTATTGCGCCCTGATATGTTTGCGAAGGTTAGTATTTATGCCGACCCCTTGAAAGATGTGGTTGTTATACCAGCTGAAGCTGTTATTCGCACCGGTGATCGTGCTCAGGTCTTTATAGCAAGCGGTGTAGGAAAGTTTGAACCTCGAATCGTAACCTTAGGTATTGAGTCTGCTGGACAAGTAGCGATTCTGGCGGGAGTTAATGCCGGTGAGGAGGTGGTGACCTCTGCTCAGTTCCTGATTGATTCTGAATCAAAATTGCGGGAAGCCACCGCAAAAATGATGGATGTGCTGAACGTGAGCGGAGACAGTCCAAATGGCGTGGTAAGCGATAAGCGGATTGATCGTGGTGAGGAGGATGCCGGCACTTCTAGTATAAAAAAGGATGACCATGCAGAACAGGGCACACTGGGAGCGTATGAACATGATTAATGCCATTATCAAAGCCTCCCTACGTGATCGTGTAATGGTGTTGATTGCTACTGCCATTATTGCCTTGGTTGGATTGTTTGCTTATAAAAACGCGCCGTTGGACGCAATTCCGGACTTATCAGACGTACAAGTTATTATCTTTACCAAATATCCGGGGCAATCACCGCAAGTGGTTGAAGACCAGGTGACATACCCCCTAACAACCTCGATGCTCGCTGTACCTCGCACCAAAGTCGTGAGGGGTTATTCTTTTTTTGGTTTGTCCTTCGTCTACATTATTTTTGAAGATGGCACGGATATGTACTGGGCGCGTTCACGCGTTTTGGAATCTCTTAATTACGTTAGTGGTCGTTTGCCTCAGGGCATCACGCCGACCTTAGGGCCTGATGCAACTGGTGTAGGTTGGATTTACGAATACGCCTTAGTCGACAGAACGGGTAAACATGACTTAGCGCAATTACGTTCCTTGCAAGATTGGTATCTGCGCTACCCATTGCAAACTGTGCAAGGGGTAGCCGAGGTTGCATCGGTGGGTGGTTACGTCAAGCAGTATCAAGTTGAAGTCGACCCCAATGCATTGCAGCGCTACGGCATTCCGTTGAACAAAATCAAGATGGCCATCAAGATGTCCAATAAGGACGTAGGCGGGCGCCTGGTGGAAATGGCAGAAACCGAATATATGGTGCGGGCGCGGGGATATATTCAGTCGATTGATGACCTCAACAGTATACCGGTGGGAGTTGATGGCGATGGCACGCCAATACGCTTACAAGACGTCGCCCGTGTTCAGATTGGCCCTGAATTGCGGCGCGGCATAGTTGACCTTAACGGTGAAGGGGAGGTCGCCGGTGGCGTGGTGATTATGCGCTACGGTGAAAATGCATTAGCCACGATTCAGGCAGTTCGCGCCAAGTTGGAGGAGTTAAAGGAGGGTTTGCCAGACGGGGTGGAAATTGTACCTGTCTATGATCGAGGCGATCTCATTGAACGTGCGGTTAAAAGCCTCAATACATCGTTAATACAAGAATTAATTATTGTAAGTTTGGTTGTTATTCTATTTCTGCTGCATGCTCGCTCAGCTTTCGTTGCAATTATTACTTTGCCACTCGGTATTTTGATGGCTTTTATCGTAATGCGATTTCAGGGGCTTAACGCTAACATTATGTCCCTGGGTGGTATTGCGATAACGATCGGTACGATGGTCGATGGCGCGATTGTTATGGTTGAAAACGCGCACAGTCGCCTGGCCACTGCGGTGGAGGAGAAAGGGAATGCATTGAACAATGATGAGCGCTGGAAAACCATTAGTGAATCTTGCCAAGAAGTCGGGCCAGCGTTATTTTTCTCATTACTGGTGATTACCGTATCATTCTTGCCGATTTTTACCATGCAGGCGCAAGAAGGGCGTTTATTCAGCCCGTTAGCATTTACGGCGACTTACGCCATGGCAGCGTCAGCCATTCTGGCTATAACGTTGGTGCCGGTAATGATGGGCTATTTTTTGCGCGGAAAGATCATTGCCGAACACAAAAACCCAATCAATCGAGCATTGCATGCATTACACGGACCTGCTTTAAAGTTCGCAATGAGGTGGCGGGGGCTTACTGTTATTTTGGCATTAGGCTTATTAGCCGTGACCTATTACCCGTATTCAAAATTAGGTAGCGAATTCATGCCGCCCTTGGACGAAGGCGATATTCTCTACATGCCAACAACTTTTCCTGGTATTTCGATTACTAAGGCCAAGGAGCTATTGCAGCAAACGGATAAAATTTTAGCGACCTTTCCCGAAGTGCACCATGTTTTCGGTAAAGTGGGGCGTGCCGATTCGGCGACGGATTCAGCGCCACTAGCTATGATGGAAACCACGGTACGGTTAAGACCCAAGGATCAATGGCCAAATCCCAAGAAAACCACCAAGGAATTGATGAATGAAATGGACCAGGCCATACAGTTTCCGGGTTTAGCTAATGCGTGGACGATGCCGATTAAAACTCGGATTGATATGTTATCAACGGGAATTAAAACGCCTGTTGGTATTAAGGTCTCTGGTCCCGATCTCAATGTCCTTCAAAAAGTTGCTCAGGACATTGAGCAAGCAATGAAATCCTTACCTGAAACCACGTCGGCGTTTGGTGATCGAGCGGTGGGCGGTTATTACCTGGATTTTGATATTAACCGTGAGAGTGCGTCTCGCTATGGTCTTACGGTGGGCGCAGTGCAAGATGTTATTCAGAGTGCCATTGGCGGCATGAACATTACCGAAACGGTTGAAGGCCTCGAGCGCTACCCTGTAAACCTGCGCTATCCAAGAGAATTACGTGACGACATAGAAACGCTCAAGCGGGTATTGATCCCAACACCGACTGGAGCACAAATTCCTTTGGCTATGGTCGCAGAGATAAAATACCAGCGTGGCCCTCCGGTCATTAAAAGTGAAGATGCTAGGCCTAATGCCTGGATTTATGTGGATATTTCTAGCTCTGACATTGGTGGCTTTGTTGCCAAAGCGAAGCGAGTGTTACAAGAGCAAGTGAAGGTACCTGCGGGCTATACCGTTACTTGGTCGGGGCAGTTTGAATATATGGAGCGCGCAGCGGCTCGCTTACAAATTGTGGCACCAGCGACCTTGTTCATTATTTTTTTACTCTTGTATTTTAATTTTCGCAATATCACCGAACCACTGGTTGTCATGATGTCAATCCCGTTTGGTCTTGTGGGTGGGATCTGGCTCATCTATATCAACGACTACAATGTGTCTGTGGCCGTCGCGGTGGGTTTTATTGCCTTGGCGGGTATGGCGGCAGAAATAGGGGTGTTGGTACTAAGTTTTATTGATACAGAGATTGCCAAGAGACGATCGATATCTACCAATAGATTATCGCTTGAGGAGGTAAAAGACGCGGTATTGTCGGCTACATCAAAACGCGTCCGTCCGGTCGCAATGACGGCTATTTCTACCATGGCGGGCTTGATTCCCATTATGTGGAGTAGTGGAACTGGTTCCGATGTAACGCATCGTATCGCAGCACCTATGCTAGGAGGGATGCTAACCGTTACCTTACTTAATTTACTGGTACTACCCGTAATCTATAGCTTCATATTGCAGTATCAGGAAAAAGGTAGACTGATACCCGATCAGTTGGAATACCCATTGGCTACTAACAGAGGAGATAAGTAGCGTGATACTTGCGATTGTTCTGGCATTTAGTTTAGTCGCAGCTACTTTTGCATTCCATTATCGCGTGTTGCTCTGGCTGGGTTCGAATACACAGAAATTTAATCTTGAAAGACAATCGCAAGTGTTGGTTATTGTCATTGCACTTTTCTTGGCACATATAATCGAGATTGGTTTTTATGCACTGGTTTATAATTGGTCTGTGTCGTTGCTTGATTTAGGCGTGTTTGAAGGCGCGCCAGTGGGTAACGCAATGAATTATTTGTATTACTCGGGAGTAATCTATACGACCCTTGGGTTAGGAGATATTCAACCGCTAGGACATATTCGCTTTATTACTGCAGTGGAAGCATTAAATGGTTTTCTTTTAATTACTTGGTCTGCGTCTTTTACGTTTCTTGCTATGGGGCGGTTGTGGCCATGGGAAATCGGTTGCGGTAATTCCAATAAAGAGAAATAAGGTAATCCTTTGTAGAGGCATGCCGAAGATTAAAATTGCTGGCGTTACAAGCATAAGACGATAGTTTAAAAGATGTTTACGGCAATAAACTTTTTTAACGAGTGCCCCGATGGGGATTAGCGGGTGTTAATACAGTAAATATTCATGACGATCTTGATGCGTTTAAGGACTTGTGCGTGTATTTAAAAGGATATGCAGAGTTTACGGCTGATGCCACGGGTTATCGTGATATTTCCCGCTTTTAGTTAATCGATACTGGAGGGAGTGCTTATGCAAATTGAAACATTAAAAGATGTTCTTCATTGGACTCAGGAATTTCACGAACAGCTGAGTCAGTGTTTATCTCATTGCGTAGATAAGAACAGCGATGAGCGAGCACGAATGATTCTTGCCTACCTGTCAGATCACGAAAAAAGTCTCACAAAAGTTGTTAATGGCTTCGAAACCTCAGGCGATGAGCTTGCCCTGAATACCTGGTGTTATGAATATGTCGCAAAGCACCCCATCGTTCGACATGCACATTGTGACGCACCCTTTGCCGAGTTGAACGCCACGCAAATCATGGCGGTGATTGTCGACCAGCATCAGCAGGTGATTGAGCTGTATCGCTACCTTGCCAGTAGGGCGGACATCCCCTCTGCCAGAGAGTTAATGGAATCACTTCGTTCGCTGGAGGAGCACGAAATGATGCGCATGACGCAGTCTACTAACCGGTTCAGCGATATGTAGCGATACTCTTTTCACAGATATACCACCACAGATGGAGAAATAATCATGACCATTAATGCGTTTAAATTTGGGGTGTCCAGTGCGATTACTGCGGCGGTGCTATGGCTAATTTGTAGCGCTTTGGTCATGTTGATGCCAACCATGATGTTGTCCATGTCAGGTAATATGCTGCATATGCAGTTGAATGAGATGGGTTGGCACCTGACGCTGATCGGTGTTGTTCAGGGCCTTGTAGCCTGGATCGTATCAGCGGGTATCGCTGGATGGTTGCTGGCCACCATTTATAATCGCTTGCAGAATGCCTAATAATTTTTATGACATTGTTGTTCTAAGAGGGCTCCGAATAGCTCCTGACAACACTCAATCGTAAATTTACGATTTCGCAACAGGGAGTTCAATGAAGCATATCTCACGCGGTATTTCCGGTTTTTTCAGCAGATTGCTTGGGGATGTGGGCACCGTCTTTTACGTCTCGGTACTCATCATGGCCGCCTTCGTGGCAGTTGCGGCCTCCTGGCCAGAGATGGTAGAGCAGGGGGCGCAGCAGGTTCTGGATGCCACCGCCACCAACGTCGGCTGGCTCTATCTTCTGGCCACCAGTGGCTTTGTTATTTTCACCCTTGGCATTGCCTTTTCCAGATTCGGTAAACTTTGTCTCGGTCCCGATGGCGAACCGCCAGAATTCTCTTTTCCCAGCTGGCTGGCAATGATTTTTTCCGGCGGTATGGGTGTCGGTTTGGTGTTCTGGGGTGTTGCCGAACCCATGATGCACTTCAATGAGCCACCCTTGGGTATTGGGGATCCCCGCACTGCTGAAGCAGCCCAGATGGGCATGCGGTATGCCTTCTTTCACTGGGGGCTGCACCAGTGGGCAAATTTTGCCTTGGTGGGTCTTGCCATCGCCTATGTCCGCTTTCGCCACAACAGCTACGGACTGATCAGCGAAACCTTGCGCCCACTGCTTGGCACCAGGGTTGATCGGGGTTGGGGCAAGGCCATCGATACCCTGGCCGTGGTCTCAACTATTTTTGGCGTTGCCACCACGCTTGGTCTTGGCACACTCCAGATTAACAGCGGCTTATCAGACCTGGCTGATATTACCTATGGCTTCACCTCACAGCTCATGATCATCGGCGTGGTGGGCGGGCTCTTTATGATTTCGGCGCTCACCCCGCTCGACAAAGGCATCCGCCTCCTTAGCAACGCCAATATGGCGTTGGCCGCTCTGCTTCTGTTGTTTGTGCTCACTCTTGGCCCCACCGCGTTTATCTTCAAGGTGATGACCCAGACTCTAGGCGAATATCTGGGCAACATCACGGAAATGAGTCTGGTGACCACTCCTTATTCCAGCGAGCACTGGGTGGAACAATGGACCATGTTCTACTGGGCGTGGGGCCTCAGTTGGGCGCCATTCGTGGGCAGTTTTATCGCCCGTATCTCTCGGGGCCGGACCATCCGCGAGTTTATCCTTGGCGTGATGATCGTGCCGGTTGTCCTCAGCATGCTCTGGTTCTCAACCTTTGGCGGCTCCGCCATTTACTTTGAACTATACGACCAAGTCGGCATCGCTGATGCCGTGGCCACGGAGGCTCCGGCCGGTCTCTATGCCTTGCTGAATCAACTCCCAGGTGGTGAATTTCTGGGTATTGGCGCTGTTTTGCTGGTGGCCATGTTCGTCATCACCTCCGCGGACTCGGCCACCTTTGTCCTCGGCATGTTCACCTCAAAGGGCGTACTCAACCCGACCCGATTCGTCCGCATCATGTGGGGCGGCCTGCAGTTGCTGGTGGCCGCTGTCCTGCTGCTCAGCGGCGGGCTCTATGGTTTGCGTACCGTCTCGATCATTGCCGCGTTTCCCTTCATGCTGATCATGGTGCTCATGACCATCTCGCTCTATAAAGATCTGGCCCTGGAGTTCGGCCGCCGCGAAAAGAAGGAGTTCTTGCTAACAACGCGGATTGAAAACATGCTGCTCAGGGAATCAGAGCGTGAAGAGGAACGGCTGGCCAAACTGGAGAGCCATCCGGACACCCCAGAGGAGGCGGAGATTGGAAAGCAAGAAGATAGCTAGGTCGCTAGAAATGAATTTATGTTGGCTGGAAAGTGACCAACAGTGGCGCTGAGTTGAAAGACCCACGCCGATAGTGGGCAGGGCCATCATGATTTTCATCGCCCTTTGTAAGGCACTGACCACATGGTACCAATATTGAAAACCTGCGTGCAGGTACAGTCTGCACATGCAGCGGATTTATTTACCTTTGCCTGAGTAACAAAATGTCTAATTCATTTGGCCTTCCCGTTCTCGATCAGCCAGTGCCTGTCTCACCGGGCGCATTACGTCTCGTGACTACCGGCATTGAAACGCTCTGGGCACGGATCCTGGCCATGAACCCGCAGGCGGACTCTCGCCCCATGCTGCTGAGCTATGACGTTCATCCCACATCTGAGGGGCCAGTGCTGATCGAGGTCAATACCAATGCCGGTGGTGTACTTACGGCGATGCAGGCGGCGCGCGAGGGCAACGAATGTTGTGCAGACTGGGAGCATGGCCAATTGGAAAAGCGACTGCTTACGCTATTTCGTCACGACCTGCTGGGGGCTGACCCACACAGCACTGGTGTCGTGGCGATCGTAGACGACCAACTCATGTCCCAGGCGCTGCTTGCCGAAATGCATGCTCTGGCTGATCTCATTCGGCCGGATGCTATGGACGTGCGAGTGCTTGATGCCGCTGAACTGACTTACAGCGAGGGTCGTTTGCGTCATCAAAACACGTCGATTGATCGCGTGTATTGGCGCAGCACGGATTTCCTGTTAGCCGAGCCTGCTCACGAATCCATCCTCCGCGCAGTGTCCGAAGGGACGACGATTTTGGCACCTTCGCCAGCGGCCTACACAGCCATCGCCGACAAGCGTCGTTTCATTGAATGGTCATCACAGCCGGAACTGGCGCGTGATGAAACCTCGGGACTTTCGTTTCGCATCGCCGAAACACTTCCCATGGACGAACGAGCTACTGAAGAGTGGTACGCCGACCGTAGTCAGTGGGTGTTCAAGCCGGCCTCTGGCTATGCCAGTCGCGGCGTCTACGTTGGCAAGAGCATTAGCCGCAAGAAGCTGGCCGAATTACCTGCCGATGCCTATCTCGCGCAGCGCTATGCAGCGCATCCATTGATTGATCGCGATGGCAGGGAATGGAAGTACGACGTCCGCTTCTTCGCCAACCGCGGGAAAATCATCGGTGCTGCAGCCCGCGTGTTCCATGGCCAGGTCGTCGGCATGCGCGAGCCAGGCAGTGGATTTGCGCCGATCCGGGTGGGCGCGGCCTGCTGTCTGATTGGCGCGCTCGCGGTTGCGCAAAACAAGTTAAGCAGTTGCTCACCGCGTTTAAACCCAAAGTGACGGGTGGCTGCACAATCGACGTCATAAATCTCGCTGATTTCGAATCAAGCCTGCGAGCCGCATTTATGTCAGTTTTCTCCGAAAAAATTTAGGATGGCACTGCACACTTGTTTAACGTTACGTTCAAAAAGGACTTGATCTGGACTAGATAGCTCATCTCTTATCCAAAGCATCGCTTTATCAGGTAAATACATATTTCCAACAAATCCGTAGAAGATTTTCAGGGCTTGAACGTGGTATACCCACAGCATCAAAGGATCGTCGCATTTGGCATGGAAACCACTTTTTGTCGTCCTGACATGGTTAGCAAAAGCGTTAAAATTTTCCGAACATTCAAGAATTGCAATTATTTACCAAAAGGGAAGAAAAACACTCAAGCGATGCCGCTTGGTGCGGTAAAAGGCGTAGTAAAATGTCGAGATATCGCTAATTATTAGTCGGCGCGAGCATTTAGATACACAGTGAGGTATCGCCAAAGCACGTCGACTGAGTCACGCTGCCCGGGCAATGAGTACCAGTTCCGTATCGGTGATTACTTACGCTCTTCGTCTGCGTGGCAAGGACGTTTGAAAGCATGGCGTCCCCGTGCGCTGAGCAGCAGACAAAGCGGTGGCAGTATGAGCCATTGCAGAATTGGCGAGATCCCGGCATTAAGCAACGGCAGGGTGGGCATCAAACGAGTGTATGCCCAGGCTTCGCGTATATGGACGTTGACCCATTCGCTATACAAGGTATAGGCAACTCCGAATACGGTCGCGGTCAACAAGACAGGACAAAAACGAGTCTGCGGCCAGCTTGTGTCACCAAATATAGCGAGTGCGGCTACGATGCAGGCTGTGGCGATAAGTACATCGCCAAGGGTACAGTGAAAAATGGCAAAAGTGATCTCGCTCGGTTGGCCTTCTTGCCAGATGGTGTATAGAGGCAATTGCAGTATTTCCCACAGCAGGTTGCTAGCTAGGATAAGAACGATATAGCGCCTGAGTGTCCGCACCCAACTGTTCGATACATCCATCATGAAATTATCTCCTGAATAGTGAATAGGCAAGTATATGGAACACAATAACGCAACCGATAGAGTAGCTAAATATGAGGCGAATAGCCTGACATTGATGGGTACTGTAGCCATGTTGTGGGTCACGTAGGGCGGTAGACTGAATAATACGTGCTTCGGTACTTCGAACAGGAGCTTCAAGGGCGGTTATTCCTGGGTTGGCACGAAGCGCTTCGTCAAAGGTGCTTGGGCCATGGCTGAACCCGATGACGATGACAGCGTTACCGAGTGGGTGTATTCCTCAGCAGCATACAGTGCTGGGGCAAAAATCAGGGACAACGCTGCAACGACCGCAACAACAAAACGTCGGACCGGGGCGGCGATATACCACTAAGTTTGGCTGAACATAATAAATCCTCATAAAATACCTTTTACTTGGCGCTATAAATAGGCCAAACCACGCACCGTTATCCGGTGCCTATTAGTAAATTATAAAAATTTTGGGGGTCTGAGCAGTAAGCGTTGAAACGCTGGACTGTGTGGAGGCGGGAGGGCAACTGTCCGGGTCGCTGGTTTTTTTCAAGTGCAGCTATAGGAACGGGTGGTAGGAAGCTTGCCGTTAGTCCACAAATGCCACAATCGATGTTTTCACAGCTATTATTACTATTCACACAACAGCAGTTTGCTGGTGTATCGCAATCACCCCGCATATCCTGGTTGCATGTTTGGCGTCATGTGCTCAGCCGCAACGGATACGCTGCCCCAGCCTAATGTGGTAAACAACATCAGCGAAAGGATAAGTATGTAGGTGAGGCGCTTCTTCATTCAACGATTTCATTCTTGCCTTGTTTTAGGTGCAAGGTGTTCATTTTAGATAACTTTTTAGGATTGCCATAACATCCACAAGCTCTTGTTGTCGCTGTGCCGGAGGAATGTCGTCGGCACCTAAATGCTCTCGCATATGACTTTCCAAAACGTCCATCATTAGCCCATTGGTCGCACCGCGGATAGCTGCGATTTGTTGCAATACTTTATTGCATTCATGCTTTGAGAGTAGCAGCCGTTCAAGTCCTTCAACTTGGCCTTTGATTCGCCGTATGCGGGTTAGTATTTTTTTCTGGTTCTGAATTGTGTGAGACATATCATGTAGACCTTTTACTATACTAGGGTATAGTATCTTAATTATTCTCTCATTAATCAAGTAGCCTAATCCAATGAGCCTTAATACAGTGAAAAACTCCTTTCATAGCAACCATGCTCATGATTTTGTCGGTAATTCCGCTCATAAAGAGCGGAAAGTACTCGCGGTGTTTTGGCTAACGCTAATTACTATGGTCGCAGAAATTATCGTTGGCACTTGGTCAGGGTCAATGGGATTGCTAGCCGACGGCTGGCATATGGGAACACACGCGGCCGCGTTCGCATTAGCCATTTTTACCTATAGTTATGCTCGAAAGCATCGAAATGATGATAGCTTTAGTTTTGGCACCGGAAAAGTAAACTATCTAGGTGGTTTCGCTAGTGCAATTGCATTGGCAATGGTAGCGCTGTACATGGCAGTAGAATCTATTGAGCGCCTTATTAACCCACAATCCATCCACTATCTCAGTGCGATAACGGTCGCAATAGTTGGTTTAGTAGTCAATATCATATCGGTACTAATCCTTCATGAAGGCCATGAGCACGATCACGAAAGTCATCATCACGATCACAATCTAAAGGCTGCGTATTATCACGTATTAGCTGATGCACTGACTTCCATATTGGCGATTTTTGCCTTGCTAGCGGGGCGCTACTTGAACTGGTTGTGGATGGATGCGGTAATAGGGATTGTCGGCTCCATTATTATTGCGCGTTGGGCCTATGTTCTTCTCGGTGACACTGGAAGAGTGTTATTAGACCGCAATGTAACAGGGGTTAATCCAACAGAAATTAAGCGCCAGCTTGAATGTGATAATGGTCTAGTTGTTAATGACCTCCATATTTGGACAATTGCGGAACACCACAACGCAGTAATTTTATCTGTCTCAGCGGGCAAAGGGAGCTCCGTAGCGAAGATAAAAGAAAATGTTCGAGCACTTATCCCGAACTTATCCCATATTACGATAGAGGTGGAAGCTAGGGTGCCGGCTGTATTGGGTGATACCTAGCAAATATGCCCTATAGATATGCCCTGCATTGAGTTTGGGTGCGTGGTTACACGTGTTTGACGTGCCAGCACGGATGTTTAATGGTTAACGTAAGCATTAAATAACGCTGTTGCCACCTGGCCTTCTAATTTTTGGTGTAAACTCGAATTCCGCAGTTAACTGCATCATCAGCAACAATTTTAGAAAATTCCTCTCGAATAACTTGAAGAAATTCATCGAGAAACATTGGCCCATCAGGTGAGAAAGTGAACTCGTCAACTATACCTGCGGGCAATTGGCTGGTAACGAGTCCATGCCATACCAGAGCGTGTGTTTGCAGTTGTGGGTAATAGCGTCGCATCGGCTTTCCCGGCCAATATTCGATAACCAAGCGGCGTTTTTTTACCTTTTTTATGCGTTTGACTTGTCGTGATTTTGGCATTAGTTATATGTGGTGAACAGTAATCTTGGCGAAGCATAGCACGAAGGTTTTAATTACGATAAAAGTTATTGTGGTGGATACTAATTCGCTATTAGTGCTGACGCTTGTACTCGTAGTGGGCTTGTTTTACCTAGAGCTGCTATATTGCCAGTGTCGATTGGCAAATTGTTCCGTGTTATGAATATCAAGTCACTAAAAGCACATGCACAGAAGTTGAAGATACATACACTGACAGTTTATTTTGCTGCACGCGACCCCAATATGCCTGTTTTCGTCAGGTTACTTGCCATCATCGTGGCGGCGTATGCACTTAGTCCGATAGATCTGATTTCCACCAGTTCGCAAAGTAAGTACAGTCTTCGGGGCTTTAGCAGCGCACTTTCAGTTATTTGGCTGCAATTGAACACAGGCTTAGCCTGTCTGGTTATTAATGGCTGTGTATTCAGAATTTTCTAAGCTTGAGAATCGCTGTGTACATAAGGCGACGATATTCACCTTTAACCAGCAGAGCACCATTGTGATTAGTGTGTGGCTGATAAAGTGGTGGCCAACCAGCATTTTGTAAGTACCCATCGCCGTGCCAGCACCTAGGGCTAAAGCAAGGAATTGATTTTTCCGCCTTCGGGTCTTTGGCAAGTAATACAGCGCCAAGAGGGCAAATCCAGCACTCGCGTGCCCCGCTGGGAAGCAACGCTGTTGTTTTTGAGGGCGCTGACCTTCAGGGTAATGATCAAATATGCGGACATAGGGGATATCCCCGCCATAACGGGTTAAAGCGTATGGGCAGGCGATATTGGTCGAATTTTTGAGTACTGACACCACGCCTACCGACAAGGGGATGGCAATTAAAACGATAGTGATTCCCTGTCTATACGCTTTGACGATTGCTTTCTTTCTGAAAAACACCAGCGCAATAAGTAGTAATAATTCCCAACCAATGACGGCTGCTTTGGCACCGTCATATAAAAGAAAGTGCAGTACTGGATGCGTGGTATCTAAAATCCATTGCTGACTGCTGCTGTAGAAGACATCTTGAACAAGCAGGTCGAGGTTCGTTTTCTCAAAGCAGAGCAACAGCACGAATAGCGCGAGAATCGACCACAATATTTGCTTTATGGGGTTCATTGGTCTCACTCGTCTTCCTCTGACAAAACAATGAGCTTGTCTTTTGCGGATGGTAAAAGGTCGGTGTTTACTTCAAAAACAGTCAATAGGGTGTCAAATACTTCGTCGTGGGTATTGTCCAGATCTTTCAGTCGCTTAGATTCTTCGTAATCTATGTCGGAGGATTCTCCAATCCACGCAATTACGGGCACATGCGTTTGGGCATCAGGGGCAAAACGATAGGGCATGCCGTGAAGATAGATTCCCGATTCTCCTAAGGACTCGCCATGGTCACTGACATAGAACATTGCGGTTTCGTATTTTGGGGTATTTACTTTAAGGAATTCGATCACCTTCGATAAAAAATAATCGGTGTACACAATTGTGTTGTCATAGGCATTGATGATCTCCTCCTGACTGCAGTCAGAAAGCTCAGCGGATTGACATGCTGGGGTGAATCGCTCGAACTCTGGGGGGTAGCGCTGGAAATAGGCGGGGCCGTGGCTCCCCATTTGGTGGAGAACAATGAGAATGTCACCAGTCTGATCATCGATGTAGGTCTGTAAACCATCGAGCATCCCTTCATCTCGGCATTCTGGGTTGCAAATAGGGTTTTTGTCAGCCGTACGATAATTTTCGAATGGGATACGATCAGCCACACCCTTAGAGTCCGAGTTATTGTCGCGCCATAAAACGTTCACACCCGCCTTTTGGAGTAAATCTAAGCCATTTTCGGTGTTACGAGCGCTTTTTACGTCAAAGCCGTCATGGCCAGAATAAGAGAACATGCAGGGAACGGAGATCGCGGTGGACGTACCGCAGGACTGGATGCGGCTATAGCTGATAAGGCGACTTTCTTGCGATAACAAGGGGTTGGTGTTGCGCGAATAGCCATTTAGGGAAAAGTGGTCTGCGCGGGCGGTTTCGCCAACAACGAGGATGATAAGTTCTTTGTGGTCAGTTTCGTCTTCCAGAATACTAGAAATGGCGTCGAATGACTTGAAAGGTAGGTCTGTGTCGATATGGGAGAAACTCGCTGCAAATTGCAAAGCCGAATAAATTGGATAGGCGGGCGTGACGTAATATCGAACAGATTTATGTTCTCTGAAGAAACTGGCGTACTGGCTGCTAAAGCTGAATACGCAAGCCGCGGCCACACATAGCGACATGCCAGTGACTATTGCGTGAACAGCTAAGTAGCGCCGGAGCTTCACTTTCTGGAGCCGGAGACGAAAGACAATAATGGTAGGTAGCAAAGCGAGTAAAAGGACTCTCGATATCAATCCCCAAGTTATTAAATCGGCTGTTTCGGACGTGTCGGTCTCGATCATATTGCGTATCATTTCAACGTCGATAACCGTACCGTATTGGTCGGAAAAGTAGGCGCTGAACGCAGCAACACCGATAAAGAGGATCGCCACATATTTACTCGGGATGATCAAACTGAACAGCGAGAGCATAAATAAAAGGGCAGAAAAAAGCAGGACGAACACTGACAGAAGAAAGCCAGTATTGTCCTGTAAAGGGTATATCTGCAGTATGTTCTGAAAGAACGTGGCGTTTGCGCTTAGTGCTAGGAATAAGGCGACGGCAATCAATAGCTGGTATGAAGTTAGGCGGCGGCCAAAGTGCATTGTTATAGCTTCTCGTTACATAGGTGGAATGTCGGGAGAAGCACTTTTGCTAATCCACATTCAGTCAATATGCGTAACGATAGACTATAATTCTTAAGATACCCTTAAGCAGGCCGGTCTAAGAATCCTAAATGGGGGGTATCGGTAGCTTTGCAAATAAGATGAATCTGAGGTTTGTGTTGCTGGTCTGGTAGGCGCCTAAGTATTGCGCGTTTCCAGGTGGAGAGGGTTCCACCACTGTTAAAATTCCGATACGGTGACGTATTGGAAATAGGGCGTGCAGGGTGCTAGAATGCAGATAGCCGATTATATGCTCTTATCTGTAGATATCAGGAAAATCCATGGCCATTCCTAAACCCGTCCCGCTGTACCCGACATACAAAGACCTCAAAGAGGTAAAGCTTGAAGAGTTTCCTGATCTTGCCGCCTTGTTAGCCGACGCTGACCAATGGAAATCTAAGGCGTGGCTCTGGGGCCAGGAGTTTCTATCTTATATCGGTAGAAACAAGTCAGAACACACATACACTCGATTTCGTTCTGAGATTGAAAAGTTTCTACTTTGGGCGTTTCTTGTTAAGGATAAGCCCATTGATGAATACCGAAAAGCCGACATTCTCGAATACGCAGATTTCTGCTGGAGACCGCCATTAACTTGGATATCGCTATCTAATGTTGAAAAATTTCATATGAAAGGTGGTCTTTACACAAGTAACACTGAATGGGCACCCTTCAAACTGATGGTCGCCAAAGGGGACGAATCCAAGCGCGAAAAGAAAAAATACCGCCCCTCGCAAGAAACCTTACAAGCGACGTTCACCGCGCTTAATGCCTTCTATAAGCATCTAACTGATGAAGAATACTGCTACGGTAACCCAGTACAAATCGCGAAAAAAGATTGTCGATACTTAATCAAAGATACACAGGTAAAGGACGTAAAGCGCTTATCAGAAGACCAGTGGAATTTTCTGCTCGATGTTGCGCATAACATGGCTGAGGACGACTCTAGATATGAGCGAAGCCTGTTTCTCATTGCATCATTAAAAACACTCTTCCTCCGTATTTCAGAATACTCAGATCGCTCAGAATGGTCGCCCGCAATGAGTCATTTTTGGAAGGATCATGACAACAATTGGTGGTTGAAAATCTACGGTAAGGGCCGAAAAGTCCGCGATGTAACAGTCCCTCCTAGCTTTCTAAGCTATTTAACACGCTACCGGCAATACCGTGGTTTAAATAAACTCCCTGTTGCAGGAGAAAACCACCCAATTATCGAGAAAATCCGAGGCCGTGGTGGAATGACAGCGCGGCAGTTATCACGGTTAGTACAAGAAGTTTTTGATCATGCATACGAACAAATGCAGGCACGATACGGCGAAGACAACGCTAGCAATTTTAAAGAAGCGACTTCACATTGGCTTCGGCATACAGGTGCAAGTTTAGAAATTGAACGCGGTCGCTCACTTAAAGATGTATCCGAGGATTTAGGCCATGCGAGCATGTCCACCACAGATACAGTTTACGTGCAGACCGATGACAAAAAGCGTGCTGCTAGTGGTAGCGACCGAAAGGTTTGATTAGATTGGGATATGCTATAAAAGCAGTTACCATTTCTTAGGACGGTTTGTTATTGTCGTCTCTAAAACCTCTAATCAATGCGTAAATTACGATAATTCCTATTTAAATCAATATACTAACGTATTCTATCGCTGAATTAAGCTTAATCCCGACCAATCCCCATCCATCTGCAATAACTTGCCCGACCATATAAACCGCGAAAGCTTGGGTGAGCACCCTACATGTAGCGGCGCTGTCCAAGTGGCCAAAAGAAACCATCCTACATGGCGAGTAAATGGATGTGCTTATTGTTGCCCTACCTGTAACACAGGTTGAAACTAAGTAGTTCATCTTTACAACTTCTCATGGTCAATGGGCGTTGCAGCTTTCAGTCTTAACGCCCCAATCCTTTCCAGCCAAAGAAAGACCTCAATTCTTAAACTCATATCGAAATACCCTACCTAGTTACAACCAATAATTACTATTTTTCAATGGGTTCCGGAAATTAATGTTGGCAATAGTCTAAATCCTTAGAAAAGCACAGCGAGAGCTCGTGTTTCACGAAATAATTTGATAGGAAGTGGCTAGCACCCCGTCTACGTTCAGACAGAAAACCGTGTCCGGGCGGAAAGAGGGAAGGCACGGAAGGTCTGACGAGACCGAGACAACACCTCATCCGTGAGCCGAATAATTGGATATTCGGCTCACGGGGAGCCCTTCAAATACTCAATCAAGAATTTTGAGCCATACCTAAAAACAACACAACAATATCCAGTTAAATCAATAGGATAAAGGAAAACGATGAGAGTTATAGGGCGAATTTAGTAAAATACCCACTATAAGCCGTCTACACAAAGACATTTTTCAATCTCTTTTGTGACGGTAGTAATTCTGTTCGGCGTAAACCTATTGGCGTGTCGGCCAATATAGAGCGTCTCAGTGACTCTTTTATCTAAGCGGTGCACTTCTACTTTTGCATGTTGCGTAAACGCAGCGACTGCGTAACTAGGCAACACAGTAAAACCTAAGCCCATACTAACCGGCTCGAGAATTAAATTGATTTGGTTCGAGAAGCCAGTTCTTTTGAATTGTCGGCTATTTTGGAATTCTGGAAAGTTAATGCTTAGTAGCAGAGCTGCATGATAGGAGCCGTCGGGGTGATCAATAAAGCCAAGCGCTGTTAGCTGCTCCCAGGTTGGTGCTATGTGCCCCGCCGGCATGACTAACAAGAGCTCTTCTTCGGTGATTGCCCTAAGGCAGACATCAGCCATTGTCGCCAAGGACGTCATTAGGCCAATATCTACTTTATGGTCCGCAATTAACTTCTCGACTTCGCTATTGGGAGCAAATCGATAGTCGATAACCAGCTTTGGGTAGCGTTTCTGTACTGCTAGCAAATAAGGGTACAGTTTAAGACCTACGCTGCCTGGGGAGGCGAGTTTCACGAGCCCTTCATATTCAGGGTCTATTCCAATTTGCTGTTCAAGGTCTGTCAGCGTAGCAATCAAGTTACGCCCTTCATGATATAAGCGTTCGCCGGCACTCGTGAGGGTAAAGCCCTTGCCTCGTTTAACAATAAGCTGTTGATTTAAATGTCCTTCGAGTTTACGTACGTGCTGGCTAACGCCAGACTGTGTCATATGCAGGGCATCGGCAGTGCGGGTGAAGTGCCCTACTTCTACAAGTGTACAAAAGCTGCGCAACCAAACGGGATTAATCATTACATTTATTACTCATTATCATGATTAATAATAATTTTACCTAATACTTTCCGCTTTGTATGCTACTTGCGACATCAATTATGGAGCGGCAAATTATGAGTAATATTTATCCACGCAACTTTTCTCATATAGGGATATCTGTTCCTGATCTTGAGGCAGCGGTCAAATTTTATACGGAGGTGATGGGCTGGTATTTAATAATGGCACCAACCGAGGTTGTTGAAGACAAGAGTCCGATTGGTGAAATGTGTAGCGATGTATTTGATCGTAACTGGGAAAGGTTTCGAATTGCACACCTTTCAACCGGCGACCGGATAGGCGTTGAAATTTTCGAATTTAAGGGGCAAGTAAACCCTGAGAACAACTTCGAATACTGGAAAACCGGCGTATTTCACTTTTGCGTACAAGACCCGAATGTTGAGGAATTGGCGGAGCGAATTGTTGCTGCCGGCGGCAAAAAACGTATGGCTAAACCCCGCTATTACTATCCAGGAAAAAAGCCGTATCGGATGATTTATATGGAAGATCCATTCGGAAATATATTAGAAATCTATAGCCATAGTTATGAACTGGTATACAGCGAGGCCTATTAATTATTGATGCGCGCCAGTTACCCAGAGCTCGAGTCTCAGTAGTTCAAGCCTGCCACGGTGAATTCCTTCATGATTTCGCTGCTATCAGGTTGATAAAGTATGAGTGGTGGCGGGTACTTTAGGGGTACTGCCGCTGAGCGGCTATCTTGGATTAGTCTTTAACCAGCCATCAGTTTCACTTGGTTACTATATGAAATCGGCAAATCTACATGGCAGAGTTTATTGTCGCCGTAAAAAATATCGCCACAACATAAAGGCTGCGCCAATCATAAGTATTGCGGCAACCCAATAGAACACTGACTCAAACAACGCGAACCAATCTGCGTAGCAGTGTCCTGATGCGCGAAAGTACGGTGCGCAGTAGCCTCGTTCTACCCACAGGAAAAATTTGGTCAAGCTTACTGCTATCAATGTTTCAACTAGTAGTAAGCTGAACGCGAACAACAGCCATTTTTTTACGGGCTTCACTGGTGCCTTCTTACTATCGCGGCAGTGGCTGAAATCATTGAGAGGTCTCATTGGTTTCAGTTATTGGACAAGAGCTGCTTTTAAACTCAATACCAGGCTGCGGGCCTGGGCGTCCGAAGCTTAGTACGCTAGATTTGCTTCGGGCAAATTTGGCTTCACAGTTATTATTGTAGAAAATAGTTAGCGATATTAGGTTAATACTTTCAAGGCTCATCGCAACATATTGGTGCTCCCTAATAAAATCAAGCATCGTATCTAAGTCTCGTAGGTGAACTGCCGATGGTGCTAGCGCCGTATTCCCTAAGACACTCCAACCGAGTAAAACTGCGATAGCCACCCTTTTAATTCGTTTCATGTTTCCACCTTTTTCAATCTTGCACCTTGTTGGATTCCTCAATTAGCGCCTGTTCAATTTCTCGTACTGTCGCTAATGCATAGCCGCTTTCATCGGCTTGGTCATAACGATAGCTGCTTGCCAGTTCAGAAATAGCAGGCAAAACTCGTTCGAAATATTGTGCTAAATTTTCAGAATTGGACGAGCGCAGTATTACTTCACACTGTGCAGCAGCATTTTCTACCTGCCAACCAATGTTGCCCCAGTGGTATGACTTCTTTTGCTTACGTTTTGCATCCTTAAATTGCTTAATAAGTACTGTATTCATCTCAAGTTGGATGCGTAGTTTACGTGCTCGATATTCGGCAATCGGCGCCCTTTTAGGCGTAAAAATAGAATATGCCTTAGCCATAAGACGCAAGTATTGCAGTGAGATTTGCAATTTTAGCCTAGTCCACGTGTCCACAAGTCTCCTGTAAATCTAATGTATTCAAATCCACACCTGATACAGTGCACAATGTTTGCTCATTCGTCGTCATTCACCTTGATCATTAATGTATCAAGACCAATATCAACGCTTGCCAACTTGCCCCACCAGTTGCAGCCCTCGATACAAAGCATCGCCGACAGCACATTTGCGTTTGAGCGCTCGATATTACTCACCGTATTAAAGGATTTGCTATTACCCGGTACGTAATACCACGCAAACCAGCGGTTCTTCTGTTTCATTAGGCCAAGGGAAAAGGAACCGTAGACGCCATTTTGATGCTCAATAATTAGCCATCGGCGCCCTTTTACGGCTTCATCAAAGCTAATCGACTTGTAAACGCGTGCGTGCTTCAGCAGGCGCTCTATGTGAGCGGTATTCTCAATTCCCCTTGGATTAAGCTGACTGGTTGATTCATTAAAATACACGCCTGTTTGATAGTCGTTAAGTAAATCAGCCCATTGATCCGTAAATATTTTCAGTTTGCTAAGCTGGTCTACATCACACTCGCAATTAATGGCGTCGCTGTTTAATTTCCAATTGCTAACGGTTCGATAACAACCGGCAATCTCATCGACTCTCGATACGCCCTCTACGCTAGGAATTGCCAGCAACTGCCACTCTGTATCTTTTCTTAGCAGGGAGGCTTGCTCAAGCCCCACTCCCTCCATTATGTCGCTAACAATAAAACTGGGCGAACGTGTACGCTTATCTAGGCAAACGCCCAAAAGTTCGCCATGACGCATTGGTCCTTCAAAAAGCGCATGCCCGTCAACACTGAGTGTTAATGTTCCCGGCTCATCTGGGCGATTGACGATACTTAGCGCCATTGATTGTTGCTTAGGCCCGGTAAGCTGCCAATTACGGCTAGATTGCTCTAGCGCATGGCTGGAAGAAACGGCAAGTAACACAGGATAAAGAAGAAGCAGACGGATAACTTGCGCTGTGCTTTTCATCTTAAGATTAGCTAAGCTGCACAATTTGCGGAAGGAAATCGATATGCCCCCACGTGGCGGTGGTGATATCGGCATTGTTTTATCGTTACTAAGCAAAATATTTACTCTGGCTTAGTGACAACAAGTTTAATTTTATTTTCTGGCAAATCAGGGCTAGTTATATCCAAGTTGAATTTATTACCATGGATTAACCAAGTTTCACCAAGGCTATTTGCGGTTAAATAGCAAACCTCACCGCCCAAAACTAGGCCAGGAGCGCGAAAAGGTATCGCGCTTCGCTTGTCCCTGCAGCTCACGCTAGCAATTTCCGGCGAGACCGATGCGACCCCAGGATAAATACCCCACCAACCGGGAAAGCCGTTACTAATCGCTAAGACTTCTTTAGTCTCACCCACCGATAAATAAATGGCGGCGGTATCATTTTTGGTTTCTATTAAGGACTCATAACTCGCCCTGCTGCCTGCGCAAGCCTGCAGCAACACACTGATGCCAGCTAAAATAATCATATTAATGCGCATTATACGAACCTCTTTAGAATACATGTATTAACAAAAATACGGCTCGCACGCCGCAGCTCGGCCTGCTTAGCAGCCCATGGGAACACTCATATTGATAAGGCTCAGCACACGCCAGTTTGAGCCTGTTTTTTCCTCAATTTTTATGCGAACAGTGCTAAGGGATATGTCAACGGGCCGATAGCCTTCTGGCCAGCCTTCGCCATCTAGTATGCTTAGCCACTGCTCGCCGCCGGCGCGTAGCACTTCGGCTTTGAGCTCTTCATCAGAAACTCGTGGGAAGCAGTCAACATTAATGTTATCGAAATCGGGTAGCGTGTACTCCCCATCCTTCGCTTCAGTCATGCTATGCCATTGGGATGTGCAGTGTTTCCAGTCGACTAAATCAAGATGTGGGCCTTCAGCTGTAACCGTCATGCTGGTTTCCAGCTGAATGGTAGCGCGATAGCTTTTGTTATCAGTGCTCAGCAAAATCAGCCTGCCTCTCGACAGGCTGTCACCAATGTCGAGTGAATCATTTATCTCCTTTTGGAGTGGAGCGGCGTATTTAATTGCTTTCTGAGGCAAGTTTTCAGCACTCGTGAGTAGCGTAATACCGTCGAGCGCATAGCTAAAGTTTGGTAACAAGAGGCTTAATAGTGCGATGTAAAATTTCATATGTGCGCTCATTTTAATCTTGCCAATACAAGGCTTGAAAACTAATTTTGCGAATCGGATAAACCGCCAGTAATCATTATTGACTACGATAAGTTAATGTCTATTTTACTTAGCCAGACCTTTTGCTTTAGTAATTCATCATCCAAGGCCATGCCCTCTTCATCAAATACCTAGCGCAGTTCTTCGCCGGTGCTCGGGTTGCCCGCCGTAGCCGTCACCAAGCCTTCTAAATCGTAGGCCAGCGTAATATCAATGGGGTAGCGCTCGGGGGAGTGTTCTGGCAGTGAGAATATGAAATAACACAGACTTTTTTCCTCAAGACCTGCGTCCTTTTGCTGCACAACCTCTACAACCAAGCCGGGCTGGTTTGGCCTTGTGGTATGAAAACACATTAATTCGCTTGCGGGTACCGGCTTGTTTTTATCAATCATGACTTTTACGGCAGGCTGGCCATCGCTACCGCGCACGCGCAACCCTAACTGCCGTCGTATGCGAGCCGTGCCAAAGTCATTAAGGCGCGTTTGTAGATGGCTACACGTTGATTAAAGCGCTAATTTTTGAGATTTTCTTATTTAACACCAACGATGGCGTACAAGCCTTTAAAGCGCACCGCAACTTCACCATCCACTAGGATTTCTGACTGCAGATCAATTTTGGCGCGACCGCGTTCTTCAAAACGCTTAAAGAAGTGCTGCCACTTTTCTTCATCTACTACTATTGAGCTACCGATGATGTCGCCGGTAACAGGCTTGAGATATTCAATTGACGCCTCGGCAACCACGATATCTGGGTCGAGTCCGTAGTCTACGCAGCGTAAATAGGTCATGCCCCAGCAAGCCATTACCGCAACACAGTAAATACTGCCGCCAAAAGCGGTGAGCTTGTCATTAATGCTTGGTGCCAAGGGCGCATGCACACTCAGGCTTTTGCCGTCGTAGTGCTTTACACTCAGCTCCATGTGCTGGGCCGTTGGCAAATACTGGGCGATAAAATCGTCTAGGGCACGACCGTTCATATTCAAATACCTGGCTTAAACAGTAAATCAATCAGCTTTGTCGCGGCCAGATACGGCGTGGTTTCGCCCTGGGTGACCTTTTCATTTAGCTTTGGAAGTAGCTCGCGGACTTCTGGATTTTGGGTGAGTTTCATATCGAGCATTTCATGAAGCAGTTTATTCATCCACTCGCGGGCCTGGCGCGAACGCTTGTCCTGCAGTGAACCATTCTTAGTGGCATCTATTTTAAAGCCGCTAATCATGCCCCAAATGGCTTCGATATTTTCGTTTTTGATCGCCGAGCAGCTCATTACCTGCGGCGTCCAAAAGGTATTGTGGCGCAACAGATGCAGCGCATTCTCGTAATGACGGCGAGTCTGTTGAGCGAGGTTGATACTCTCACCATCGGCCTTATTAATCACCAAGGCGTCTGCTAGTTCAATAATGCCTTTTTTAATGCCCTGCAATTCATCACCGGCATTAGGCAGCATCAACACCATAAAGAAATCGACCATGCTGGCGACTTCGTACTCAGACTGCCCTACCCCAACGGTTTCTACCAAAATTACGTCGTAACCTGCGGCTTCGCAGAGCAACATGGTTTCGCGAGTTTTTTGGGCGACACCGCCAAGTGAGCCTTCCGAGGGAGAAGGTCGAATAAATGCGTCTTTACTGCGCGACAACATTTCCATGCGGGTTTTATCACCCAATATGGAACCGCCGGCAATGGGCGAGCTAGGGTCAACGGCCAAAACTGCGACGCGCTTTCCCTGACTTAAAAGATACAGGCCAAAGGCCTCGATAAAGGTCGACTTACCAACACCTGGAATGCCGGTAATGCCGATGCGAATACTGTTGCCGGTGCTGGGCAGTAATTGCTCAAGCAGCAACTGCGCCTCTGTGCGGTGCTCTACCCGCTTGCTCTCAACCAAGGTGATAGCCTTGGCCAGCGCGCGGGAATTGCCGGCTTTGAGTGCTTCAATGTCTATAGCCATAATATGCGTTACGCTGAACGGGAGACGGGAGACGTAAAACCGCTTTGTTAGCGTTTACCGTCTCCCGTATTGCGTCTCCCCTTACTAGCCCTTATACGCCTCATTAATTGCATCCAACACGCCGCGTGCCGCAAGTGGGATTTTGGTGCCCGGACCAAAGATGCCTTTTACACCGGCTGCGTAGAGGTAGTCGTAGTCTTGGCGTGGAATTACACCACCTGCGATGACGATGATGTCGTCGGCGCCGACTTTCTTCAGTTCTGCAATTAGCTCAGGAACAAGGGTTTTATGACCGGCGGCCTGTGAAGAAACACCAACAACGTGCACGTCGTTTTCAACGGCTTGTTTGGCGACTTCTTCAGGGGTCGAGAACATGGGTGATAAGTCGATATCAAAACCAACGTCAGCAAAGGCGGTGGCTATAACTTTTGCGCCACGGTCGTGCCCGTCTTGACCCATTTTACATACCAGCATACGCGGGCGACGGCCGTGCTTTTCAGCGAAATTTTCAATATCTTTGCTAATGCCCTGCCAGTTGTCGTCGTCTTGGTAAGCGCTGCCATAAACACCAGATACGGTTTGTGACTGGGCGTTAAAGCGACCAAACTCACGCTCCATCGCAAAGGAGATTTCGCCAACGGTGGCGCGTAAACGGGTAGCTTTAACTGCCAGATCCAGCAGGTTGCCTTCGCCGCCACAGGCACACTGATAAATAGCTTCCAGTGCATCTTCAACAGCGGCTTCGTCGCGTGATGCGCGAATTTTAGCGAGGGCAGCAACCTGAGACTCACGCACGGCGTTGTTGTCGATGTCGAGAACATCTACATCGTCTTCTTCGGCTAGGGTGTATTTGTTTACGCCAACGATCACGTCTTCACCGCGGTCGATACGCGCTTGTTTACGAGCAGCAGATTCTTCAATGCGGAGCTTAGGCAGGCCGGTTTCAATCGCCTTGGCCATGCCACCCTTCTCTTCGACTTCTTGAATCAATTCCCAAGCCCGGTCTGCGATGTCCTTGGTCAGTGACTCCATCATGTACGAGCCGCCCCAGGGATCAACCACATTGGTGATACCGGTTTCTTCCTGAATAATCAGCTGAGTGTTACGCGCGATACGTGAAGAGAACTGCGTTGGCAGTGCAATGGCTTCATCCAGTGCGTTGGTGTGCAGCGACTGAGTGCCGCCGAATACCGCGGCCATGGCCTCGATGGTGGTACGCACGATGTTGTTGTACGGATCTTGTTCGGTCAGTGACCAGCCTGAAGTTTGGCTGTGGGTACGCAGCATTTTTGAGCGCTGATCTTTAGGTTCAAACTCAGAAACAATTTTGGCCCACAGCAAACGCGCCGCGCGCATTTTGGCGATTTCCATATAGAAATTCATGCCAATGCCCCAGAAGAAGGACAAGCGGCCAGCGAATTTATCAATATCCAAGCCAGCGGCAATTGCCGTGCGGATGTATTCTTTACCATCGGCCAAGGTGTAAGCCAGCTCTAAGGCCGCGTCGGCGCCCGCTTCCTGAATGTGGTAACCAGAAATAGAGATGGTGTTGTACTTGGGCATATTGCTAGAAGCATAGGCAATGATGTCGCCGATGATCTTCATAGATGGCAATGGCGGGTAAATATAGGTGTTACGCACCATGAATTCTTTGAGGATGTCGTTCTGAATAGTGCCTGAAAGCTTGTCCTGAGAAACGCCCTGCTCTTCTGCGGCAACAATGTAACCAGCCAAGACCGGTAATACCGCACCGTTCATGGTCATGGAAACCGAGACTTTGTCTAAGGGAATCTCGTTGAACAAGACCTTCATGTCTTCAACGGAATCGATCGCAACACCGGCTTTACCAACATCGCCAGTAACACGGGGGTGATCAGAATCGTATCCGCGGTGAGTTGCCAAATCGAAGGCAACTGAAACGCCTTGGCCGCCAGCCGCTAGCGCTTTGCGGTAAAACGCATTGGATTCTTCAGCGGTAGAAAAACCCGCATATTGACGAATTGTCCATGGACGGCCAGCGTACATGGTGGGCTGGGGCCCGCGAATAAAGGGCTCAATGCCAGGTAAGGTATTTGTATAGGGCAGATCTTTAACATCTTCCTGAGTGTATAAGGGTTTAACATCGATCCCTTCGGGGGTGTGCCAAACCAAATCGTCGAGGGTCTGATTGCTCTTAGCAAGGGCTTTATTGGCCAGTGCTTTCCACTCGTCTACGGATGTCTCGGGAGCTTTGTAATCTGCCATGGGTTTACCTGTCATTGTCAGTGAGTTTGCGCCGCTTTATGCATGCAAATGCGCGGCTACAAGTCGGGCTAGTAATTAGTGGTGGTCGTCGCCGGGCTGGCTAAGCTCAATGAGCACGCCGTCACAGGACTTGGGGTGAATAAATATAACTTGGCAACCGTGGGCGCCAAGTGATGGCGCGTCGGCCAAAAATTGATAGCCTAAGGCTTTTAAGCGGGCCACGTCAGCCACAATATCGTCGGTGCTAAAGCACAGGTGATGCAGGCCGCCAGGCTTCTTTTCCAAATACTTGGCAATAGGGCCTTCACCGCGCAGTGGGCTTACCAATTCGATGCTGGTGGATTTTAAAGGAAAAAACGCCGTAGACGTTTTAGCCGTTTCGACGTCTTCGCTGCCCTCGTAGTGCAGACCAAAATCTGCCATAAAACGTTTAATCGCTTTTTCTAAATCGGGCACTGCAATTGCTATATGGTCTAGACCGGTAATCATTGAAATACTCCCAAACTTGTTAATTAAGTTGACCACTTAGTAGTGGCCAGCTCCAAAAATTACTTAAGCGTTGCAAGGAACTCGATGGTTTTTGCACGACGCATTTCGGCAATCTCTTCAGGGGTTTCAATTACGATCATTTCGTCTGGAATGATTTTGAACAAGGGCTGACCTTTCTTGATAATCATGCCATCGCCTTCAACCAAGATCTTAGCAATGGTGCCAGAGAATGGCGCGATTACCTTGTTGAACATCTTCATAACTTCAACAATATAGAGGGTGTCGCCGGCGTTAAAGTGGTCGCCTTCTTTCACAAATACATCCATCCCTGGCGCTTCGCGGGGGTAGTACATACCACCGCTGGCCGCCAACACCTCATCTGACTTCGCTGCTGGTGGTGGCACCAATACCTTGGCCATCTGCTTTTGCAATTCTTTGTCGGTAAGACGCTCTGGAATGGTGATGCTCAAATCGGCATTAACACTCAATTCGCAGAAACCCGTTTCAGTGGCGATATACATCAGCACCGCCAACACTTCGGTACCAGCGAAATAACCAGCGTGAGCGCTGCGCACGGCCAGCCATTCGTCGTCGCTAAAGCCTTTCGGCGCCTTGTCTTTTGCCAGTAGTGCTTGCAGTGCTGGGAAATCTGCCGCGTCAACTTTGGCGTTGAGTGATTTATAGAAGTTCACTGCCGCCGATAAGATATCGTGATCGTGATCCCAAATCATGTAGCGAGCCGGCTTCCCCTTCTCGAAATCCATGTTTAGGTAGTGGTAGAGCTTGTCCAACATTTCAATTGGATTGGCTTTCCACACAATTTCGCCATCGACGATACGTAGGCTGTCTTTGTTCATGCTCAGCCAGCCCGACATATAGTGAGGCTCAGCGAACAGGCGCTCTAAGGGGCGTATTAACAACAGCTTTTTCGCATCTAGGGCATCTGCCCAAGCTTTGCCATTTTCGCCAGCCGCCGCAACATACTTCTGGCGGATTTCGTTAAAGGCAACGTCTAAATCAATTTGATTCGCCTGCTCCTTCAACAAACCTACTGCAGTCAAATACGGAACGATGAAATTGGTGGACGGCCGCGCATTAATGCCGTTACCAATAAACCAGTGCACCAGACCGTAGTGGAATTCTAGGTTGGTAGACAGGTCCTTGCCACGCAGTTCAGTGCGACGCAGAATTTCTGCCAAACGCTGGTAGCTGCTTAAACGCGTGTCGCCAGTAGTGAGCAACAAGGCAATGTTTGAATCGTAAGCACCAGCAAGGTGGTACTTCATGAACACGTCGGTGTCTGGGTTGTGAGTCGAAATACCTTGATCGTCGCGAATTTCACCGGGAATAGCGTTAGACCAGTTTTCGATTACACCGCCAGCGTGGGGCTGAAGCGCCTGGTTGGTGGCGTTCATACGCGCTTCAACCGAGGTTTTCTCACGTAAAATACGAGTCGGCTTAGGCAGATTTTTGCCGTGGCGCGCTAACAATACCATTACCTCGACCAAGCTTTCGGCAATAAAGTAATCGCCAGAGTCGTCAGGGTTGGTGAACTTAAGCTTGTAGCAGAGCTCAGTAACGCGGTGTTCTACCTGAATACGCGTATTCATTTCCATGAAATAGTGAGCTTCACCGTCGACGATACACTCAAAAGTGCCTAGGGAATCCAGCTTAACTGCTTCGCCGAATATCGCCCCTTCGCGCTCCATGTGCTGGAGAATCACCAAGTCCTTTTTAAGCTGCTCAGCTTCTTCGGTTTTACCCGCCGCCGCTGCTACCTCAATAGCGGCCTGCAACTCTTCCTCAGTTACCGATACTTCAAGTAATTTCTGCTCGTGCATTTGCAGTGAACAGTCGCGACCGCCCATGGTCATGCACCATTCACCATTACCCACCACCTGAATTTCTTGGTGGCGAGTGGTGTCGATATTCATTTCGATTAGGACGTTTTTATTGTCGCCCACACCGTTGGTTTTCAACTCAATCAAACATTCCAGTACCAAAGACGGCACATTGGCAGCGGCTTTTTCGACCTTCTCTTCGATGGTCGCGCCTTCATAAGAATTGGCAGACTGCAAAATGCGCTGGCCCTTACCACCGCCACCGGCAATCGCTTTTAAGCGGAAGCGATTATTGGGCTTCTCAGCCAGCATGCGCTTGGCTTCAACTTGCAAGGCGGCGCCAATTTCTGCGGCATTAACAATATCGATACCAGCACTGTAAGACGCGGCCAATAGCGCTAGCGCCTGCTCTTCTTCGTCTTTACAAGCGGCAAAGTCTACATCGAGCTTGTGGTCTTTAGCGCACTTAACGAGGCCGTCTTTGCCGTATTTGGCAAACAGCGCCAAGCTGGTGGCGTTGTTAACACCGGGAGTAACCGATACACCGGTCTCAAGCGCGGTGCGCTTGGCTTGGTCTTTCATACCGGCCGATTTTTGAGTAAAGGAACAGGGACCAATAAAATTGAGTCCCGCGTTCTCCATCGATTCAACCATTTCCGCATCTTCCGACATAAAGCCGTAGCCAGCAAAAATAGCGTTATAGCCATTGTCGTGGGCAATGCGAATAATCTGTTGAATGCGCTTTTGGCGCTCTTCTTTGGTGGCACCGGTGTAATCGGGTACGCGATGTACGCGATCTGGATCTGTGAGGGTGCGCAGTTCTGGCGCCAAGGCATTGGTATAGGTGATGGAGTCTTTTTCAGACAGCAAAATACCGTAAGTGCTAATGCCCATCTCATCGAACACGTCCATGGCTTCTTTGCGGATTGGGCCACGGCAAATAATCAATGGTTTCATGTCGTTACAGGCGAAACCTCTCACCCATTCCGATCGAGATTTAGACAGCTGACGGTCTTTATGGACCATTGGATTGCTCAAATAATAATTGTTGCTTGCTTGCACGTTGAATACCTCGTTAGCGAATCGTCTTATTCATTAAATTTAGGAACCGTTGATAGCAACGGGGGGATTAATGGAATTCCCGCTGCACGCCACTCATTGGCTCAGGCTTGTAAGCCCTTAAGTGCAGTTCCAGTTGCTCACCCAGTACCTTGCGCAGGTCTGAGGGCATGACGATCTGGGATATAGATCCCAGGCTTAGCGCTTCATTTGGATTCATCAGTTCGCGTTCATAACGCTGGGTCAGCAGCAGTTCTTCCTGCTTTTGCCATGCGCCAACTACTTCTTTAGCGGTGCTTGCCGCTTCTGCTTCTGGCATACCCGCTTTAATATTCTGGGCGGTTGCCTCGGCAATTTTGCTCTTGATGGAGCCGCGAATTTTGCGAACTTCATCTTTGTAAACATATTCAACACCCGCTGGCCCCATTACCGCTAAACGCGTGGTGGGCAGCGCGCAGACAAAATCAGCGCCTGTTGGGTAGTTGTTAAAGGCTGCGTATGCACCGCCGAAAGCGTTGCGCACAATCATCAAAAAGCGCGGAGTGCGCAGGTCAATAATTGCGTCGAGCATAGCGCGACCCGCTTGGACGATACCACCCGCTTCTTGCTCTTTACCGGGCAGGAAGCCAGTGGTGTCTTCCATGAAGATCACCGGAATATTGTAAACATTGCAGAAACGGATAAAACGGGCATTTTTGTAAGCCGCGTCAATATCAATCTGACCAGAGGCCACTGCTGAGTTATTGGCCACAAAGCCAACTACATTGCCGCCCATCCGGCCTAGCGCGCAGACTGTGTTACGGGCGCGCTCTGGTTGAATTTCAAAGAAATCGCCGTGGTCGCACATCTGTTGAATGATAATGCTGATATCAAAGGGCGTATTAAAGCCAGTGGGGCTATTGAATGATTTCTTCAACAACAGGTCGATATCCCAAGTTTTACGGCTAATCGGGTCGGAAGTAGGCTGAAAAGCCGGTGCTTCGCTGCTATTGCTAGGCAGGTAGTTTAAAAGCTCCTTTACCTTGCGCAGTGCGGCAACTTCGTCGGGCACCACAAAGTCGGTCACGCCAGATTTAGAGTGAACACTTGGTCCACCGAGTTCGTCAGCAGTAACGTCTTCACCCAATACGGTTTTAACAACACCTGGACCAGTCAACCCAAAGAATGTGTCGTTAGGCTGAATAACAAAAGAGCCCTGACGCGGCAAATAAGAACCACCGCCAGCGTTGTAGCCAAACATACACATAATCGACGGCACAACACCGTTGATTTTACGCAGCGCAGTAAAGGCCTCTGCGTAACCGTCCAAACCACCCACACCGGCCGGAATATACGCACCAGCGGAATCGTTCATGCCTACGAGTGGAATACCTAGCTTACCAGCCAAGCGAAATAGGTTTGCCAGCTTGGTGCCATTGGTGGCATCCATTGAGCCCGCGCGCACGGTAAAGTCGTGACCGTATATTGCTACGTCGCGGCCATTCACTTTCAAAATTGCAGTAACTAGCGAAGCACCGTCTAAATTCTTGCCCCAGTTTTGGTAAAGAATTTTAGGCTCAGTGCCAGCATCGGCCAGCACTTCGATCCGTTCCCAGATCGACATACGCTTCTTTTCGTGCTGTTTTTGAACGCCTTTAACACCAGCCATCTTACGAGGGCGCTGCTGAAGGTCATAACCTGCTTGCAACGCGGCCTCATAAAGACCGGGGTCGTAGTCAATTTGACCGGGGACGGTGAATTCAAGCTCAGTTTTCTGCTCGAATGGGTTTTCTAGTGAGGGAGTGAGTTGTGCTATTTTTGTCATGCCTGTCAGTTCCAGCTGCATTAATAGGTAACCCGCGTATATACCGCCGGCATGTGCCCTTTTTTTATGTTTCTCGTCAAAAGAAACTGAGGGTCTTACGCCAGCAGACATATTGAGGTGCGGATAAATGAGAACTAACCGTTCTGTATGGTGCATCGACGGCTTGGTGTTTCTCAAAGCGGCGGCTAACATTACTGGGAACAGGTCGCTCTGTCAATCTGAACGACCCTGCTGAGGGCTTTCGGCGTGGTGATAAAACGCTAGATTTTTCAGCCTCATAGCACGTAAAATTGGTCGCTATCCGCAGTTTTGGTTCACTTCCGAGCAACACTTCATGGCCAGCCTTCGCCGCATCGCCCTGCCCTATACCCTAGACTCTAGCTGGGTGTATTCGGCCCTCAAAAAATTGCCGTTGGCGGTTTATCTCGACAGTGCTGCCGCGCATGGCGAGCGCGGTCACTGGGATGTGATTACGGCAGACCCTATAAAAACTATTTCTTTATTAACAAATAGTTGCGATGATATTAAAAAGCAATTACTTAATATTGAAAACGAGCTTTCTGATATTAGCAAACGCTATATCGGCGCCAGCGACCTACCCTTTACTGGCGGCGCGATAGGTTATCTTAGCTACGATTTCGGCGAGCAGGCTCAAGCAGGTCTGAGTGCGATCAGCAGTGACTTACCCCTGCTTCACATCGGTATTTATCCTTGGGCAGTAATTGTCGATCACCAGCACCAGCGCTGCGAGCTGGTTGCGCAAGCGTCGGTAGCCGAGGCGAAAATCCAGCAACTCCAATTTCTGTTAACCGGGCCCCAGCTTGATGTCGAAGAACCCAATTTCAAGCTCACCACGCCCTTTACCAGTTCTTTAGGGCGAGACGATTACGCGAGGGCATTCAGTAAGGTCAAAACCTATATCGACGCTGGGGATTGCTATCAAATCAATTTGACTCGTGAGTTTAGCGCCAACTATAGCGGCGAGCCCTGGGCGGCCTACTTACAATTGCGCGAGGTAGCCGCGGCACCTTTTTCTGCTTATATGGATCTCGGCCCCAGTCAAATTTTGTGCCTTTCTCCTGAGCGCTTGCTTTCCGCTGTCGAGCGCAAACTGCAAACCCAACCTATTAAAGGTACCGCCGCACGCAGCAACGACCCCAGCGAAGATCAAGCACTCGCCACTGCGCTGCTAAGCAGCGCCAAGAACCGAGCTGAGAATATTATGATTGTGGATTTACTCCGCAATGACTTCAGCAAGAGTTGCCGACCTGATTCTGTCGTGACCGAGTCATTGTGTGAACTGCAGAGCTTTCGCACGGTGCATCACTTGGTTAGCACAGTCTCTGGGTATTTACGTGACAACCAGAGTGAGTTTGGCGCGCTGCTGGCCTGCTTTCCTGGGGGGTCAATAACCGGTGCGCCCAAACAGCGGGCAATGGAGATTATTAGAGAGATAGAGCCCCACCGACGCTCAGCTTATTGCGGCAGTATTTTCTACCTTGGCGCTGAGGGCAAAATGGACAGCAATATCGCTATTCGTAGCTTTGTCTGTCATGAGCAACAAATAAGTGCTTGGGCAGGCGGCGGGATTGTGGCTGATTCGCAGCTAGAAGAGGAGTTTGTTGAAACGGAAACCAAGATTAGCAAGCTGCTGGAGACGCTTGCTAACCTTTAGGGCTGGCTAATGTCGGCGAGCTAAGCCTTACAGGCTTAAATTACGCGATGAAGCTTTAATAAACTCTAATTTGAGCGCTTCGTAATCGTGTACTGCAGGGAACTGCGGAAACTCATTAATTACATTGGCTGGGGCTTTAAACAAAATACCAGCGTCGGCTTCGGCCAGCATGGTGGTGTCGTTGTATGAATCACCGGCGGCAATAATGCGGTAGTACAGGGTTTTCAAGGCCAGTACTGCTTGGCGCTTTGGATTCACCTGACGAATTTTGTAATCCACTACCTTGCCCAAGCTGTCGGTTTCCAGCTTATGGCACAACAAGGTTGGCCAGCCCAATTGCTTCATTAATGGCGCGGCAAATTCATAAAAGGTATCGGATAGAATTACTACCTGAAAACGCTCGCGAAGCCAGTCTAAAAACTCCCGCGCACCTTCCATAGGCTCCATATCGGCGATTACTGCCTGAATATCGGGCAGGCCCAAGCCATTTTCTTCGAGCAGACGCAAACGCTGCTGCATCAGCACATCGTAGTCGGGAACGTCTCGCGTGGTTGCCTTCAAGGCCTCAATACCGGTGCGCTCAGCGAAATCAATCCAGATTTCAGGAATCAACACCCCTTCCAGGTCAAGACAGGCGATTTCCACAACACTACTCCTAAATAAATTAAAAAATGCGCAAGGCGCAGAAAAAAACGCGTCAATTTAACGGCTCGGGCTTAATAAAGCAACAAACTCGCAGGATGCTTGACGGGAGATGGGAGACGCTTAACTGCATGCGCTGCGCTTATTTCGGTGCTTATATTCACAAGCATGACTAAAATTCACTACGGCACTCCGCCATTCGAATGCGAGGGCTCGCTTTTGACTTAGCGTCTTCCGTCTCCCGTCAAGCATAGCGCGCACCCGTCAATACATTGGCAACTTAATATCCGCAAACAATTCGTCCAATTCCTGCTTGGTGTGGCATTGATAGGCTTTGTCTACGAGCTCTGGGGTTAGATGCGGAGCAAATAACTCGACAAAATCGTACATAAACTTACGCATATAGGTGCCGCGACGGAAGCCCACTTTGGTTACGCTAGGTTCAAATAGATGGCTGGCATCCAGCGCTACTAGGTCGCCGTCGGTAACGGGGTCGTAAGCCATTTCGGCTACAATGCCGATACCGAGGCCGAGACGGACATAGGTTTTGATTACATCGGCGTCGGTGGCGGTGAATACCACGCGCGGCTCTAGGCCCTTGTTCAAGAATGCTTCATCTAATTTGGAGCGACCGGTGAAGCCAAATACATAGGTAACGATAGGATGTAGAGCGACATCTTCAATGCTCAGGTTCTTTATCGCCGCTAGGGGATGGTCTTTGGGGACTAAAATGGTTCGGTTCCAGCGATAGCACGGCATCATAATTAAATCGCTGAACAGCTCTAGGGCTTCGGTGGCAATGGCAAAGTCGACCCCAAAATTGGCGGCAAGCTCCGAGATCTGCATCGGTGTGCCCTGATGCATATGTAGAGAAACATCGGGGTAGCGGTCGATAAAGGTTTTAATCACTTTAGGCAGAGCATAGCGAGCCTGGGTGTGAGTGGTGGCTATTGATAAACTGCCTTTTTGCGGGTTTTTAAACTCTTGGGCAATATGTTTAATGCTTTCAGTTTTATAGAGAATTTCGCCTGCAGTTTTTAATATCGCCTCACCAGCAGGTGTAATACGAGTAAGGTGCTTGCCGTTACGGGCAAAGATCTCGACACCCAACTCATCTTCCAACATTCGAATTTGCTTGCTAATGCCGGGCTGCGAAGTAAACAAACTTTGCGCGGTTGCAGACACATTCATCTCGTGGTGGGCAACCTCCCAAATATAGCGCAATTGCTGCAACTTCATACCGACAACTCCTGTAAAACAACGTGAGCCAAAAATAGATAGCCTGCTTGATTATTGTAATTAATTGTATCGTTATACCGCGCCTGCTATTTTTCAATGAGATTGGCAATGCCATGGGGAACATGGCCAGTAGAAACATGCTCTTTAGCTGATTCGCAGTGGCCGGGTTGATCATCAAAAAACACATCTGCGCCGTAAGCAGCCAAAAACTCCCCCTTTTCTAAACCGCCAAGGAATAGTGACTCGTCTATGCGAATATTCCACTCGCGCAAGGTTCTGATCACCCGCTCGTGGGCAGGCGCCGAACGCGCAGTTACTAGGGCAATACGTATTGGCGGTGCATTGTCTGGAAACTCAGACTGTAAAGTGTTTAGCGCTGCCAAGAAGGCTTTAAATGGCCCTCCGCTCAAAGGGGTATTGGCCGCGGCAACTTCACTTGCAGTAAATGCATCCAGCCCGTCACGCTTAAATACTTGCTCTGCTTCGTCGGAAAAAATCACTGCATCGCCATCAAAGGCGAAGCGCAATTCACGCTTGCTCTGCTGAGTCGCTTTTTTCGATCTGGGCAGCAAGGTTGCAGCCGCAACGCCACTATCGAGTGCGCGGCGCACATCTTCAGCATTGGTAGACAAAAACAGGTGGCAGCCAAACGCCGACACATAGCGGTAAGGGCTCTCGCCGCCACTAAACGCGGCTCGGCTGATATTCAAACCGTAATGCTTAATCGAGTTAAACACCCGCAAGCCGGTATCTGCCGAATTGCGCGACAACAGAATAACCTCGACCTTGGCGTCGTCTAAATAATCGTTGAGTTGCAGTAAACGTTCGACAATACCAAAGGCCTCGCCATGGGCGAGTATCTCGTCTTCGTGCTCTATTTGGTATTTTTGATAGGCAGCCAAACCTTCGGCTTCATAAACGCGATGACTCTCGTCCAGATCAAAAAGTGCTCTGGATGAGATCGCAACGACAAGCTTATTCTCTAGACCTTTGGGCATAACCGTATTTCTAAGGGTAACCGCATCACTATACAATATGCGTGCCCTAAGGCAACAGTGCTTAAGGTGACTCGGCGAGGGAAAGACCTATCGCCACCTCTTTAAAGTCTTTAACTTCACTGCTCTGCGCTGCAATAAGGCGGTGTATGTCTGCGATCAAGCGGCTATTTAAGGCCGCAAACACCGGCTGATTTATTTCATCGTTCGATATTCGCGACGACAATATCCCCACTATTTGCAGCGGCGCGTTTAATTTTTCGGTATTTTCTTGTAACAGCGCCGCCCCGCTCTGCCCCGCATAGCTAAAACAATCCAATGCGTAGACATCGCTCAAATTCAATTCACCGCGCTGCCAAAGCATTGCTCTGCAACGCGAGGCCCACAAGCTATTGCGTACTTTATCACTGGGATAGGCAAAGCTGGCTACCCAGGTTTCGCCTTGCCGCAGGCTTGGCGCGGCTAATATCACGTTCGGTATATTGCCGCTGGAAACTGGACGCTGCAATTTATACACGGCTATATCAGAGCCGCTGTAGCGGCCAACATTTCCTAACTGAAGATCCTCCATGCGGTGGGTTTTATGCTGCCAAGCCGCTGAAATCGGGACTGCCGTCTGCGCTGATGCCAGCAGCGGTCTGGCAATATAATTCAAACTTAGCAAAAGCTGTGAACCGTCAGCTGCATAGAGACAGTGCGCCGCCGACAGGAGCCACGCAGCACTTAGCTGACTTGCGGTGCAGCGAGATTCGTAAAGGCTGCCATCGCGCTGCCGAAAACGACTGATTAAAATACCGGTTTGCGGGGAGGTTTGCGGCGGCCACCACAGTTGTTGGCGACTGTCTTCTGCACCAGTGGCATGTAAACTTGGGCTGCGCTGAAAAAATAAAGGCGCCGCTCCCACTTCCCCTGCTGACAATTCTGAGTGTGTAGAGGCTTTCGTCCACGCGAGTTGTGGCGCTCCCATAGTATCTGCGATCAATAGCCGTAACAGCCCCTGATGATTGGCTAGCACCACGGCAGCACCCGTTGCCGGCAGCGGATCACTAAGCTCTTTATTGCTAAAAACGGGATTTGTTAAGCGTAATCTTGGCTGTAAATCGGCTAACTGATTGAGTGCCGCGAGTGCTTTATCTCGCCGCAAAGCATCGCCGCTATGAATTTCGCGCTGAAATTGCCGCAGGGCTTCATTAGGGCTGTAGCTGTTATCAAGTGCCAACAACACAAATACACTGCGTAAAAAGCGGAGTGTATAAGGCCAGTGGCCGTCGGCTCGGCTAAGTTCAGCAAAACGGTATGCGGTATTGATATTTGGGTTCAGCTCGGCGCCACCCCAGAAATACAACTGGGCAAGGTCTTGCGCCACCATGGCGCAGGGTGCTTCTTCGGTCTTTGCGATGCGAAGTAGTTCCTTTGCCGCAGCAGGCTGGGCGAGTAAATCTTGCTCCGCATTATTGGGATAAATACTGTTTTCGCAATCTGCCTGAACCAGCGCAGAGAGTAATAAAAAAGCGCATATAAAACCCCAGCGCGCTATTAACAGCACCCTAAGACCGCTAGAATTCAGCAAAGATTTGAGCTGGTCGTTATGCATAAAACAACATGGGTTGAACTCAGTAGAGAGGCGCTGCGCCACAATGCCAATATGGTTAGGCGGCTAGCACCAAAGGCTGCCATTCTAGCGATGGTCAAAGCCAATGGCTATGGCCACGGCGCGAGCTGGGTTGCCGAAAGCCTTCATCAGCAGGTCGAAGGCTTTGCCGTAGCACGCTTAAGTGAGGCGCAGCAATTGCGCGCAAGGCTAACCAAGAAGCATATTCAGGCTCGTATTGTGCAGCTCGGCACCTCGGTTGATGGCGCGGTGTTGCAAGCGTGCTCCGTCCATGGGCTAGACTTGGTTATACACGACTTGGAGTCTGCAAAACTGCTTGCCGCCAGCCCCCTCCCTCGGCCAATAACAGTTTGGCTGAAAATGAACGTCGGCATGAACCGCCTTGGCATGTCGACCGAGGAGTTTGCCCAAGCCCACCAGCTCTTGTGCGTTCAGCCCCATATCGCAAGCATTCACCACATGAGTCATTTCAGTGATGCCGAAGACCTCGATCCCACGCTAACCGAGCAGCAAAGTTTAAGGCTCAGCGAACTCAGTTCGAGTTTAAGCGGCAGCCCTTACCCACTAAGCATGGCTAATTCAGCGGCAATCATCGGCCACCCCAACTGCCATCACGACTGGGTAAGGCCTGGCATAATGCTCTACGGCGACGACCCAACCCAGCGGCTTCATGCCGCCAATGCGCTAAAGCCGGTAATGACCTTTAAGGCCACGGTTTTGGCGCTACGAGATGTTGCGCCGGGTGATGGTGTGGGCTACAACCGCCGCTGGCAAGCTAAGTCCAATGCCCGTATTGCGACTGTTGCAGCGGGCTACGCCGACGGCTACCCCCGCCATGCACCTGACGGCACACCGGTGCTGGTTAATGGTCAGCGCGCGAGCGTAGCAGGCAGAGTTTCTATGGATTTAATGACAATTGATGTTAGCCATTTACCCCACACCACCGTTGGTGATGAGGTAACACTATGGGGCGAGGGACTTGCCGCCTCGGAAGTAGGCCGCTACTGCGGTACCATTAGCTATGAATTGTTTACCCGCATTACTAGCCGAGTAGATCGAATTTATTTATAGCGGCCATAAATGCCGCTACGATTCTCAAAATAGATTAGATAGTTTAAATTTCAGCTTTAACGCCGGCCAGTCCAGCCTTAGTTAGTTTAAAGACTACAGGGCTAAGCAGCAGCAAGGCGATTAAATTGGGGATAGCCATCAGAGCATTTAGGGTGTCTGCCAATAGCCAGATAAACCCGAGATTTGCCATTGCGCCAAGGGGAATCGCTAAAACCCACGCGACACGAAATGGCATAACGCCACGCTCACCAAAGAAATACACCACACAGCGCTCGCCGTAGTAAGACCAGCCCAGCATCGTGGTAAACGCAAACACTGCCAAACCCGCGGCCACAATATAATGACCACCGGGAATCTGCGATTCAAATGCAGCGGTAGATAAGGCCGCGCCAGACTCCCCTGTTTGCCATTCTCCAGATAGTAAAATCACAAAGCCCGTTACTGAACACACCAATAAGGTGTCTATAAACGTGCCGAGCATGGCGATCATGCCCTGGCGCACTGGGCTGTTGGTTTTTGCCGCCGCGTGAGCAATTGGCGCACTGCCTAAGCCCGCTTCGTTGGAAAATACCCCGCGGGCAACACCAAAGCGAATAGCCGCTGCGATTCCTGCGCCGGCAAATCCACCGACCGCAGCCGTGCCATTAAACGCTGAATGCAAAATAAGGCTCAACACACCGGGTAGCGCCGACAAGTTCATAAGCAAAACCAAAACGCCAATACTCAAGTAGGTGATGGCCATAATCGGCACCAAATAACCCGCTACACTGGCAATGCGTTTTACGCCGCCCAAGATTACTAGGCCAACACCCACAAACATTACCACTGCACTGAGCCAGATCGGCACCCCAAAGGCGCCCTGCATCGCGTCGGCGACTGAGTTAGCTTGCACCGTATTACCAATGCCGAAGCCGGCAATGGCGCCAAACAAGGCAAAACAGCCTCCCAGCCACTGCCATTTTTTACCCAGACCATTTTTAATGTAATACATTGGTCCGCCGCTAAAATTACCTTCACTATCTTGTTCGCGATAATGAACGGCACATACTGCCTCTGCGTATTTGGTGGCCATGCCCACTAACGCCGTACACCACATCCAAAACAGCGCGCCAGGCCCACCTAAAGCAATTGCAGTAGCGACCCCGGCGATGTTACCGGTGCCAATAGTCGCCGACAGCGAGGTCATTAGTGCTTGAAAGGAGCTTATTTCGCCCTCTTCTCCGGAGTCTTTACGACCGGCAAGCAGTAAGCGAAATGCAGTGCCAATTTGCCGAAGCGGCATCAGACCCAAGCCCACCATTAGATAAGCGCCGGTACCAAGAATGAGTACCAACATTAATGGCCCCCATACCACGCCGTTTACTGCACCGACTATTGTGCTTATCTGCTCCATTTCATTTCCTTAATAATATGACTATCTACTGCGAATAAGCTTTAGTGATTTAAAAAATCAAAATGGCTACGTTGGGGAAACAAACCGTAAACCCCACCCGTGTGGATGAACACGATATCGCCACCGCTGCCAAAGCGACCTTGCTGTAATTGATCTAACATGCCGAAAAAGGCTTTGCCGGTATAGACCGGATCTAGTACTAAGCCTTCGGTAGCAGCCGCGTCGGCGATACAGCGGAAAATCTCAGTATCAGCTTGGGCGTAACCGGGACCAACGTAGCCATCAATCACCTTAACCGATAGGGATTCAAGCTTTATGCCAGTTTGATAGCGCGCATCCCAGTCGCGAAGATCGCTATTCACTTTATTAACAAACCACGCCTCGTCATCACACACATTTACCCCCCACACTTGGGCGTTAATGCCATAAGCATACACGCCAGCGGTAAGACCGGCTTGGGTGCCGCCTGAGCCAGTGGCGCAAATAATATGCTGAGGATTGATGCCGCAATGCTCAAAGTCTTGCTTCAATTCAGCGCAGGCCTGCACATATCCCCACACCCCGATAGCATCAGAGGCCCCGGTAGGAATAATAAACACCTTGCAGCCTTGGCTGGCATAGCTTTGTTTGGTTTCAAGCAGCAAGGCATCAAGCTCGCGCTGATACTGGCTGGCCGGATAATACGAAATGCGCGCACCGGCCAATTGGTCGAGCAATAAATTGCCATCGGCACTGGCGGGCGCACTGCCTCGCAATAGCAGATGACAGTTAAGGCCGAGTTGCGCGCAAAGCAGCGCGGTGGCGCGACAGTGATTAGACTGTAAGCCCCCGCAGCTAATAACGGTGTCGCAGCCCTCGGCGAGTGCTTGGGCGAGATTGTATTCTAATTTGCGAACCTTATTACCCGTCAGCACGCTGCCACTTAGGTCGTCGCGCTTAACCCAAATTCGCGGGCCATTAAAGCGCTCACTGAGGCGGCTAAGGAGTTGCAAAGGCGTTGGAAGCTGAGCTAAATGCAGCCGTGGCGGCTGAATAGCACTGGCTAGATTTGGGGTGGTAGCGTGATTTTGCGATTCATCAGGCATAGTGTTACCTGTAAAATTAGCGCTCCGCGACCGCAGAGCGCTGGCAATGTTTAAATTGCTTTAAGAGTGCCTTTAGGCAGTACTGCGTGAATTGAAGAGCGCTGGAATTTCAGCTCAACATTGTCGGTAACGCTCAATACCACATAGCTTTCGTCAATTTTAGTGACCTTGCCCAATATACCACTGGTAGTCACGACTTCGTCGCCCTTGGCCAGCGCGGCAACCATAGCAGCATGCTCTTTTTGACGCTTGCGCTGAGGACGAATAGCAATGAAGTAAAACAGACCAAACATTAATACCAAGAAGCCTATCTGGAATAATTCGCCACCAGGAGGCGCGCCTGCTGCGCCGGCAGTTTGGGCATGGGCTTGCGAGATGAAAAAACTCATTACACGTCCTTCTCAATCAAACTAAGACTTAAGATAAATACCGCTGGTAATTAACCGGCGGCACAGAAAAATACGCCTGCCATAGTACACAAGGCCATGGTTCAAAGCGAGTAATCGTAGTCCATAGTGAACGGCGCGTGATCTGAGAAACGCTCGTCAGTATAAACATCGGCAGCGCGAATGGTGGGCACCAAGCTCGGCGTTACCACATGGTAGTCAAGACGCCACCCCACGTTGTTGGCGTAAGCCTGACCGCGGTTAGACCACCACGTATATACCGCCTCTTGATTTATCTCTCTAAAGGCGTCCACAAAGCCGCCCTCGCCATAGAGCTTGTCCAGCCATGCGCGCTCGTGGGGCAGAAAACCAGAGTTTTTCTGATTGCCCTTCCAGTTCTTTAAATCGATTTCTTTGTGACAAATATTCCAGTCTGCGCAGATCACCAGCTCGCGGCCGCTGGCTTTAAGCTCTAAAAAATGCGGGTAGATCTTATCGAGGAAAATGTCTTTGCGGGCCTGTGCCTCGTCGCCGCTTGAGCCAGAGGGCAAATACATTGAAATTACGCTGATATTGTCGTAATCGGCACGTATATAGCGGCCCTCGCTGTCGAGGGGATCCCATCCTAATTCGGTTGTTACCGCATTGGGCGGCTTTTTACAGTACATTGCGGTGCCGCTATAGCCCTTTTTGATCGCATCGCAGTAAATCGTGGTATAGCCTTCAGGATGGTAAAGCGGGTCTTCTAGTTGATCGCGCTGGGCTTTGGTTTCCTGAATACAGACAACGTCGGCATCTTGCTTGGCCAGCCACTCAAAAAAGCCTTTGCGGCCCGCCGAGCGAATGCCGTTGGTATTCGCGGTAATGATACGCACCAGAGAAACTCCTCTACTCAAAAATAATCGGCCGCCAGCTTATCAAAAACACCAGCGCGACGTTTAATTTTTTCTTCACCGGCAATTAGCTGTCACAGATCGGCGCCGACGATTTACCCGCTTGTGCCTAACACGTAGAATCAGACACACACTGCATCAAGGTAATATGCCATGCTGTTTTTTTCTAAAAACCGCGCCAAACACGTGCTCGATGAAGGCGCCGCTGAACTCGACGACGCCAGCCTGCAAAAAGCGCTCAGTAATCGCCAGCGCATAATCAACAAAGTGATGAACAGTGATTCGCTTGCGCCCTACCTAAGCCAAGTTGGCACATTGTTTAATTTGGTGCAGGATTATGTAAAAGGCGAGTATCGGGAAGTACCTTGGTGGTCGCTGGGCTCTATCACCACCGCACTGCTGTATATTTTAATGCCCATGGACGCCGTGCCGGACTTTGTGCCCATCGCTGGTTTTTTAGACGACGCCGTGGTGCTCAAGCTGTGCTTGGATATGGTCGCTAAAGACCTAGACAGTTATCGCCTGCAAAAACAGATCAAAACGGAATCCCGAGCCGACGCAAGCGCGGATGATGCTTTAGAATAAGTGGGAAAAATCTGACATTTTTGGCGACAGGCTGGTCGCATAGTTGCTTCAGTAAACGATCAGCCCTCGCTCTTCATAAAACTTACTGTGATAAGTCCGCCAATACTTCCATAAGGGTTTCGTGGTGAGATTTGGTTTTAAATTTATCCATAATCTTTAGTAAGCGACCATCTTCGCCAATAATAAAAGTAGTTCTCACGGTACCCATGTTTTCCTTACCCATAAATTTCTTAAGCTGCCAGCAGCCGTATTTATCGATAATCGCGTGATCTTCATCAGACAGTAAAGGAAAGTTGAGCTCTTGCTTGTCGTGAAATTTTTTAATTTTAGCAACTGGATCAAAGCTCACGCCTAGCACCTGATACCCCAGCTTATCCAATTCGCCGTGCACATCCCGCAAACCGCAGGCTTGGAGGGTGCAGCCAGGGGTCGATGCCCGCGGGTAAAAATACAAGACCACGCCCTTTTTGCCCTTAAAATCTTTTAGGCTAACGGGATTTCCGTCTTGATCATTTAGGGTAAAAGCAGGAGCAAGATTGCCAACTTTTGGTAGAGCCACGTTAATTCTCCTTTGTTCGTTATCTATGGTTTACTTATTCGGCGTTGCTGTCTTCAGTATCAATACTAAAATCCACATCAGCGCGATCGGTCAGCGCCACCGGCAGGGATTTTTTCACCTTGGCGCCGAGCGCCTCAAGGCGACTTACGCGGCCCACTAAATTGCCGCGGCCAACCGTCATCCGGCTCATGGTTTTATCAAAGGCATCGCGGCCGCGATCTAAATGCTTGCCAATGTCTTCAAGAGACTGCACAACCAAGGCAAACTGATCGTGTAAGGCTCCCGCTTCCTTTGCGATTTTCTCAGCGTTTTGATTTTGCCGCTCATAGCGCCAAATACTCTGCACTGTGCGCAAGGTAGCCAGTAAGGTAGTTGGGCCAACAACGATAATATTCTTCTCATACGCGCTGCGGAATAGTTCTGGATCATGCTCAAAGGCAGCCATAAATGCCGCTTCTACTGGTATAAAAATAAACACAAAATCGAGGGTGCGCAGGTCTTCAATATGCTCGTAACCCTTGGTGCTTAAGCCGTTAATATGGGCTTTAACCGACAGAGCGTGCTCTCGCAAAAAAGCCTGCCGTTCGGCTTCATCTTCACTGCTACAGTAACGCTCATACGCGATTAGCGAGACTTTAGCGTCAATCACAATATCTTTATCATCTGGCAGGCGCACAATTACATCGGGCTGACGGCGTTTGCCGGAATCGTCGGTAAAGCTTTGCTGGGTTAAATACTCGTGCCCTTTGCGCAGCCCAGACTCTTCAAGCACCCGCTCTAATATCACTTCACCCCAGTTGCCCTGCGCCTTATTGTCGCCCTTTAGTGCGCGAGTGAGGTTTTGGGCTTCTTTACTGATATTGCGATTCATTTCCTGCAGATTTTTAAGTTGCTCTTTAAGCTCACCGCGCTCGCGATTTTCATCGCTGTATATATGGTCTACGCGGCCCCGGAATTCGCTGAGCTGGTCGCGAAAAGGCTTTAATTGCAGTTCAAGTGCCTCGCGGCTGTGGCTTTGGAAGCGCTGGCTTTTCTCGTCGAAAATGCGGTTAGCCAGTTGCTCAAATTGATCGCTCAATTGCTTTTTAGCGTCGCTAAGCAAGGCAATTTGTTCAGCGGTAGCGGTTTTTAAATGCTGAAAAGCACTCTGCTGGCGGGCGAGTTCAGATTTTAATTCGCTGTTATTTGCTTCGCTCTCGGTCAGTGTGGCGCGGCAACTCGCCAGCGCCTCGGCTTGTTGCGTAGCGCGGTCGGCGTGAACCGCAGCATCGCGCTGGCTCAGGCTCAGCTGTTCGCGACAGTCTTGCAGGCTTGTTTGGGTGCTCACAAGCTGGGTGCTTTGCAGCTCTATGTTTTGCAGCAGGCCCTGAATCTCCCGCTGCATATTATCGAGTTGCACACTATTTAAGCGGCGTTGAAAATAACCGCCGCAGACCAGGCCCATAAACAGTGAAAATACTGCAATGCCTGAAAAGATGAGTAAAAGTTGCTGATCCATTTAATGATGATTCCGGCCTTGTATAATACCAAGGCCGCACGTTTTTATGTGCGCGGGCCTAGCAGACAAAGCTTATGATATGTTTTCAGGGGCGTGCATGCTGCCGCTGGCTATTAATACTGCATCGCCGCCTACCCTGACGACCATGGCCGCCGTCGCTTTCTTAACAAACTCTACTTTTAAGATACTTTGGCGCTCAGCTTTACGCCCACGTTCAAGCCAGAGTGCGTGAGTGCCGTCAGCCAAACCACGGGTCTCACACAAGCTTGCTACAAACGCTGGTATGGCAGCGCCCACTGGTGGACTTTCGTCCTGCGCAATATGCGCGCCCAGTATACGCAGATGAAAGTCAGTCTGCAGCGATTCTGTTTCACGGCAATACACCAGCACCTCATTCACCGGCGCTGAAGAGGCACTGCTGCGCGACCACGCCTCCAAATTAAAACGCGCGCGATAAACCGCATCCAGGGATCGCAGCGGCACTATTAAATAGGACGAGTCGCAGCTCACAAATAAGGTTTTAGCTTTTATGGTTTCAATATCGTTAGGCCCCAAGCCCAGCGCAGATTGCAGTTCTTGGGTGTCGGGAACGTAGCGGTCAATTTGGGAGTTTACGCTCATTGACAGCTGGGTAAGCAAGCGCCCTTCGGTTTGCGACAACACCACATTAAAAATTTTACTGCCCTGGGCAAAATGTACCGTGCAGTCTTGGCTTACCACCGGCAGCGCCTTGCTGTGCACCAGCGCCCGCGCAGCGGCCACCACGCTATGGCTGCCAACCGCACGTTCGGATTGAGGTGAAAACACCTTTAGTTCTGCACTGATATTGTCGCGCCCGGGTAGTATAAACACGGTTTCCGGGTGGTTAATTTCTCGCGCCATTATTTGCATTTGGCGGTCGCTTAAACCCTCGGCCTGGGTGAAAACGCTAATTTGAGCGCCATTAAATGGCGTCGGTGTAAAGACATCAACGGTGTGATAAGCATATTCCATAGTGCGCTTCCTGTGCATGGCATATTATGGTGCTTATTTCCGCTCATGATTGGCCTGAAAAGGCATATCTATAAGCGTAAAAAGCATTACTGTATGCAGACGGCTTAATATCACCATAGCCGGATTTTAGAAATGTGCCTAGAAGTAATCAGGAAAAATAGCGCTAAAGCGTTTTGTCAGTATCGGGTTCCCAGCCCACGTGTTTCGCCCACAACGGGCTCGGAGTACTGACTCGCACGGGATACTCACCGGTTTTGCGGTCGGCAAAGAATTCGGTCAAAACATCAGTCACAATCGGAAACGCCAGCTCAGACCACGGAATATCAGCCTCGCTAAATAAAGCAGACTCAAGGCTCTCTGGACCAATACCAAAACCGCCGTTTAAATTAGCTCGGTAAAATACGTAAACCTGATTGATATGGGGAATATCAAATAGCCGATATAAAACCTCGTCACACACTTCGGCCGCAGCCTCTTCGCGGGTTTCGCGCAGGGCGCCAGCTAGCATGGTCTCACCGTTTTCCATAAAACCCGCTGGAATAGTCCAATACCCCATACGCGGGGCAATAGCGCGCCGACACAACAGCACTTTGTCGCCGGCAACAGGTAGGCAGCCAACCACAACTTTCGGGTTTTGGTAATGAATAATCTCGCACTGCGGGCAGACGTAACGGAGGCGGTCATCATTTGCAGGAATTTGTTCTACTAACTTAGCCCCGCAATCACTACAGTATTTCATTAACCTCCGTACTCCTCTTTTATCAGCGTAATTCGCGATATTTGCCAGCGTGAAAAGCCAATGGTTTAGCACCGAGCTTACTTTCCATTTCAATTACTTTGCCAACCACAATAATATGGTCGCCACCATCATAGCGCGCCCACATCTCGCATTCAAAACTGGTCACGCAGCCGCGTAATACTGGTGCGCCGCTTTTGCCAATACGATAATGGTCGGTGGCTAAATCGTGGTTACTTTTTTGCGAATACAAATTAGACAGTGCTACTTGGTCGCTAGCCAAGACATTAACCGTAAAAGCTTTGGCCTTATTAAAGGCGTCTAAGCATTCTGAATCATTACGCAAACTCCACAATACCAAGGCCGGATCTAGCGATACCGAGGCAAAGGAGTTTACGGTCATACCAAAGGGTTTGTAACCCTCGGGGTTCGCGCTAATTACACATACACCGGTCGGAAACTGGCCTAGGGCATTTCGGAATTCACGGGGATCAAGACTCATACTATTTCCTGTCGATGTTCATTATTATGGCGGCCGAGTCCGGCTCTACCAGTTTTTTATGCCTGCATTATACACAGCCATTATTGATATACAGCGAATATGCTTGGACCCTAAGGCAAACAAAGCGCCGCAAAATCAAAGCTCTAGTTGCCAGCGTGCTAACGCCTGCTGATCAGTGTCGCGAGCGTCTACCCAGCGCTCACCGCTTGGAGTGCGCTCCTTTTTCCAAAACGGCGCCTCGGTTTTTAAAAAGTCCATGATAAATTCACAGGCTTGGAAGGCATCGTGACGATGGCCTGCACTTACACCAACAAATACAATTTGATCTTGAGGAAGCAGTACCCCTACCCGGTGAATCACCGTAGCGGCAAATAGCGGCCAACGTGCTGCGGCACGCTCAATAATCTCGCTAATCCGGCGCTCAGTCATGCCTGGGTAGTGCTCCAACTCCATCGTTAAAACATCGTCACCTTGATTGCTGTCGCGCATAACACCCACAAACTGCGCTATCGCGCCGCTGCGCCGCGAATGCGCTCGCAGCGCGTCGCACTCAGCGCCAACGTCAAAATCATCGGCGCTGACCTGCACCAGACTATGCATACTAGCCTCCGGTCACTGGCGGGTAAAACGCGACTTCATCACCATCGCTTAGCAATTTCGCGCTATCTGCAATGTCTTGGTTAACCGCGCACAGGGTGTTCTCGGCATTTAATACTGTCGCCCAAAGGTCGCCGCGCTGAGACAAATGCGCTTTTAATTCAGCTACCGTTAAATTTTCAGCCCCGAGTTCACTGCTCTCAATACAGATTTTTGCCGTACCCAATTGCTCGCGGTATTTTGCAAAGAATAAAACGCTAATCACGTCGCTGCACCCGTATCAAACTGCCAATCACCTGAGCGGCCGCCAGACTTTGCCAACAGACGTATATCAGAAACCACCATGGCCTTGTCTACCGCTTTGCACATATCGTAAATAGTCAGCGCGGCCACCGACACCGCCGTCAGGGCTTCCATTTCCACGCCAGTCTGCCCTGCGAGCTTACAGATCGCCATAATGTCGACGGCGTTACGGTCATGATCAAGCGCGAACTCCACCTTCACTGAAGACAGCATTAATGGGTGGCACAAGGGAATAAGGTCGGCGCACTTCTTGGCCCCCTGAATTCCGGCAATTCGGGCAACCGCCAGTACATCACCCTTTTTATGGCCGCAGCTGGCGATCAAGGCGAGGGTTTCTGGCGCCATTGTCACTGTACCCGCCGCTCTAGCTTCTCGCTGGGTAACGGCTTTGTCGGTCACATCGACCATTTGCGCATTACCTTGGGTGTCAAAATGGGTCAGTTCACCGCTCATATTTTAATCACTATTCTCATAAAAGACTGTCTGTCGCCTAGCTACATTACTGGCGCGAAATTTAGTATCAGTCGAAAATTTATACTTAGGCAAATTTGCCATCGGCAACAAAGGGGTTGGTCGCACGCTCGTGGCCAAAGGTCGAGGTTGGTCCGTGGCCTGGAATAAAGGTAACGTCATCACCTAGTGGCCATAGTTTGTTTTGAATAGAGGCCACTAAGGTGTCGTAATCACCCCGTGGAAAATCTGTTCGGCCAATCGAGCCTTGGAACAATACATCGCCAACGATAGCTAAGCGCGCTTGCTCGTGAAAGAAGATCACATGACCCGGTGTATGGCCAGGACAAAATTTGACCTGTAACTCTTGCTTGCCAAAACTGACGCTATCTTCGTCATTCAACCAGCGGTCGGGCGTGAAGGGATCGGCATGGGGAAACCCTGTCATTTTGCACCACTCTGGCAGTTTATCGATCCAGAAAGCATCTTCTTTTTGGGGGCCAATAATCTCTACTCCGTATTTCTTGCGAAGCACATCGGCCGCAGCGCAGTGATCCATATGGCCGTGGGTTAAGTAAATAACGTCAAGGGTGCCGCCCAAATTCGCAATCGCAGCCTCAATATTTTCAATATCACCGCCGGGGTCAAAAATAGCGGCTTTACCCGTCTCCTCGCAGACCATTACTGAGCAATTTTGCTGATACGCCGTCACCGGCACGATTGAGCACTTTATCGTCATAAGTCGTCAGAATTCATTCAGTAAAACCACAATGATAAGCAGTAAGCCGCCAAGTTAATAGGCTTAGGCAATAATTGCAGCTATAGAAATAAACAATAGCTCAGCTGCCAGATCACCGAAAACTGGGCAAGTAGCGGATGCCGCCTAGGGCAGGCTAATGTTTTAGGGATAGGAAGAGTGCAGTTAGAAGCATGAGCTGCAAGTGGCGCGCAGCTCATCTATATCGGAGGATTACTTGTACACCACTTGACCACGGTACATTTGTCGAGACTGGCGGTCTGCGGGCAAAGCATTCCCAGCGCTTGGGTCACTAGCTTTATCTCTCAGGATCTTAGCGCCGCGATAAGTCATTTCTATCGACTGGGGATCTCTGCTCGGCGCAGCAGTAGCGCTGCCCTGCACTTCTATTTGGAACGGAATCCCGCCCAATTTCATAATCTCAATCACTGTTTTACGGGTAAAAGGATCTCGACTTTTTTTGCCTAATTCGCCAACGGCAGTTAGCAACTCAGGATCGGCCAAGCGTATTCGCGTCCCAAACTCAGCGAAAATACGAGACCGCAATTGCTGTAGCAGCGTCACCATTTCCGGAGAATACACCATAAATTCCCTTAAATTATCAAATGCTAGCCCGCATCCAAAAGCGGGCGCTGTAATTTTGAGCCAGCAATAAGTGTTCCAGTTCATTACTGGGCGTAAACACTGAGCATCAAGGCAAGCGCTTAGTAAAGTGCTGCACCAGCGTGAAGCGGATCAAGCTGGCTGCACCAAAAAGTAGCGTCAAAGTAAATCAAGTAAAATCGCAATTGCCATTCACAGGAAACTTCGTTAGAGTAGCCGCCCTCAAAACCCGCCGTCAAAAGCGCTTGCGAGACTTTCTCTACATTTACTAGCTATGGCAGAGAAAACGATTTTGGTGAGGTGTCCGAGTGGCTGAAGGAGCACGCCTGGAAAGCGTGTAACGGGTCAAACTGTTCGAGGGTTCGAATCCCTCCCTCACCGCCATTACAAAAAAGGCCCGAGTCACAAGACTCGGGCCTTTTTTTTGCTTTGAGCCTGTCCCGCTGCTAATGCGGAACCAGCGGCGTATTTATTTAGGCCGCGCTAGAAATTACTGGGTCTTGCTCAGCGGTATCTTCACCACCAAAAGCGCCAACTACCGCGGGAATGAACTTAGCAAACTCACCCGTCATTATCGCGAAATCAACGTCAAACTGTTCGGCGGCGCTGTCGGCGTCTACTTCGCCCAATTTGTCTTGGATTAGATCACCAAAGCTCAGGCGTTTAATGGTGAGCTGATCGTCGATGATGAACTCAATGTCCCCTACCCAGCGAAGTGCCAGTTTGGTAACGAACATGCCCGCCTGAATATGGTTGTTAATTTCAGTTGAGCACAGGTTTTGATTTTTACAGCGAATTACCGCGCTGTCGTCGGCTTTGTCGCGCAGCTCGCACTCGCCACCCAATTCAAAGCCTTGTGGCGCACTACCATTCGTCAACCATTCGGTCATGGCGTGCTGAGCGACGTTTTTGGCCTTCAGCGGAATAATTGGCAGACTGCCGATGGTTTCGCGCAAATAGTTTAGTAATTCTTCGGCTTTGTTGTGGGAGCCGGCGTTCACAATCAGCAGGCCCTCTTCGGGCGCGATATAGGCGAAGACTTTACTTGAGCGAGTAAATGCGCGAGGAATAAGCGAAAAAATAATCTCTTCTTTGAGATCGGTGCGCTCTTTGCGGCCTGGAATGCGATCTTCCTGAAGTTTTATTTCTTCGAGCTTCTCGGCTAAAACCTCGTTCACGACTGACGCAGGCAGAATTTTGTCCTGCTTTTGGCCGCAAATCATAATATAGCCATTGGTGCTGTGTACGAATTGGCTGCCTTGATTGCCTAGCGGCATGGTCCAGCCGTAGCTCGATACATCTTGACTATTACAGGGTGTGAAGGCTTTTTCGGCTAATTTTTGATCAACTTCATCTGCTGTAAGGGTGAACGGCTTGGTGAAACGATAAACGAGAAGATTTTTAAACCACATGTAAGGTATTTGCCTGTGTATCGAAAAGAAGGGTTAATCACTAAGCCATTGTAGTGCTTAATGGCCGAGGAGAAACCCAATATTAGAAAAAAACTCGCTGGCGCCGATCTTGTTACTGCCGCTTAAAGTCAACAGCCATTGCACTGCATCGACTGCTACTCAGATACTGCTCGCAGACCGCAACCAGCGCCGGATCTGGTCGAACTACGCATTGCCACACCTCTTCGTCAAAGCTTTGTCCACTGTGCTCGCACTGGCGCTGGGCCTCCTCCAGAAGAAGTTTACGGCTCTGCGCTACCCATTTATCTAGATCGGTTCGCAGCGCATTTTTCATGGCAGCTGCGGTTTTAGTCTTGTCGGTAGCGATATTACGGTGAAGCGCCCAGGTGGCGATACGCGCCCTACTTTGCCGCTGCCAACTCTGCCATAACTCACTTAAGCCGGGTACTTGGCCGTCTTTAACAATACCCGCTGTTTCATTTAAATCTTGCAATAGATTCGCCTTAAGTTCGCTTAGCGCTTCAGCTGAAACAATGCTGGCGACGAGTAAACCGTCGAAATGGCTGTTTAAACGTGATATTTGCCACTCGTAGCGACCATTTAACTTATCGAATAGCTCAGCACTTGGCAGTAGCTCAGTTTCTAAGGCGGTATTTTCAAAGCGAACGTAGCGCGGGCCCTTGGCGTCTACTTTAATGCCTATGCCCAGTGGGGCGCCAAGCTCATAGCGAGTAAAAGATTTGAGGTCACCGTAGTGCATTTGTCGATGTGGACCATGACGCAACCATTGCCCGTCGTAGAGTGCATCCACACTAATATTGGTGTAGCTGACCTCGCCGTGGTGATAAAGCGTAAACCGCTGGAAAGCGCCGCCATTATCAAGGTCGGCAGCAGCAATGGCGATAACCGACGCTGGAAAATCTTCGCTTAGCGCGTAAAAAACCGCTTTATCGCAATCGTAGGCGTAAACCTGCAAGAGTTGCTGAGGCACAGTTAAATTAGGTCTATTTTTGCAGTCGCCGAGAATATCTAGGCGCGTAAAGCTACCTGGCTCATAGTAGAAGTAATGTACCGGCTGCTCGGCTATTTGGTAATTGAAATATTGCCGCTCAACCACGTACCGCTCACCAGCTTTATTCCTAGCGGAAATTTTCACCATCCCCCTAGGCAAACCTTGCTGGTAGCTCAGCTCAACCAGAAAAGGCCCCGCGAGTGGGCGATGGATTTTAACCGCGGCATTTGGCTGCGCTGCGGGGCTGATGTCTCGTCTATATTGGGTGTATTGGTTTTTGCCAGCCATATGCATTAATGATGGCGCCTGCAACGGATGAACTTGGCTGTAATTGGCCTGCCAATGACTTTGCTCGGCGCTGGCAACAGTGCGCTCTTGGGCGTCGCTAACCATAAAGCTGCCCGCAAAATTAAGCTCGCGGCTCGCGGGTGCTAAACTGAAGTCGCCGCTGAGCTTGATTTGCAACCAATCGCCATTGCGATCTTGGTAGGACTGGCGCAACTCGCCGTGGCGTGGGTAGCCCGCATCATCAAACTTACCTTTGAACGAGGATTTGGCTGCGTCGTCGTAGACCACCTCGCCTTCTTCAAAAACGCCACTGCGGTATATGCCACTAAATACGGCCGAGGGCTGCCCATCTTCCGCAAAGCGTTTCTGTTCTACATGGCTGGCACAAGCGCTTAAGCCCAGCACTAACAAGCCAAACAAAGCCTTGTTAGTGAACCACTTAAACGTGCTTGTTGTAATTGGCCGCATCCGATTGCCGCTACTACTCCCTGTAGTACAGCTCATAAACTCGCAGCCTTGATCTTTGCCGTTGAACACCAGCGTCTTTTCCTAGACTTTGCCGAGTTGTTCAATCCTAGCTTAAGCATTTTTCCCGTCCCTTTTAAGAAGTGCGCCTGATTATTGATGGTTTATTTGTTAATGATGGCGCGAAACTATCATAACTTACATAGATTTATTTGATTTGACCCAGTTCCCAGCTTTACTTTACAGGCTTGGACATGACATCGTTTGCACCGCAAATAAATCAGGAATTACATAAAAAAATGATCACCGCTTTAGTAAGTATTTTGGTCGCCGGCATTATTTGCCAATGGTTGGCATGGCGCTTTCGTTTACCCGCCATTGTGCTACTCGCCGCTTGCGGCCTAGTTCTCGGGCCAATCACTGGCTGGATTCAACCCAGCCTCGACTTTGGCCCAGGTCTTGGCGCGGTAACGTCGTTATTCGTAGCAATAATCCTCTTCGAGGGCGGACTTAACCTTCAGTTCCATGAATTGCGAGAAACAGCGCAGGTTACTCGGCGCTTAACCTCAGTTGGGGTACTACTGGCGTGGATAATCGGTATTGCCATGGCCCACTGGGTTGGCGGCCTGAGCTGGGCGGTATCAGCCTTGCTTGGCGCTATATTGGTGGTAACTGGCCCTACCGTGATAATGCCCCTGCTTAAACACGCCAAGCTCAACCGGCGCACGGCGTCTTATTTAAAGTGGGAAGGTATTATTAATGACCCTATTGGGGTCTTACTAGCAGTGCTGGTGTACCAGTATTTGCTGTATTCCGGCGAAGGCCCTGCCCTGCAGTCGGTTGCTGCGAGCCTCGGTCTGGCGTTGGCGGTTTCGGCGGTATTAGGTGGCGGTGTTGCGTATACGCTAGGCCATTGTTTTCGACAAGGTTGGATCCCTGAATACCTTAAAGCGCCGTCGATAATCGCGGCCGTGCTTGCCGTATACGCACTCTCGGACCTAGTTCAGCACGAATCCGGCTTACTATCCACGACCCTGATGGGTGTGGTGATGGGCAATATGGGACTGCGCAGCCTCGATGAAATGAGGCGTTTTAAAGAGTACATCACCATTATTCTGGTGTCGTTTTTGTTTGTTGTGCTCACTGCATCACTAACCATGGCCTCAATTCAGGCCATTCACTGGCAGCTGATTGCTATGGTGTTTGGCTTTGTTTTCGTGGTTCGCCCACTCGCGGTATTTTTAGCCACAATTCGTACCGATTGTAGCTGGCAAGATCGAGTGTTAATTGCCTGGATCGCACCGCGCGGTGTGGTTGCTGCGGCATCGGCTGGGGCCTTTGCACCTGCGCTGATCGAAGCTGGCTTTAGCGATGCCGAATATTTAGTGCCGGCAGTGTTTATGCTGATCTTCGCGACCATACTCGCCCACGGTTTCTCATTGGGCCCGCTCACCAAGCTACTCAAACTCGGTTCGCCGGGTAAAGGTCGGGTGCTCATTGTGGGCGCCTCACCGTGGACGGTCGAATTAGCCAACTCCCTAGCCAAAATTGGTCAAGACGTTGTTATAGCCGACACCGAATGGGGGCGCCTCCAGTCTGCTCGACAGCAAGGGGTCAGCACTTGGTTTGGCGAAGTTCTGTCTGAGATGGCAGATGAGGCTATGGCCCTAGACAATATTTACACGGTGCTGGCGGCCACCGGCAACAACCATTACAACTCCATGGTCTGTAATCACTATGCGCCGCACCTCGGCCGACATCGCGTCTTTCAGCCCTTTGATAGTGGGTATGAGCGCAATAAACGTGTGGTTGCAGAGACGCGGCGAGGTATTACCGCCTTTTCTAGCAATGTGTCTTTTGCCGAGTTATGGACGCGAATGATTCGCGGCTGGGTAATACGTAAAACTGTGATTACCGATACCTATACCGAGAAGGATTTTCTCGCCAAACTCCCTGAAGACGCTGTGCGTCTGGCAATTATTCCGGAAAGCGGAAAACTTGAATGGTTGAGCCAAAAACCTCGCAAACTGCAAACTGGCGACACGGTGATTAGCTTTATACCGCCAGAGTCTAGTGAGCCCGCGCCGGAGCTGGAGCCCGAGCCAGCACCCTCACTGCCGGCGTAATGCTTATCGCTTAGCTTCCACGCAGCGCCACATGAGTGACGCTGCGCAAGCCCACACTATTTGTATCGATCACTACAAAATTCGAATCGCCATGGCTAAGCGCTTATTTACTTAAGTCTTGGCGAATACGCTCAGCCAGTTCCGCGAGCGCACTTTGCGTTGCAAGCCGACGGCCATGAATGCTTTTCGATGCGCCGTGTTGGCAGGGAATGAGGTGCATATGATAGTGAAACACGGTTTGCCCAGCAGCGCGGCCATTAAGCTGATGAATAGCCAATCCATCGGAATCAGTAACGCGCTTAATAACCGGCGCCAGCCGTTTAGCGTGTAATGCCACCGCCGTCGACTCTGCGTCGCTCAGGGTGAAAATATTGTCGTGATGATTAATGGGAATTATCAGGCTATGCCCAGGGCTCACTGGCGATGTGTCTAAAAAGCTGAGTACCTGCTCGTCGCGATATAAAATATGAGCCGGCGCTTTATCGGCAATAATTTTACAAAAAATGCAGTTCTGCGCCACCGACTCATCACCAAACAAGCCCTGTTGCATATTTAGACTTCCATTGGCCCAGTTTCTGGTTCGTACACGCCGCTATAAGGGCAGTTCTGCGGGTCAATGCTGCGAAAGCGGTATAAGCCGTCGGCATTGAGCTCGCGCACCATTCGTCCTTCTGCACACAAATAATGTAAATGCGCGATGGCTTCGCCAAGCGCCAAGCTAAGTTGGGACATTTCCACTTTACGCGCAAACAACACGCTAAATAAATCAATCGCAACCTTAGGCTCCACACAAACCTTTTCAAGCGCGGCCAAGTGGCCTTCGTGGTGGGCAATTAAATAATCTAACCGCGCATGCACACCATAGAACGGCGCGTTATGGGCCGGCATAACTAAAGTGTCTGCGGCCAGCTCAGCGCGAAAACGGCGCAGCGCAGTAAACCAATCAGCTAAGGGATTATCTTCTGGCTCATAGGGCATCACACTCACATTTGAGGTGATGCGCGGAATAATCTGATCGCCAGACAGCATTAAACGATCCGCCTCGCAATACAGCGAAACATGCTCTGGGGAGTGGCCGGCGCCGGTCATTACCAGCCAATCACGACCTCCTATGCGCAAAGTTTGGCCATCTTCTAAACGGCGGTACGCACTGGGGATGGGCTCGACAACGGCGCCAAAACCACGGTGTTTTTTGGCCATGGTATTGAGGTGATCCTGACTTACGCCCGCGCGGCTAAAATACTGTGAGGTAGTCCAGCTCAGCTCGCCGGTACTGGGCTGGCTAAAAGTGCGGGCGCTGTAATACTCTCGAAAGCTCATATACAGCGGTACCTGCAAATGCTCGCAGAGCCACCCAGCCAAACCAACATGGTCTGGATGCATATGAGTGCAAATGACGCCCAACACTGGTTTGCCCGCCATGGGGCCGGCAAACAGCAATTCCCAGCGCTCTTGAGTGTCGCCCCACTTCATGCCGGTATCCACTATCCACCAGCCTGCGTCATCTTCGAGCACGTAGAGGTTGATATGGTCTAGCGCCATAGGCAAGGCCATTTGCAACCAGTACACGCCCTTGGCAACCTCTTGCCACTGGCCTTTTTCTGGCGGCGCGGCGAAGGGGTAGGAAATATCCGAAGCTGACTGACTCATAGTAAATCCAAAATTAATTTATTAGCCAAAGCAATAACATACGGCGCTATGCTAACAGATTTTAGCAAGTATATTTACGGTCAATTCATCTGTTAGCAACACCGCTATTACGCTAGGCGAAGTGGTAATTGCCGCAGGCGTTGACCTGTAGCAGCAAACACCGCATTGGCCAAAGCTGGCGCCAAAGGCGGCACGCCGGGTTCACCGACACCGGTTGGCGCGGCAGCGGTGTCGACGCGATACACTTCAATTTCGGGTGATTCGTTCATGCGTAGTATTTCATAATCGTGAAAATTACTTTGCTGAACCGCGCCGTCCACAACGGTGATTTCACCTTTTAGGGCTGCAGTTAGGCCAAATACGATACCACTTTCCATTTGCATGATAACTATGTCGGGATTAATTGCCATGCCGCACTCTACCGCGCAAACTACTTTGTGGACCTTAATCTTGAAATCGCTAACCGACACATTGACGATCTGTGCCACCACGGTCGAAAAAGATTCGTGTACGGCTACACCTTGAAACTGCCCTGCAGGTGGCTTACCCCAATTAGCTTTGGCTGCAGCCAACTCTAAAACTTTGCGGCGGCGCGAGTCTTTTGCTAAATGCGCCAGCCGAAACATAACGGGATCTTGAGCGGTGCGATTGGCGAGTTCGTCAATGAAACTCTCCATAAAGAACGCGTTTTGAGAATGACCCACCGAGCGCCAATAACCGATTGGAATTGAGGTCTTCTGCATCACGTAATCGGTACGCATATACGGAAATTCGTAATCTGAGTGTACTAAGCCTTCGCTCGCGGCGGGGTCGGTGTCGGCTGCGAGCCCGCCAATTTTCTTGTGTAATCCGTTAGGAAGCCACTGGGGCAAAATGGAATTAGTCACGAATTGAACAAAGCCACCGATAATGCTGGGTGCAACGACTTTGGCTTGCAGGCTGCTGACTTCATTGTTGGCAATAGTCGCTGCCATTGCGACCGTTGAATTAGGCCGGTAAAAATCGCCACGCATATCGTCTTCGCGGCTCCATACTAGCTTAACCGGACGGCCACTCAGCTGGGCTATGCGGGCGGCCTCAACCAAATAATCCGACATAATTCGACGCCCAAAGCCGCCACCTAACATTTGGTTGTGAATCCGAATTTGCTCACGTTTAAAGCCCGTCGCGTCGGCAATTTCTGACAGGGCAATATCTGGCGACTGGTTGCCGGTCCAAACCTCAATGCCTTCTGCCGTTGCAACGGCAAGCGCGTTCATTGGTTCCATGGTCGCGTGGGCTAGATAGGGAACGTCGTACACCGCATCAAAACGCTCGCCAATGGCGGCGCTGCGCTCACCCTTTTCTTCAACGTTTTTGCCGTCTTCACTCACTAACAGTTGGTGACGCTCAGCTCGCAGTGAATCACTGTTAATACCGGCTAAAGGGCTCTCCCCCCACACTAACTTCACTGTGGCGGCGGCTTGGCGTGCTTGCCAGTAGGTGTCGGCTAATACCGCCACCGCGCCATCTACTTCTATTACCAATTTCACCCCAGATTTGCTCAAGGCTTGGCTAGCGTCAAAGCTCTGCACCTTGCCGCCAAATTGCGGGCAGCGCAGTAAAACAGCAGTTAACGCATCGGGATACTGCAAATCTATACCAAAAGTCGCTTTACCAGTGACTTTGGCGAGTGCGTCTAAGCGTTTGTTGTAGTGACCAATATACTGAAAATCTTGTGGTGACTTGAGAGTTACCTGTTTCGGACTCGGCAGACTCCGCGCAATTTCGATAAGACCTGCAAAACCCACTTCGCCACCGGCGTGTACTGCCTTGCCGTCTTTAAGGTTCAGCGCCGATTCCGGCAGCGAAAAATGCTCGGCTGCCGCCGCCCTAAGTAATGCGGCAACGGTGGCTGCAGCTTCTCGCACAATCACGTAATTTAATTTAATTGAGGAGCTACCGCCGGTAATCATGACATAAAACTCAGGGTCACGAAAATCAGGATGAAACTCCGCCTGCTGAACAGTTATAAGGGCCGGGTCCATATTCAGCTCTTCTGCTGCCATGGTTGCCATACCGGTGTAGACACCCTGCCCCATCTCCGATTTGTGGAGCTGTAATATAACTTCGCCGCTTGGGGTCACTTGTAAAAAAGCATTGGGCTGTAAATCTGCGGCGGAATAATGAGGATACTGAGCCCTCGCACAGCCACTCAAGTTAAAACCAATGGCCAAACCGCCACCGACTACTGCACTACTTTTCAGAAAAGCACGTCGTGAGATGGCCATTACACTATCTCCCCGTCGCTAATATGAGTGGTGTTTAAGACGACCGCTGCCGGGTCGTAATGCTGAACTCCCACAGTCGCCGCGCTTGATACAGCCCCCTTTAATTCCGCCGCGCGGTGAATCGCTTTACGAATGCGCGGATACGTACCGCAGCGGCAGATATTACCGGCCATCGCGCTGTCGATATCAGCATCAGTCGGTGCGCTGTTATTTGCCAGCAGCGCCACCGCCGACATGATTTGGCCAGACTGGCAGTAACCGCACTGAGGCACATTCATCTCTAACCACGCCTGTTGAACGGGATGCAAAGCGTCATCACTCTCTGCCAAGCCCTCAATGGTGGTAATTGAGCGGCCGCTTACATACTGAGCAGGATAACTGCAGCTGCGGATTGGACTGCCATCCAAATGCACAGTGCAGGCGCCGCACAAACCCATACCACAACCAAACTTGGTGCCGGTCATAGCTAAATGATCGCGGAGCACCCACAGCAAGGGGGTGCCCTCGTCAATGCTTAAAGTTTGCTGCTGCCCATTTAAAGTAAAGGCTAAATCTGCCATGTGTTCTCCGATAACATACGCAATGGACCATACTATACCGGTCCGCTAAAACAATGTCCTGTCACAGCAAACATTTGGGCGACAATTATGACGAAGCAAAGGGCTAACGCAGATTAATTCTTGTTCATAAACACAATAAAAAAGGCAGCGCTGTTGCCAGTGCTGCCAAAGGTGAACAATTGAAAATATTCTGCGCGGTGTTTTGCCGCGCAGAATATTAAAAACGTAAAACCAAATCTGCCGACAAGGTGTTCGCAGACATATTGACCGACTCGTCATCATCTAGCACATAGTGGTCGTACCCTATTTGCAGGTCGGCGTTCTCGGCGACCGCAAAGCGCAGGCCTACACCAATGTATGGATCTGTGCCCTCGACGGAAAACTTCCCGCTGCGACTATTGTCTTCCACAGTGCCAGCAAACTCCCAGGCGTAAACCCCAAATCGCGCATACAAACCCATCGCTTCGCGCTCGGGGGTGTGAACCTTAACACCGAGAAAAACACCGTCTACATCGCCATCCATATCAACACGTCCGGCGGTGTAACCATTGTTCAATACTTGCGAACCGTCGGAAAAACCGCTGGCGGTCAAGTTGCCTAAATCTACAAATCCCATCTCAAGCGCAAGCTCTGGGCTAAAGCCAAACCCCAAACCTAAGCGCAGACCTGTTGTTTCAGTATCTGAATTCACATCCGTTAATGAACCATCACCGAAGCTATAACGGAAGTCAGAGGATTTATAATCGTGTTCGACGGCGCTGACACCGCCAAATAGGTACATGCTCGGCCCACTTTGATACGAACTTCTGCCACGGTGCTCAGCAATGGCCATACTAGGAATCACAACAACAGAAGCGAGTGTTAGGGCTGATAGTAATTTCATGGCGGTGCTCCAGATTAAGTATGGCTGCAGTATGTTCGCTGTTAACTTAATCCCGCCTGAACACGATTTTTACTGTTAAATATTTACGCGGGGAACTATGCGATGAATAAACCTTCTCATGAGCACGCACCGAAATAGTTCTACTGCATAGCTGTGGTGCAAGCAGCCCTTAGCAGTATTGAAGGCGTCCTTGTATATAGGCGCTAAAACATCACCTTTTAAAAAAATACTTAATACTAAAGACCTATACTCGGGCCAAATAACAGCGAGTTACGCAGCTGAAACTTGGCGCACTTGATGCATTCACCTACGCAAGGCCAGCAGTGTCATATTTAGGTCAAGGTTTACGGCTAGTATAGATTTGATAGAAGCTTCCACCAATTGCAGTGACAGCAATTAGCTCAGCACTTCAGCGTTCAACGAGGCAAGCATTCATGGAAAAAAGTAAAGGCGTCTCCCAAACATTGCAACTCCTCAAGGGAAAGCACATTCTAATTACTGGAACTACCGGCTTTGTTGGCAAGGTAATGCTCGAAAAGATCATGCGCACAGTGCCTGATATTGGCGGCGTGTATTTGGTAATTAGAGGGAGTAAAAAGCACGCCAATGCGGGCAGTCGATTTGCCAATGAAATAGCTAGCTCCTCGGTCTTTGAACATCTCAAGTTAAATTCAGCCGAGTACTTTAACGACTTCTGCAACAACCGTATTCACTGCATTACCGGCGAAATAAGCGAGCATCAGTTTGGCTTGCCCCGGCAAGAGTTTCGCGCCCTTGCCGACAAATTAGACGCCGTGGTCAACTGCGCCGCCAGTGTTAATTTCCGCGAAGAGCTAGACCGCGCGCTGGCGATTAACACTCACAGTTTACGCAATATTGTTGAGCTGTCGGATATGGCCGGCAATATCCCCGTTATTCAGGTCTCGACGTGCTATGTGAATGGCTTTAATAAAGGCCATATCCACGAAACCATCGTAACACCCGCGCGCGGCGACATTCCTCGCCATAAAGCTGGCTACTTTGAGGTTGGCAATTTAATTGAGGAACTGGAGGAAAAAATAGCCGCGTTATACAAGCAGTACGAGGGTAAAGCATTAAAGGCGCAGCTGATTGATCTAGGCATTCGCGAAGCCAATGCCTGTGGCTGGAACGATACCTACACGTTTACCAAGTGGCTTGGTGAACAACTGCTATTAAAATCACTGCGCGGCTACTCGCTGACCCTATTGCGGCCATCCATTGTTGAAAGCACCCTGCGCGAACCTTCTCCAGGTTGGATCGAGGGCGTAAAAGTGGCCGATGCCATTTTGCTTGCCTACGCCAAAGAAAAGGTCACCTTCTTTCCCGGTAAACGCAGCGGCATTATTGATGTAATTCCAGCCGATTTAGTCGCCAACAGCCTATTGCTGTCCCTCGCAGAGCAGTTTAAAACTCCGGGCAATCACCACGTCTATCAATGCTGTAGTGGCTCAGACAACCCCCTCAGCCTAGGCGCCTTTATTGACCACCTCATGGCCGAAGCCAAAGAAAACCACGAGAGTTACGACAAGCTCTTTGCGCGACGCCCCCGTAAGCCGTTTATTGCAGTAGATAAGCGTCTATTTAATGCTATAACCCTGTGTATGCGCTTTGTGTTGCTTATCGCCAGCCAAACCCTCGCCAAGCTCGGTTGGAAGCGCGGCATAAAAGCGCGGCGTAACCTTGATGCGGCTATTGCGCTGTCTACCATATTTTCTTTTTACACCGAGCCGGAATATATATTCCACAACAACAAGCTTATCGACCTAGCCAAGCGCATGGGGCCAGCCGACGAAGCCCTATTTCCCGTTGATGCCCGTGCCATTAACTGGGAAACCTATCTGCGTAAAATTCATATGGCTGGGCTCAATTGCTATGCGCTCAAAGGTAAAAAGCAAAAATCGGTGCCAAGCACTCCGCTGGCCACTGTGCTAAAGCAAGCCGCATAAATCCACAGCGGCGCGCTTACCCGCGCCGCTAATCTCCTTGCAGCAAATCGAAGCTAAGCGACTTCAAACCTACATTAAGCCTGTACTCTAAACTTACTCTGCAGCAGCCCTAAAACGCGGTGTAGTCCCGCAAAAATAGCAACAGCAACAAGAGCTAAGCTCACGCCGATATACAGAAATAGATCCGGAGCCTTCATCATGGTCGACATCAGAGACTCCTGATAATAGAAAAACCATTGATGCCCCTCGGGGAAGATTAAAACGTGCAGCTTGTAAAATACATCTACCCAGCCCACCGAAAATATCAGAATACCAACGCTGAGTAACCAGATCGCATTTAAGGCAAGGAGCTGCTTATAGCTGGGCAGCCGCCACGATTTCACGTAAAACACGCCCAATACGAGCAACCATAGCGCGAGCACAATCGGCTGCCCCTGCTGCAAGGTGCTAATTAAATTAGCTACATCTTGTAAATGGATAATCTCGGCTTGGTGAAGTAATGGCGTGACGCTGCCGTTAGCAGTGGTATAGCCTATATCGCCAAGGCCTTTGCCCTGATGGGTTATAGCCTCGCAAATCTGGCCAAATAAATCGATGCGCTCTGCGCGACTGGTGTCGGCAAAACCACTGCGATAGATGTTCTTAGGGCCAACTTCGGCAATATTTTCGGCAATCCCAATATGATCATGCCAAAATCCATAAAAGAAGTTAGCGGCTAAGAGTAAGTGCCACGCTAAAATAAGGCTTATCACAAAGCTCAGTAGGCCATAGACTAAGTTGGCGACGCTGCGGCTGAATATCAGCATACACTGCCAGTTTCTAATTGGTGCTTAAGGTAAAATACGGGATTTAACATAGTAGTCTCGTTTTATTCTTCATTTGGGCGGCTAGGCGCGCCGAGAGAGAATCAATGATAAATCGTATCAGAACTGGCGCGGCCCATCTCGCCAAAACAACGCACCCTAAGCAAATTCTAAGCGCATTAGATGAAATCGACGCGAGTGCGCCCAGCTACAGCCTAACTCGTCCCCAAGCCCTGCGCCGGGTATTTATCGTTTTAGCCTGTGTTGCTGTCTGCCTCCTGCTCATTCATTACCTCAAATACTCCTCGGTCTTACTAAGCTTACTACAGTTAATAAGTGAGCTTATGGGCAAGCCTTATCACTACTTCTACCAAGTCCTGCGACAAACCGGCTTCGCCGATTTGATTATCTATGTGTGGTGGACGACTTGGCATATTGTTGGTTACGTGGCGCTACCCGCGCTCGTCATTAAGAAATTTATTCGCACGCCAATCGCCGACATGGGCTGGCGCTGGAACACCACCACTCAGCACTGGCGTGGCTACGCGTTACTGCTCTCCCCCATACTGATTTTTATTGTAATTGCCGCAAGTAGCCGCGACTTTGTAGCGCACTACCCGTTTTATCGCATGGCCGGACGCAGCTGGTTTGATTTTATCGCTTGGGAATTACTCTACCTTACCCAGTTTATTTGCCTGGAGTTTTTCTTTAGGGGATTTTTCTTACAGGCTTTGCGCCCCGCCGTTGGCGCCAACGCAGTATGGATTATGTGTATTCCCTACCTCATGATTCACTTTCCAAAGCTGTGGCCAGAGGCGGCAGGCGCCATATTATTTGGTTTATTCCTTGGTATTTTAGCCCTGCGCTCGGCGTCGATTTGGGGTGGATTCTTTGTTCACGCTGGCGTGGCTGTGGGGATGGATGTGGCGTCCTTACTAAAGCAAGGCAAAATACCGAGTGTATGGTGGCCATTTTAAGGCTTATTTTACCGTAGAAGCGCTAATCCATCACCGCAGATTCTAGGCTATCATCGGCTTTTCCTGGGCGTAGCAAGAGCAAAAACGGAATCGCAAACATCACCCCGTAAGCCATGTAATGGAAATTACCCAGCATACCAATCACCGCCGCTTGGCGTTGAATTTCTCCTTCTATTTGCATAAGGCTGCTAATGCCCAATAAGCCGGTAGACGAATTGAGATACTCGATCACCGCGGGGTTATACGGGTTTATATTTTCAACCAAAACGGAATGCGCCATCTTGGTACCGTAATCTTGATAAGCGAAGGCCAGCGCAATACCTGCACTGCTGCCGACGTTCCTTAACAAGCTATATAAGGCCGTGCCATCGCCGCGATATTGGGGCGCCAAGGTTGAAAACGTTGCCGCCGACAAGGGCACAAAAATAAAGCCAAGCCCCAAACCCTGAATAACCCCGCTCAATACAATATCCATAAGGCCAACGTCGGGGCTAAAGGTCGACATCCAATGTAGCGAATAAGCCAATAATAACATGCCCGCTAAAATTGGGATGCGGGTGTCCATACGGTTAATAATGCGCCCAGAGATTTGCATGGCAATCATGGTACCCACACCACGAGGTGCCATAATAACCCCCGCGGTCACAACCGAATAACCCTGCAAGTTTTGTAAAAATGGCGGCAATAGCGCAAAGGTAGAGAACAATACAATACCCAGCATGGCAATAAGAATCAGACCACCCACCAGATTACGGTCTTTAAATAGCTCTGGCGAAATAAAGGGCTTATCGGTGGTCAGGGTATGGCTAGTAAACAGATAAAAAGCGGTTATGGCTAAGAAGCACTCCAGCATTATTTCTTTAGACTGAAACCAATCTAAACTCTGGCCGCGATCTAGCATTAATTGCAGCGACGCAATAGCAATACTGAGAAAGGCAAAGCCGGTAAAATCCATTGGGTTATTGTTGCGTACCTTGGTGTCTGGTAACGCGGTTTTTAAAGCCCAAAATGCCGCCACACCAATAGGTAAATTAATATAAAAAACCCAGCGCCAGCTGTAGTTTTCGGTTAACCAACCGCCTAGTGCAGGGCCTATAATTGGCCCAATCATAACCCCCATGCCCCAAGCGGCCATTGCCGAACCCTGCTTTTCTGGTGGGTAGGTATCTAACAATGTGGTTTGCGACAAGGGCACCAATGCCGCGCCAAACATGCCTTGCAGCAGCCTAAAAAATACAATTTCGCTCAGGCTTGATGCAATACCACACAGCATAGAAGCTATCGTAAAACCGGCAATCGCGACCAAAAATACCGGCTTTACGCCGTAGCGATTAGCAAGATAACCCGTTGGGGTTGTGGCAATAGCTGCGGCAACAATATACGAGGTTAGCACCCACGCCACTTGTTCTTGCGACGCCGACAAGCTGCCCTGCATATGCGGCAGCGCCACATTAGCAATGGTGGTATCCAATGCCTGCATCATCGTAGCAGTAAGGGTGCCAAAGGCAATCAAGGCTGTGGAGCGAATTGCGCCCCGCCCCACTGCGCTGCTGTTAGCCAGGGAACTCACAAATGGCTAGCGACGACTGCTGCGTCGGTTTTCGGATGAGCAGCAGATTGTTTCGCTCCCAACATACTGAGCAACTTCTGCAAACGCGGTGGCACGCCGGTATCAACATGAACATTGGCGCTTAAGCCGGCCCGCAGCACCGATTCATTTTCGTGATGATGAATGGTGAGCCTTACCGGCAGGCGCTGTACAATTTTCACCCAATTGCCCGTAGCATTTTGCGGCGGCAGCAAGGCAAACTCCGCGCCAGTTGCCGGTGAAATACTGTGTACGGTCGCCGTCCAGCGCTCATTGGGATAAGCATCTATTTCCACTTCAACTTTTGAGCCTGGGGCCAGTTTCGCCAACTGATCTTCTTTAAAATTAGCCTCTATCCACGTATTGGTATTGGCAACCACACTAATAATAGGCAGCCCTGGCATCGCATATTGGCCCCGCTGGGGCACCTTAGAGACCACGCCATCAATAGGCGCACGTAAAATGCAGTGTTCAAGATTGAGCTGCGCCTTTTCTACTTTCGCCGCGGCCGCCAACACTTCGGGATGGCGCTGCTGGTCAATGTCAAACCGACCACCGAGCTTAGCCAAGGTTTCTGCACGCTCGCTCTCTAGCTTATTTACGGTATTACGGGCAACGCTTAGGTCGCGCTGCACCTGATCTAAGGACACCCCAGAGGCAACGCCCTTATTGTGTAAATCTTCAATGCGGCGCTGTTGTTTAATGGCAAAATCAAGATCGTCTTGCGCGGCAGCTAGCGCCGCTTGTTTTTGTACATAGGTCGCTCGCAAAGACGCTATTTGCATATAGGCCTGCTCTAGCTCGGCTTGGGCATCGTGTAGCTCTGCCTCAAAAACTTGCGAATTGATCTGCAGCAGAACATCGCCCGCGTTAACAACTTGATTTTCTTTAACCTGAATAAGCGCAATATTACCGCTAATCTCAGCGCCAACATTAACCACATCGGCTTTGATATACGCATTTTCAGTACTGATATAGCGGCCGCCAACAACAAATATATAAGCGCCCAAGCAAACCACCACGACAGGAACCAGCAGAAATAATCGCCGACGCAAACGCGTGCGCTGTATGGCTTTAGCCTCGTACTCAGCGTTACTTGCAGCGCTGACATCAATATTATGCTGATTACTCATGCTAGCTTTTCCTCCGAAACGGCCTGCAGCGCAGTATCCATTGCCACCGCCGAGTCACTTAAGTTCTGTTTTACACGCAATAACATCAGCTCTAACTGTTTGCGCTCGGCAGCATTAAAACCAGCTAAAACGGCCTCTCGCGTTTGCTCGGCAATAATATTAAGTTCCGCCAACAAGGGCTGAGCATCGTCAGTCAAAAATAAATTTAAAGAGCGCCGATCATTTTCAGGCCGCTCGCGCAGCACCAATCCCGCCTTTACTAAACGGTCAACACTTTGGGTAACCGTAACGGGGCTAACCTCTAAATGGCTCGCCAAACAGGCCTGATTAATTCCCGGCGCTCGCGACAGAATTAATAAGGTTCGCCACTGGGGCTGAGTGAGATTCATATGCTGGGCGCGACGACGAAAATCTTCGCGGACTAGCCTAGAAGATTCAGCCAGTATGTAGGTTGCAGAGTTGAGCGCATTGGTATTTTTCATTGCGGCAGCATAGCAAATACTTAAGCACCTAATCAATAGGCACCTAACTAATAGGCACTTAACTAAATAAGCCGGTAAGGTAAGATGCTAAGGTAGTGAATCGCATTGCTTTTGAGAATGGAGGTCTTATTTGCAATTGCGCATCAGAATGGAAGTTTTCATCAGAACATGATCGATTTCTTGGATTCTGGCGCCGTATCTGCAAAGTAGGCCGCGATACGTGGGCACACAGGGTAACTAAAGCAATCTATAAAAGCCTAGCCCTTACGAGCCAATATCACTTTGGGGTCACGCCCACCCTTACAACCCTCAACTAAAGCCTACAATATGAATTGCGACTAGGTATTCTGCTATTGGGTGAAAAGCGGGCGCTTGAAAATGTTTGCCGAGAGCTGAGGGTTAGAGACCCTCGGCTAGCCCGCTATGCTAAGACGTAGCAATGCACAATCAGATATACCTCGCTAGAGCCAATAGTTTTGCAATGCCGAGAAATAGCAGTATAGAAAAAGGGAACAGGCATCGCTTTGTCTTACAGGGTGAGCGTGCAGCGGCGATTGGGTTTGGGGGAATGTGATGTAGAGCTAATTCAACACAGCTTCTTTTGAGCAGTGTGCATCGACAATGACGATGTTGCGCCCGCGGCGCTTACCCACATACAGCGCTTGGTCGGCACGGGCCAAGACGGGTGCCAAGGTTGTTTCGCCCGGCGCCACCTGCGCCATACCCACCGTAACCGTCAGGTTCCGATCGACGAACTCTTTCGGGAATTGGTACTGCTCAATGCGCGCTCGCAAGCGCTCGACGACTTTATAGGTATCGGCCGGGCCGGACTCTGGCAGGGCGATCACAAATTCCTCCCCGCCATAACGACCTATAATGTCCGTATCCCGCAACTCTTCACGACACAGCGCCGCCACGGTGGCCAGTATTTTATCGCCCGCGGTGTGCCCCATCTTGTCGTTGATGGCTTTGAACTTATCGAGGTCAATCATGCAAAAGCCAAGTGGAGTGCCGTCGCGTCGACTGCGTTTTAACTCTCGTTCTGCCAGTTCAAAAAACCAACGGCGGTTATTCAGCCCAGTCAGACCATCAGTTTGCGCCAGATAGCGCAGTTCTTCTTCTAGGCGCTGCCGCTCCTTGATCTCTAACTGCAGGCGCTGATTAGTCTCGCGCTCGGCGAGCAGGGAGGTAAACTGCTCCCGCTGTAAACGATTCAGACGCAAGGACGCCAATAGCCCGATAACATTCGCCAACAAAAGTGCCAAGGTCGCGCCCACCATACCTTGCAGCTCAACAAGCCCAGTCGAATAAAAAGCCAGCAAAACGCCGGCGCTAAGATACACACAGCATGCAAACGCCCAGGGAATTCGATTGGGAATAAAGAGGTAAAGAGCAAGGGTCGCGGCCACTGCGGGGGTCAGCTGCGCCCCAATAATCTCGGTACGCAAAGGAACAATAAGTATAAGGCTCGTAATCAGTAAAAGGCAGGCAGCATTAAGCGGTATATCGCTGACGAGCAACTGTGGGTGGCGCGCTAGGGCGACCGCCAGAACCAGAAAAGCCAAGGCCACGACGCCGCGGATCACCACAAGGCGAAGGAAGGTCTCGCTAAGCCCCAGCAGCAGATAGTCGAACAAGCCCATCACTAGGAACAAGCCGGCCGTCACAAACAAGGCAATTCGCAACTGCCGAATATGCTGCGCTTGCACTGAGCTTCGGAAACAAGACTCAAGCTTGGCGTCGAGAAACTCGCCACTACAAGAACTCAAGCCGGTATGCGTCACGGAATTGGTATTTATCATGGGCTAACTGCGGCTCGTCGGAGATTGCAATGTAAATTACGCGCGCCAGCACATACCAAAGTGAGCGCGAGCACCTCGATAGCGCCAATATTCGAGTACAAGCTAACCGCCAGCATGCTCCTAAACTCCCGTGTTCAGCACCTTATACCTAGGAGGCAGGGTTTGGGTGAAGGAAAGCCGCCGCAGGTAAAGTTCGGAAGACTTGCCTTCATCAAGTTACACATCCAACCAGAAAAACGAAATACGCGAATATACTGACCTTGGCTCTTGCTGTTTGCCCGCCTAGGCGGCGTCCGTAATGAGCTGCCTTGATATATGCGGCCATTGTAGGCCCGCTATAATGACGCTAGAGCCTTGCGCACTGCTCGTCTAATTCCGTATTCCTAAGCTGGCAATCTGTGCGCTCAGAAGCTGCAAGGCCGAGAGAAAATGACCGAGCATTGAGGATCATTTTCAAATGCCACGCATAACTTGCAAATAGCAACCCAGTAAAAGATCATAAATACGCTATCTGGTGATTTTGCAAAGAAATAGAAAACTAGGAATTCAACCACAACTAAGCGTGGTAACCCTCTAATTTTATAGGGGATACAACATTGCAAACTAGCTTGCTTCTACATTAGTGGTTTCATTCTCAAGAGCCGTGCAAAGTCACGGAACCTCAAGCTTGCCATTTTTACAGCAAGCAACTTTTACCGATTGCATTATCCTAGACCTGTAAAAACGTCAATTTCACTGCGAGGCCCCTATGACAACTCTTCTTAATGCCAACTTTGGGCAGCGCATTGTTATTCGCCCAGCAGACTATCGCTGGGTTGACTCTCCTATGCCGGGTGTCGAGCGCATGATGCTGGATAGAATTGGGGACGAAGTTGCAAGGGCGACATCAATTGTTCGATATGCGCCTTTTAGCGAGTTCTCAAGTCACCTTCATTCTGGTGGTGAGGAGTTTTTGGTCTTGGATGGTGTTTTTGCAGATGAGCATCAGAACTATCCCCCCGGCAGTTATGTGCGCAACCCCATTGGCAGCTCACACACACCTAAAATTGGTAAAGAAGGTGCGACCATTTTCGTCAAGCTCCACCAATTTAGCGAAGCCGACGCTGCGCAAAAAGTCATCGATACCAATGCTGAGTCTTGGCGACAAGGCCTAGTCGACGGGTTAAGCGTTATGTCGCTGCACGAATTTGAAGGCGAACACGTTGCATTAGTAAAGTGGGCGCCAAATACCCAGTTCAACACGCATCAACACTGGGGTGGCGAAGAGATCTTTGTTTTAGAGGGCACGTTTCACGATGAGCACGGTAGCTACCCAAAAGGTTCGTGGTTGCGTAGCCCTCATCTGAGCCAGCACACGCCATTCACAAAAGACGACGGTGCGCTCATTTATGTTAAGGCAGGCCATTTAAATACATAAGGCGCCTATCGAAAACGCCTTTAGCTTTAAAGTGTACTTCGGGCTTAAACCGCAGAATGTAAGGGCGGCGCAATACCTAGCGCCGCCCTTCTTACTGCAACGATAATTTCCAACACAGTTTCGCCTAAAATCACCAACACCTATATCAAAACTAGACATAGCGCTTTACAATATACGCATATCCATATATTAAGATGTATCACTAAGGCGAGCGCCTCAACAGATACGGAGAAACGAGCTTGTTCAATTTAGCGCAGTTTTTTAAATGCCTGTCTGACGAGACCCGCCTCAACGCCACCTTATTGATACACCAAGAAGGTGAACTCTGCGTTTGCGAGTTAATGGTGGCGATGGACGACAGCCAGCCCAAAATTTCTCGGCATTTAGCCCAGCTGCGCAACTGCGGCCTATTGGCGGATGAACGCCGCGGCCAGTGGGTTTTTTATAAAATTAGCCCCGCCGCACCCGACTGGGCCATGGCGCTGCTTAAACAAGCTTGCGCTGCACATCAAGACACCCTCAGCACGCTTGCGCTTAAGCTAAAAAACATGCCCGACCGCCCTTCTTGCTGCTAATCCACCGTTTAATTTAATCGAGGTTTCCTTATGAAAATTCTGTTCATCTGCACCCACAATCGCTGCCGCAGCATTTTAAGCGAAGCCATTACCAATCATTTAGCGGATGGCCGCATTACGGCTTACAGTGCAGGCAGTCAGCCTGCTGGCGAGGTTCACCCGCTGTCACTGAAATACCTGCAACAGCGCGGCATTTCAATTGACGGACTACAAAGCCAGTCTTGGGATGATTTTGAAGCCATTAAACCCGATGTGGTAATAACCGTGTGCGACAGCGCCGCCAACGAAGCCTGCCCAGTGTGGTTTGGCAATACCGCTAAAGTGCATTGGGGTTTGCCAGACCCGTCTAAATTGGAGGGCAGCGAGGCCGAGATTCAATCGGCATTTAATTCGGTAATGGACACCATCGAAATCCGCGTTCGCGGCTTGCTGAGTTTAGATATTGCCGCAATGAGCGGCGCCCAATTACAAACTACCTTGCAACAGTTGGCTGAGGAGATTTAATCATGGGAGTTTTTGAGCGCTATTTATCGGTGTGGGTTGGGCTTTGTATTCTCGCCGGCGTGAGCTTAGGCAATTTTTTACCCGAGGTATTTCAGTGGTTTGCCGCCCTGGAATACGCCCATGTCAATATTCCGGTCGCCTTATTCATTTGGGTCATGATTTACCCAATGATGATTCAAGTGGATTTTTCGTCAATTAAAGACGTGGGCAAAAAGCCCAAGGGCTTGGCGCTAACCTTGGTGATTAACTGGTTAATAAAGCCCTTTAGCATGGCTGCGCTGGGGTGGTTGTTTTTCCGCGTGGTGTTTGTCGATCTGGTCGACCCGCAAACCGCCAGCGAATACATTGCCGGTATGATCTTGCTCGGTGTTGCGCCCTGCACGGCCATGGTGTTTGTGTGGAGCCACCTTGTTAAAGGCGACGCAAATTACACCTTGGTGCAAGTATCGGTAAACGACCTGATTATGATTTTTGCCTTTGCCCCCATTGCAGCATTTTTATTGGGCGTAAACGATGTAACGGTGCCCTGGGCCACCCTACTGTTTTCAGTGCTGTTATATGTTGTGGTGCCGCTTGTCGCGGGTATTGTTACCCGTAAGTTACTCGACTCCGCCGACAACCACCTGCGCTTAAATCAGTTTATTCAAACCTTAAAACCCGTTTCTATCGCGGGCTTACTGGCAACGGTGGTGCTGCTATTTGGCTTTCAAGCACAAACCATCATCGGCAGCCCACTGGCTATTGTGCTAATTGCAATTCCACTGTTATTGCAAACCTACGGCATTTTCGCGATTGCCTATGGCGCCGCTAAAGCCATGAAGCTTCCTCATAATGTGGCCGCGCCAGCTTGTATGATCGGCACCTCAAACTTTTTTGAGTTAGCAGTGGCAGTTGCCATATCGCTATTTGGCTTACAATCGGGAGCGGCCTTGGCCACGGTGGTTGGCGTTTTGGTAGAAGTACCAGTAATGCTAAGCCTGGTCGCTTTTGCTAACCGAACTCGGCACTGGTTTGATTAAGATTTCTAAACTGTAGAACGAAGCCATGCGCCTGATTCACTTAAATCAGGCGCATCACGCCTAGCCTAGGCTAGCAGCCTTTTGATAGGCGGGGCGAGATTGCACCTTGCTTAAATAAGCCAAGGTATGCGGCTTGTCTTTGATCAAACCATCGCGATTAGCAATTTCCAATATCATGGTCATCATAATATCGGCAGCGCTAAATTCAGCGCCGGCAAAGTAGTCCCGTCCAGCTAAAGTCGCCTCAATATAAGCAAAATCTACCGCAATTTCTTTGGCAATATAGCCATCCAAAGCTTTATCCCCAGCCCGCTCTTCGCGCTGCATAATCATATTGATTATGACGGGCATCGCCAGCGAGCCCTCGGCAAAGTGCAGCCATTCCAAATAGACGTAATAATCGGCACTGGTTTTGGCTGGCCGCAACCGCTGCTTTGGATCTTGATCGAGCAGGTATTCCATTACCGCGCCAGACTCGCACAACGTCTGCTCGCCATCCACAATCACTGGCGATTTGGCCAAGGGGTGAATCGCCGCCAAACTGGCCGGTGCAAGATTGGTCTGCGGATTGCGCTGGTGGTGAACAATCTCGTAGGGCATTGCTAGCTCTTCTAATAGCCAAAGCACCCGCTTAGAGCGAGATTGATTCAAGTGATGAACAGTAATCATATTAGCGCCTTATTAAATAATGTAAGTGAATATCTAATTGCTATTACAGTGCGGTCTCTAATATTTGACGACTAATTTCTGGCGTTACCGCTCTCTGCTCGCCCAGTTTCACCATGCCATGTTCGGTGAGATTCGCGATTAAATTGTCGATATGGCCGCTATTCAAATCAACGTGCGACATACGCGTAGGTACACCCATCGTTGTAAAAAATTCCTCGGTAAGCGCAATCGCGCGATCTATTCGCGAATCATCGTCGCCGTCTTTTAGCTGCCAAACCCGCTCAGCGTATTGCAGCAACTTCTCGCGCTTCACCTCGCGGCGCACCTTCATTACCGCAGGCAACACAATCGACAACGTGCGCGCGTGATCAATGCCATGTGCAGCCGTTAACTCGTGGCCAATCATATGGGTGGTCCAATCTTGGGGAACACCGGCGCCGATCAAACCATTTAAAGCCAACGTCGCCGACCACATAATATTAGCCCGCACCTCTAAATCTTGTTTCGACTCCGCCGCCAGCGCTTTAGGGCCATCTTCTATCAAAGTTTGCAGTAAACCTTCGGAGAAGCGATCTTGCACCTTGCCGTTAACGCCGTAGGTAAGGTACTGCTCCATCGTGTGAACAAAGGCATCAACCACGCCATTACCCACCTGCCGATCAGACAGCGACAGCGTAACCTTTGGGTCTAGCACTGCAAATTGCGGCTGTAATAACGGGTGCGAAAATGCGCCCTTATGGCCATGACGAGTAACAACCGAACCGGCATTACTTTCTGAACCAGTGGCTGGCAAGGTGAGCACCACGCCAATAGGCAGTGCTTGGGTGATTTTTGCGCGTTTGGCAATAATATCCCAAGGGTCGTCGCCCTCATAAAACGCCGCTGCCGATATAAATTTGCAACCATCGGCCACCGAGCCACCACCCACTGCCAGAATATAGTCCAGTTGGTGCTCCTTAATCAGCGGAACTGCCTTAATCAACGTGTCGTAACTTGGATTGGGTTCAATGCCAGAAAACTCAACTACAAAGCGCTCGCCTAAGCCCGCAATCACCTCATCGTAAATACCATTACTTTTAATGGAGCCGCCGCCATAAGCCAGCAACACTCGCGCATTAGCTGGTATTTCTTTGGCGATAATTTGAGTTTGCCCCTCGCCAAAATGAATGCGGGTAGAATTCGAAAAACTAAAATTCAACATAAAAGCTCCATTAATAAATTGGTCTTAAAATAACGATTGTGCCAAGACGAGACATAACAAGATTGGTGTATAGCGCCAATAATATCCAAACACCCTTCCCGCCGATTACTGGCTCTGCACTGCGAGGAAAAACCCGCAATGTCGATACTGGTAAACAGTGTACGCCCCGCCATTAATGTAAACAATGCAGATAAATATGACTTCATTGGATCAAATATTGATACAATCAGCGACATTACACCGGCCTAATATTCAGGTTTAGGACTAGCGCGGAACAACACATATGGACGTTTCTTTTGACCAGCTTAGAAGCATGGTGATATTTGCTCAAGTTGTAGAGCAGGGTAATTTTAGCGCGGCAGCCAAGCATGTCGGTCTATCCCGCGCCGTGGTGAGCTACCACATAAAAAAGCTAGAAACCCAACTCGGCATTAAGTTATTAAACCGCTCCACTCGATCAATCGCCCTAACCGAAGCCGGCGAACAGTATTACCAGCGGTGCCGCAGTATTGCTGAGCAGGCCTCGGCGGCAAATCAACAGATCGAGAACCTAAAAAGCGAAGCCATTGGCCTGCTAAAAATTACCTGCCCCGTCAACTTGGGCTTGCAGGCGGTCATCCCCGCCTTAAACGACTTTAAAAAGCTCCACCCCAAAATTGAACTCGACGTGATGCTCAGCGACGAGCGCATCAATATCTTACAAGAAGGCATTGACCTAGCAGTACGCGGCGCCCCGCTGCCCGACTCAGGTTTGCAAGCGATAAAACTCACCAGCCTACAAACCTGCCTTTGCGCAGCCCCCGCCTACCTCGCCAAACACGGCCTGCCAACTAGCCCCGCCGACCTAAGCAAACACAACTGGGTAATATACAAACTCACATCAGGCGAAATTGCGCTGCGCAAAGGCAGCCGAAACTACAGCATTAAAGTTAACGGCACCATTAGCACCAACAACGCCGCAGCACGCACCGTTTTTGTAGAGGGCGGCCACGGCCTTGGCCGCGTCCCCCTCTACGATGCCCAGCCAAAAATTCTCGCCGGCAGTTTAGTGCGCATATTAGAAGATTACACACTGCCAAATATCGACGTTTACGGTGTATACCCACCAGGCAGTGCCAGCTCTAAAAAACTGCGCTTGTTATTGGATTTTTTACTTGAGTATTTTCGGGCTTATTCGAATTGAGGGTGTTTCGATATATATCAGGCCAATTACCCAAGCAAGGAAATATAAAACAATAACCTTTCTAAAGGCAAAGAAAAGGTCCAGCCTACTTGTGCTCAAGTTTAAAAAGCTATCCCAATTTCATATTCTATTTTTTAGTCATGGCTAGAAATACCAGCATTACCCTCGCCCCTCACTTTGACGAGTTCATTACTGCACAGTTTAAAAATAGCCGCTATAGCTTAGTGGGTGCCGCGCAGGCCGCGCTTTTTGCGGCCGGAGTGAACTTGACCACTTTGCTATGAGTTTTTATTGCGCGATTTCCCATGATTGCTTCACATATTACCTCAAAGAAGGCGATTCACTCCTTTTGACTCATAGCGCCCGCAACATGGGCGGCCAAAAAAGCGCAGCGTTTTGGACGTCCCAGCGACCAACGGGAGCGAATGCTTGCGCTTGTTATGAATTTTGAAGGATAAAATCACCATACCCCCAGATGATAGTTCCGACTACGGCCACGATAACACCGTGGCCGTATATAGTTTTTCTGGCGCTTTGAGATACTGAGGAAGCTCTAGTATTGCTTGATCCAAACCTTCTGATGCATGGAACACATGAGATATTTTTGATGCACATATCTCAGCTAGCAGCGCGAATATTACCGTGATAGATCCCGCTCGCTGAAACCAAATTTCAAAAGGCTCTGACTCAGGCCGCGCAACAGGTAAAGACATAGCTATTGGAGCGGCTATCGCAATGGCGATGCACACCCAAAATCCAATCCAGTTTGACTTGATAATCTGATACTTAGTCTTGGCTTTCATACGAATTCATAACGCTTGGGTAATGCGCGGAAAAACCGCAGGGTTTTGGAGTTGCATTGACCCGCTTGCTGCAACTTGCCTCATTTGTGGTATATTGCTACAATCAGGGCGAAATTGAACCCAAGAGGATATGACCGTGGCAACCACTAGCATACGATTAGACCAAGACCTTATTGATAAAGCCACTATTATGGCAAGAGCACTGAACCGAACACCACCTAAGCAAATAGAGCATTGGGCTAAAATTGGTGAAATGATGGAAGATAATCCCGATTTGCCCTATGAGTTTGTGAAGCAAGCAATCATTGCACAAGCTGAAAAAGATGCCGGAAAACTGGAGCCCTACGATTTTGGCTAAGGCAACTAGTGTTTTACAAACACCGAGCTTCAAAAAAGCCGTAAAGAAACTTAAGCCCAACCAAAAGAGAGACCTGGATACTGCCATTAAGGAACTAATGGCGAAACCAGGACTTGGTGAGCAGAAAAAGGGCGACTTATCTTTTTTGCGTGTGCATAAATTTAAAATGAATAAGCAGCTTACGTTGTTAGGATACAGTTTTAATGATGGCACACTGACTCTCGAATTAATGGTACTTGGTTCGCATGAAAATTTTTACCGCGATATCAAACGCAACACTTAGAGTTGTAACGAGGCTGTAGATTTTCTGATTTAGCAGAACGCATGATTCCTCGCGCCTCAAAATCTTGTTTATTTTCGGTTTTCTTCACAACGCATCCCGCTCCTTTGGATTTCTATCACCCCGCTTCGTTTTGCTCTAAGGCACCACTTTAAGCTGTAAATGGCCCTTGTTCCGCCTAATGTAATTACACCGAACTTCATTTAGATTCCCAATAACGCCTTGCTTTGGGGCGCCGTAGCGACAGCGAAGGCGGCCCAGCAGCGAGGCTTTTTGCGCTGCGACAACAGCAACTTGTTAAGTGTTTATTCTGCCTTTGAAACAATTTCATAGACATCAGCTCCGGTTTGACCGCCGCGCCATCTTCGTAGCTCAATTCGCCCACGGTAACCAGGCTCAATAATAGGCGACCACTGTGTTGAATAGCCCCTATCACTGTAGACACTCCGCATGGTAAAAATTAACCATCGGAGGAAGTATGAATCAACGTCGTAAATTTACTGAAGACTTTAAGCAAGAGGCAGCCGCTCAAGCCATTGAACGTGGCTACCCCATTAAGGAAGTTGCCAATCATTTAGGTATTTCGGATAAGACGCTATACAACTGGGTCAACCGTTTTAGGGTGCCTAGTAATGAACGTGGTACCCAAGATGAT
>NZ_JBFRYA010000013.1:0-142713 GCF_040892635.1 Zhongshania guokunii | reverse complement strand
TCAATGACTTGAGCGGCTGCCTCTTGCTTAAAGTCTTCAGTAAATTTACGACGTTGATTCATACTTCCTCCGATGGTTAATTTTTACCATGCGGAGTGTCTACAGTGATAGGGGCTATTCATGTGTCGTCGTTTAGATATTGATATAGAGAGCGTTTTCGCGGTGGAAACTGATGATAAAAACACTTTAAATGCTTTGGGATCTAAGTCAACTGTTTCAAAAGAGCTTGACGCTGCCTTAATTGATCTTGGCTGTACTGTTACCGAGTTACTTAGGGCGAAAGAAAATGTCGGTCTTCTAAAGAATGAGGTGCTAAATGTTGCCAGCTTATACGGTTCTGCACTTGAATTAACAGGCCTAGAATTTCGCAAAGTAGTTGATGATAATTTAAATAAGACGCTTGGTAGATTTTCTGAGCCTGATCGAAGCAAACTTGAGGATTTTGACGAAGCATTTCCTGTAGATGAACAGCTACCAAGGCATTTTGAAATTCACATTACTCAGAGAAAAAGTGGACTGAGCTATCTTAAGTGGAATGGTGTCTTTATCGGCGATCCTCTAACTGACAATATAAGCAAACCCGACGGTTATCGTTTTCATGATGTCTTTCATATGGCCCATGCCGCAGTTCTGCATTGGTCACCGACTTTTAGATCGCTAATTAAGCAAAAGAGGAAGAGTGATCCTGCTACAGATAGAGACCAAGATGGGGGGCGTGCAATAGTTGTCGAAGAGGGGCTAACTGCTTGGCTATTTTCATATGCACAAGGACTCGATAATTTTGAAGGGCATGATGGTGTATCTTTCGATGTTTTAAAGACCATTCAAAAGTTTGTTCAAGGTTATGAAGTGGAAAGATGCCCCCTTAAATTATGGGAGAACGCCATTCTTCAGGGTTATGAAGTATTTAGAAAGATGAAAGAAAATAATGGCGGAATAGTGGTTGGGAATCGTGATGAAAGATCCCTGAGATACCGCCTAATAGGAGAGAATAATGAAAGCTGAATGCTTTGTAAAAGAATTAGTCAATTTAAAGTTCGAAAACACATTTAATCCGTATTCAGATCGCTGTGAAATTTATGACTATTTTGATGCCCCAAACAGACGGCGAGCAATTTTAAGAAAAATGTTAGAAGCTGCAAGTCAGATGGAGGTTGATGCAATATGGATAGGTCGAGATTTGGGATATAGAGGAGGTCGACGGACTGGGCTCGCGTTAACTGACGATATTCATTATTGTAATCACGTAGGCAGATGGCAACTTGATTATAGTAGGCTGACAAAAGGTGATGCAGTACCTGAGCGTACTGCGGCAGTTATATGGAGTGTTCTATCTCAAATTGCGTCCCCTGTTTTTTTATGGAATGTGTTTCCGCTTCACCCATTTGAAGCCGGTTCTCCCTTTAGCAATCGCGCTCATAATTCAACTGAAAGAAAGGCTGGAGAAGAAATACTGGAGATTCTCGTTGATTTTCTAAGGCCAAGACGGTTGGTCGCGATAGGAAATGATGCCGAAAAGGCAGCGATTAAATTTGGGAACCGTTGTGAAGTTTTCAAGGTTCGACATCCGAGTTATGGTGGTCAGAATATCTTTCTAGATCAGATTCAGTCGCTTTACACTTTACAGCATGGATGCAACTATTTCGCATAATATGGCATTGTTTGGATAGGGTCGACATTGGTTAATGTCCGCTTTTGGCGAGTCCGGCCCTATGAGTTTTCAAGACTTTACTGAAAACGGGGTGCTTCCCACCCTACGGTGTGTTATTCACTGGAGCTAAATATCCATAGGCGGCTAATCATGAGTACGGCAATAAGTTATAGGGCTCTTCATCATTAACGGGGGACACCGGCATTCATTAAACTGAATTTGCGAAGAAACAGTTTGATGGAGAATACCGATGTCCCACGCAGGAAGAATTATAGGCATACCTGGCCTTGAGATTGAACGGGTAGTCCGCAGGAAAGGGATCGAAGTCTGGGCAAAGCCTGTGCACAGGCCGCCTTGTAAGCATTGTCAGGGCAATGGCCTGAGGATTAAAGCCACGCATCTCAGGACGGTGAAGCACACTCGTCAGGGGAATCAAGTGATGACCTTGCACCTTCGAGTACCCAAGTACCATTGCCAGGAGTGTAAGCGCTATTTTCGTCACGCCTTTACCGGTATTCGTCCGCGTTTTCGCGCTTCAGAAGCCTATCGACTGGAAGTGTTCGAAGCCCACGATGGCGGTGTAACGCAGCGCAAGTTGTCTCGAACCCATCAAATCAGCCCAGCGACGGTAGAGCGTTGGTATCAGCACCATATTAAGCAAAAGCGTTCCGAGGGGGATCGCCGATATTGCCCTCGCGTATTAGGGATAGATGAGCATTTCTTTACCCGTAAAAAGGGTTATGCGACCACGCTTACCGACCTCAAGAATCACAAAGTGTTTGATGTCCAACTAGGACGATCAGAATTGAGTTTGCGCCGCTATTTAAAGGCCCTTGAGGGACGAGAGCGCGTTCAGGTTGTGGTGATGGATCTCTCGGAAACGTACCGCAGCATTGCCCGCCGCTACTTTCCCAATGCCGCGATCGTGGCTGACCGATTCCATGTGGTCAGGCTTATTAACCAGCACTTTTTAAGTGTCTGGAAGCAGCATGATCCTGAGGGCAGAAAGAACCGCGGTTTGATCAGTTTAATGCGTCGCCATCAATGGAATTTGCGGGATGAGCAGCACGCCAACCTTATGCAGTATTTGGCTGAGTACCCAGTGCTGCAAGCACTGTATGTGGCCAAGCAACGATTAATCCGATTTGTGTTGCTCAAGACCCTGACGCGCAAGAAAGCCAGCATCAAGTTGCCGGTATTCATGAAATTGCTTGATGAGCTAGCTGAGAGCCCGCTACGAGCGCTAGCTAACACATTGCGCTCCTGGTTGAAGCCCATTGTGGCCATGTGGCGATTTAGTAAAAGTAACGGAATAACTGAGGGCTTCCACAACAAAATGGAAATGATGACACGACGAGCGTATGGTTTTAGAAACTTTGAAAATTACAGGATGAGAGTGCTGGCCCACTGCGGGTGGGACGGAGTGATTAACAGGGTTTGATGAGTGCTATCCCCCGATAATGGGGTAGAGCCCGCGGTTCTTGGTTACTTGAGTGCCGTCCCCCGATTATGTTGTAGAGCCAGCCTTTTGAACCCGCGACATTTCGAGCTCAGGGTTGCCTGAAGGTCATTTATGAACCCGCTTCCAGCCTCTCGATTTTCAAAACCGTCACAGAAACCGTCACAGAGCGTCACAGGCTATAAAAACCAACAGACGAAAAAAAACGGCAAGCCAGTAAGTAACTGATTTGCCGTTCTTTTATTTGGTAGCGGGGGCAGGAGGTTATGAGAATGATTATTATAGTACATAAAAAATGTATTAAAATGATCTTTTTTGACGTTCTAAGCTGTGCTATAAGTGTTTTTGGGAGTTTTGCTCAATGGAAATAAGAGCGTTCAAAGTTGAAAGAAGACACTCAGGATTGGCACAAGATCGACGAGAAGCCCGTGACCTTCAGGCTGCCATCACGCTATGAAGGCATATCTGATTGGGCAATCAAGACCGGCTTTCACGATGAGCTGGAGGTCGCTTATTTTTGCCTTGGTAGGCCTGAAGATCCTCGAGTAATACACAATTTTGCTAGTGAGTTCGCCCAGCCGATCTCCGAGCCTATACTATCAGAGTGGGCAGACAAACCGATAGTATCTCGCCTGCGGGAATTTTCCGAGACACTGAGTAATACTAGCGAGCATATCCCCAAAGCTGACTCGCCCATTTCTCATAAAGGTAAATCTGCAAAAGGCACGAAGTCTGAGTTTTCCCCACTGACTTCCAGATATTACCTCCTTGCTATGATCGTGAACCCCCGCTCCCATAGCGATCAGGACAAAATCGCCGAGAGCCGCCAAAGGTTTCGACTTTGGTTAATTCTTCAGGCAGCTATTCGCGTTGCCGAGGAAGGCTGTATCTCTGATAGCAATATCAGCTGGGCGGCACGCCATATTACCCTAGACAGGATTGATCCAAAGTGGGAGAAGATCGATGAATTGCTCACCCGCGCTCGGCATGAAACTCAAGGCTTTCCAAACACGTTTCAGTGGTTCAATTATGCGATAGAAAAGGCTGCATCTGGGCTTGCCGCGCACGCCGATGATTCTGACAAGCGATTCCTTGGCGCGATCTCTCCTATCGCCAGGGGTTATTGCAGCCCATTACCAATTTCGGTGGACGTCGATTCCCCAGGCATCTATCCGCAGTTAGGTTCAGCCAGGACTGAAGGCCTGCCGTTAGGTCTCCTGGACCCGGAACTGCCGGCAATACAAAACCTCCCAAGCGTGGCAGACAATGACGAGGATGAATCTGACGACACGCTCGTGGAAGTTGATTCATCGGACACTGATGAGGAGCAAGCACTTACTTCTCGGTCTGTCTTTCTCTATTCCGCCGAGGAATCTCAATATTTGCCCTGGAGTTGGGATAAGCTCTTGCCGCCGGAATTGCTTCAGTTTGAGGCATGGCTGGAAAACACAGTCAGCGCCAAGGAACTAGTCCAGTCCCTTGGCGCCGCAATAGCAAAAATTGGGGCTCTTGTCGGGCGCTCGCTTTACCATGCTCAAAGGATTGAAATCGATGCGACTGTTGGGGACGACTGGCGAATTACGCCTGATTATCGCCATATTCAACGGCGATCGCCGCGTCGACATAGTGCTTGGCGTCCACAATCTCCGCAGGAACAAACGGAGGTGCACCCATATTCGGAAATCATCCGCTTAGCGCTCCCGCAAGACATTACATCTGCTTTGAGACGGGTCACCAGAGAGCAACCCCCAAGCAAAGCTACTTTAGGTAGTCTATGGAATAAAGTTAACCCTGCTACGAAAATTACTACATGGTTTGATGGGGTAGCGAAAGAGCAGTTTCCAAGGGTGACTAGCGGGAAACTGGCCCAAGTAGCAGCGCAGCGAGTTTTCGAAAATACTGGCGACCATAATCTTGCTCGAATCGTCACCGCATTGCCGCAAAGTGGATTACCTGCAGCATGTGGTTATGCTAATTGGGATGTAAGCACCATTGCTAAAGGGCTCGATTTGCCCGTGGTCACAGACAATGTCGACTTAGCGACCTTGATGCTTGGCAGTTTGCTAGCCCCGATTGAATCAGTACTATCTCAAGGTATTACTGAAGCAAAATCCTTGTTAGCTGGTGATCAGGATCTCGTTAGCTTTCATAATCGGTATACTCAGTATTGCTTGCTGGCGCTGTATGCGGGTACTGCTAGCAGGTACTTGAAATCACCTTTTGAACTACTCGACCACTTCAATTTTAAACTTCTTTGTGCATACATTAATGATAAATCGGATGGTGCTCGTCACAATGGGCGGATAGTGCCGCTTCCCAAGCAATTGGCCAAGCTACTGGCCGCTTACCTTGATTACCTTGCGCGACTTCAAAAAGATCTAGAAGCCCTGCGCCCTGAGCTGGCTGGAAAATTACTAGCTTTGCTGGAGCGTAAGGATGGTGAGCTTCCGCTGTTTTTCTTCTTGGACGAGCAACTTAGTTGGCATCAAACATCTGACGGCGACCTGCTCGGCTTGCCCATTGTGGGCTGGTCACTTCCACCAAACCTGTTTCGGCACCGATATTCGCAGCGACTCGCCCGCGCTGGGGTGCCCTGCGACGTTATCGATGGTTGGATGGGGCACTCAGAAAGGGGCGGTGCAGCCTACGGGGACTACTCACCTAGGTGTTGGATAAATGATGCGGATCAGTACCGCCTAGCATATAACGCCATTTATGACTCGCTTGGTTTTGATGTTATAGGTGCGCCAGCAGCGTTACCTAGTTACCTAGGTTCAACGACAAAAGAACGGAGCTATATTGAGCCGAGTATTTATGGCTTAAAAGAAAGAACCCTATACCGACGCCAGAGGTATAGAAAAGCCCGGAAAATTGCACAGCAGGAAATTAAGCTGTTTATTGGCGAGCAGGAGCTTGAGGATCTAAATCCTACGGAGATCGAAAAGCTCGGGAATCGTATGCTGAAGCGAGAAAATGGACTGCCTCATCTCGACGCCGGTATTCGATTTCGTGTTCTTGAGCAATTTCTGAAATCAAGAGACAGTAAGCATACACGCTCTATTAGGAAAAAAATCCTTAAGCGGGAAGAAGAGCGAAATCTAATTGCGGGAAGTTTGCCTTCAGATTTGGATTGTTACGGGAACGCAAAACAGTGGGCAGAGCACACGACGAACACCATTCAGAAGGGGCAGGTAAGTAAAACTACGGCGTTGGTTGTCGGGACGATACTGCTATGCATCGATAAAAGGCTAAGCTACCGCGGCATGCTACTGGATGTACTTAACGGGCGGAACTTCCGGCTTATCCAACATAAGAAGAAATACTTTATTGAATACAGTGAAGAATGGGATACAAGTGATTTTGATGCACCGGTCCAGCGGCATGAAATTAGTTATAAAACAGCATCCCTGCTTTATTTCGGTTGTACAAATTCACGGCTAGCAGACCTAAGCTCTCTGCCAATTCCGCCGGAACTACATGCGCTAGCAACGTACATTTCGCCAGACGTGGAGAAAGAAGGGATTTCCGTGAAGGAAATTTTGACGCGGCTTACCAAAATCATCGGGCAAGCTAACCTTATAGAGCTTCCTGGCGTGGTGGCTGGCGCGCTCAGCGAAAGGATGCCGCCGACTAGCCTAAACTGGCAAGAAGTATTCAGGCTTCAGCACGGGATATGCATCACGCTGCCAAATCTGGAACCAAACTCGGGCGTATTTCAAGACTTTAGGTTTAATCAGAGAGTGGCGATTGAGAGCGACGCCCAAGTTCTCCAAGACAATGCAAAGGGGTTATACAATGAAGTGACAAACATTCTTAGTAACTATGAGAAGAAAAAGGCAAAAAAAATCGCTAAAGAAATCCAAAATTCTTGTCATACTTACCGAGGGAAAGTAAGTACGTCAATCCTGATGGTGGCCTACTGGATAAGCCACGTCATAGAAAAAGGAAAGGGCCGGGGTAAGCACCATGTGCCTTACGCCATGAGTAGCGTACAAGATTACTTCAGCTGTCTAAGGCTGGCTTTTCAGGGCTTAGCCTATTCCTGTGACCTACTCTCAATGGATTCCGATGCGATTACCGATCTCTATCATGATATGGTGGAATCCCGCAGAGATCGTGGAAGGGAAGTCGGATATTTTGGCAAGCGCTTAAAGGCGTTCCATCGCTGGGCTGTGAAACTTGGGGTAAAAAATACAGATTGGTCTGAAATAGATACTGAAGATAACCACCGAAGTGTAAGTCCCGGCTGCATGTCGGAGAAAGAGTATTTAGTTTGCCAAGAATATATCCGCGCAGCTTATGGCAGAGATAGCCAACTTGCATTATTTCTGGGGTTTGTGCTTTTACTTACCTTCCGCTTTGGGCTAAGAGGAAATGAAGCCTTGGGATTGCGCCGCCAGGATTGGTGTCAATGGCAGGGTTTTACTTGGGTGCTTATTCGAGATAATCGAATTCGCCAGCTGAAGCGAAAAAGCAGTCGACGCGCTGTACCGCTGCTATTCAATCTGACGCAGCATGAAATAGAGCTCATCGAAAAAGTGCTGGCGAACTACGACAGTATTGCAGGGACAGAAAAGAATGCCCCTATTCTTTGTGAGGTACGTGGCGGCCGGGTAGATCAATGGGCAGCATGCCGTGAAATTCAGGAAACGCTTATCATTATTTTGCGGGCGGTTACTGGAAGCAAGACCTTAACCCCCCATCATTGTCGTCATGCGTTCTACAATCACATTGCCCCAATACTGCTTGGCTTTGAAACCTCCATAGGGAGTAAACTTTGCAAAAACATCGATACGAATACATTGTTGGGAACGGTGTTGGGAAGACATCAAAGCAGGTCAATTAGGTCATCGATAGGCTTGGCACGATTAATGGGACACAGTGGCGCTTCTTCTGGCCTTAAAAATTACAATCACCTCATGACCGAGTGGGCCGATTCACTTACGCCCGTCAGAACTGAGCGAGCACTAGTTATCAATGGTATTGTTAATACGGCGGAATTTGATCGAATTCATATAGAGAAGCTTCCGCAGGTTCCTGATATTTCATTTCAAAAGCCAACACTATTATTGATTTTCAAGTTGCTGCGGCTGGTTGCCCAAGGGAGGTCTTACCAAAGTGCAGGGAAGCTAGTCGCACTGCATCCTGACTTTGTATGTTCAGTCCAAGCGAGTTTTGACAAAGCGAACGAGATAATGCGATTCAAAAAGCGTGGCGAAAACGCATGGTTTAAAGGGGACTCAGCACCTAATGCGATTCTGCACTATATTAGCGAGTCTGCATGGATTCGTTTTATAGAGCTAGCTGAGAAATTTGAGACGTTTCCAGTCGTAGGCTGCCCTGTTGCTGACGAATTACCACTCTTGCTTGGAATGAATAGACAGTTAAAAATGAGTCATGATCGTCACTGTAAAATCGTAAAGCACACGTTTGATATACTTGGCATAGAAAGCAATCGCTATGATGTGTATGCAACTAAAGATGACCCGGTTGTAACCAGTTTTCTTGTTGAACAGGGGTTCCAAGTAAAAACGATTGAAAGCGTCTTTGAGTCTGGAAAAAGTGTGCAACTCGATGTATTCAAACGCCCTGTTGAAGAACTACGAGGTGGTATTTATGACTATGGAGCGATAATCCTTGGGCCCACCGGTGAAGGGGTTGTAAGAAACTCTTATGAAATGGCGGTGGGTTTTCTGGCAGTTTCGATAATGCTGGTCTGGGGTTCTGGTGGTGATAGTGAAATAGTGGCAGTCAGTTGACGGCCACTATCATAATTTCCCTTAGGACCTACGTTTAGCCAAGAATCTCTATGCCTTTGAGGATGAAGGTCGGCTTGTCGGGGCGGTTATCGAAAACTTTATCGGCGATATAGCGAATTTTCTTGTCATAATACTTAGCCTCCATGATCTTTTTAAGAAGAGTAGTGTCTTGAACCGCAAAGTTCTTGGACGCCTCTGAAATTTCATCGCAATCGATAATTGTTAAGTATACCGTGTTATGAAATTCGCGAAATCCGTCGATAGACGCTATACCGCAAACTTCTTCCGCCGGCGGAATCTCAAATTCGAACGAGTCAAACTCACCAGAAAATCCAGTAATTACTGGGGTGGAGCCGAAAATTTCCACACCAAAAGGATGGTTAATTTTTACACCGGACAAATTTTTACGTAGCCCGTTAATTTGGCCTTCAAGAAATTCTGTTACCGGCGCCAAAAGTTCTGGAAAATCATCTTTGATAAACAAGTCCGGTTGGCTTTGTTGAGCTCTGGCGCAGACAAATCCAGTGACATGAGATAGCTTCTCCGATATCTCTCGAGTCTTATCAGGACCAACTAAAAATAAAGTCGTTCTCTGGTTTCGACTTATCTTAGAATTCTTGGCAGTCAAGTTTCGAATAGACACGCTCGCATCGATTCCCGGATAGAATTTTTCTATAGCAACGTTACATATGCACTTCAATTCATCTGCGAATTTTTTCCGTACCCGAGAGCCTACATCTTCATCATCGGTTGAAATCCAGTCCTCATTGAGATGGATGACCAAGGAACTTTGCGGAAAAAGGTATGCGAAAGGAATTCCAAGGTCTGTTTTCTCGAGCTCAATAAAATTCACTGACTCATAATCATATACTTCGCCAGAAGCGTATTCATTTGCTTTCATTTCAAATCCTCATCTAATACCCCGCTCAATTTATATAGTGGTGCTAATTATTCCATGGCAGGCGGCGGGGAAAAGAGGGCCATAGGACGTCTTGTGAGCATTTTACCGGTCACAAAAATAGTTGTTTAATAGCTAATCGATGCAATAGTTGGCGCGGAGGAGGCGCGTTGACTTGATCCATAAAAGGGATTGAATAAGATAATTTTCAGAATCTTAGCTAGAAAGATTCGTTAATTAGCTGGATCGAGGTCAACTCATTCGCTCAGTCGATTGCCCTCAACAAAATGACAGTCGATATGAAATTAAATTATAGGAGCAACTTTCCAAAGTAGGTCTGGAAGCGATGTTAACTATTGGTTTAATGCTTGGCAGGCTAGGCTATCTATTAAGCTGACCAAATAGTTTTTGATGATTACGGCTCGAGAGCCGGCGAATCATCTTGGTTAGCTAGATGGCTCGCGAAGTAGGCAGAGTCGATACGGCAATCTAGTAGAACAGGCCTAGGAATGCAGGCGTCGGCTAATGAAATCAAGAATTGCCACTCCCAATTGACTAAGAAATAGGAGTTTTCGGGTAGGTAGTGCCCTGAATGCAATACGTACACATTTCGATGGCATTGCCTGCGGCGTCACTACGAGCGCCTACTTAGGATGACTACAGTTAGTCGATTAAATGCAATTTGTTTTAAGAGGTTTGCGGCCTCGTGATGATAAAATCAATATTCCAATATTCCAATATTTTGTCAATTTAAATTTGTATTTTATGTGAAATTCTCAAAATTTATACCCGCGCCGGGTATTTTTAAAGATGAAATCTCTTAAAGAAGTGCTAATTCTAAGGGTTCTCGAAATATTTATTTAAGGTAATAACAATCGTATTTTTGTGTCGTCACTGATTAATGTCAAATAAATAATTTTCTTCTGCCTTAATTATCTTTCTTTGGTGTAGTATTCCGATATGCGGTATGGTCGTGTGTCGGACCTTAGTTGAGCGTGTAGTGGGTCTATGAGATTCGCTGGAGAGCATGTTTTCGCCGTGCTAGGATTTAGTCATGAGTAAAATTAAAACTTACAACTGAATTTCGTGTCGCTCAAATCGTTGGCTCAATGGCAATTAGCGGGCATCGTGTTTCAGATGAATTACGCGCCCAGATGACTCGAATCATTAATGGTGAGGTTACGGCGGATGAAGTGCGGCAGGACATTTTTCTCCGCTACCGTAAGCCTGACATTTCTTGAATTAGTTGAGGGGGTTGTTATGTTGAATGCATTTTTGGTCATCGGCTTAGTGATGGCGGCGATATCTATCCCGCTGGTTTTCTATTGGAAAGCTGAAAGTATTGCAACGCTATTGAGAAAGTATGGGATTTGAAGTTTTGGCGACCGCTGTTATCGCCAATAATTCCCCTCTATATTTCGGGGGGTGGAGTGCGGTATGACAGAACAAGAGTTAATTAGTGTAGCGGAGTTTTGCGGGCTGGACTTGTGTGAAATCAGTTACACTCGTGTTATAAATGCGGCCTATCAGCTGATGGATGAAGACATAGGCGCTACTCTAATATGGTTAACTACTGCCGTGTCTCTGTTTAATGAAGCCACTCCAGCATTGCATGCAAAAACCAAGGCGGGCGTAGATGATGTCTTGACGTTGATTGGCAGAATTGAACACGGAATTTTTTCCTAATCATTTAGCCTGCATTATTATTTTGCAATATCCAATCCGCATTAACCTACACATTTACCTCGCAGATAGCTGCCCCTAGCTCTATAGGCTATCAAGTGTGGTAGTGGAAGTATTTGAACAGCTGAAGGTGCTAAGGGGAAAGGCGCCCATACTTGCCCAGCCGTTATAGCGCACCCGACAAAAACATAACAATGAGGTCGTCAGCTATTCTGGAAGCTATACACCACACCTATGGTGAGAGAGCACTCAAGAATGCTATCAGGAAGCATGAAAGTGCAGTCTCGAATTTAACGCATTTAGGGAGGACTATATTTGATGTTAGCGCAGGACAGGGCAAAGTGAGCGACATTTAAAAGGATGCAATTATTAAAGCTCGGGAGAATTTCAATGACGTATTCGAAGAATTACTTGATAAAGTAATTCTTCGAAGATGGCCATCAACAGTTAAGGTATAAAGAAATATCGGGTGTATAAGAAACACCTTCAGGTGTCGCGCCGCTGAAAAAACTAAATACCAATGGAAAGACGACATAAAATGCAAAGGCGATCCCGAGGTAGAACAGTAAAACACTCGATATTAGCAGTGGCATCCCAAAACTTTGTTCATTCCGATACAGTCCGGGTGAAATAAACCTCCAAAGCTGGAATAAAAATACGGGCATTGATAACGTGAGTGCTGCGAAAAGTACAAGTTTTAGAGGCGCCATGAAAGTAGATGTCACCTCCGTTGCGATCATGCTTCCACCTTCAGGTAAATACTGCAGAAGTGGGCCCGCGACCAAGCTATAAATATCTTGTGAAAATGGCATTAAGCACAGGGTGAATATTAGCAGCGCAGCTAGAACACGGATCAGTCGATCGCGTAGTTCTGTCAGGTGTGTGGCGAGAGTAGAGGTTTTTGTACTCTCTATATTGGCGTCCATAATTATTGTATTTCGTGTGTTTTTGAGTGCAGGTTTTCGCTAGTGTCATTATCAGTTTCTGAGGCTTCCTTATTTCGCGGTTCGTCGGCCTGGATTTTGCTTGATACGGCCTCGATTTCCTTGATGGCCAATCATGAACGCACCTCACAATTCTTCTCTATTTGCCATTAAGAGGAGTTTTTTATGCTTCGAAAGCTCACCCGCAATAACAACGCAAGAAAGCCTCGATAAAAATCAGTCCTAACCCCTCGTCACCGGCGCCCGACTCCAGATACCAAGAATTGGCGTACCATGCGCACGCAGTATCGGCTCAATATCCCGATGCAGCGCGTGATAGCGATAGAAGGGAACCCGAGGAAATAGGTGGTGAACTGAGTGAATATTTTGGCCTAACCAAAACCATTCCATCGGACGCATCCACGGGGGCATAATGAGGCTACTCGTATTCTGGTAGCGCTCAGTATTGTCATACGGATAATGCGGCCGATACGCAAACCAATAAGCCGTAAAGAGACCGCCAAAGAAATACCCCACCAAAACAACAATAGAGATGCCAGGCTGATCAATAAGCAAGATAGCAAGTAGACGCCACCCCAGCGAGAAACACAGTTCAGCACTGTAAACAACACGCTCTTTTAAATCGGCAGAGTGCCAATTATTTTCCGCGAAGAAACTATTCTGAGCATAGAAGAACTTTAGGGTCGTCAGCAACACACTAAAAGGCCCCTTACCCATCTCGCTAATCAAATAATCCGGGTCCTTTCCTTTAATGTTGGTATAACGGTGATGAGTAAAATGCTCGTGACGATGGGAGGCAAACGGAACACCGATAATGGGCGCAGCCAGATAGCCACAAACATCGTTCACCCACCGCATCCTCGACCTACTACCATGAATATTTCCGTGGACAGCTTCGTGCAAGGGCGTATACGCCATATAGGTTAGGACACTAACAAGCGGTGTAGCCAACCAAACGGTTATCACATCATTTGCAAAAAGCACTATACATAGTACGAATAGACTACATACAAGAAATGTAAGCGCTATCGTCGGCCAAGCAACTTTACCCATATAACTTATCGCGGCACCTAAAGCCTTCTTATTTAAGTCCTTTAGCTCTTCCTGCATTGTCATTACCATGTAATAATTGAAAATTGAATTATTTAACAGTACTCAATGTACAGCGGCGCCTTTAAAAGTAACATGACACTTATGTCCTTTCGCGCGGTACTTATGGCCACAAATTAGCGCCACCCAACTCAGGCTTTTCACATGGGAAATACCCAGAGCACCCGTCGTCCCGTCGCTATAAGCAAAGTGATGATAAATTTTGCGAAAAATCACGGTGTAGATACGGAAACCTGCTTATTTGGGACCGACATTTCAGAGCACAGCCTTAACGACGGCGCGGTACTCATAGAGCGTGAACAGGAAATGCGGCTCATTGAAAACATCATGCTCGCACTACCCAATATACCCGCACTAGGCTTTAAAATTGGCCTTTGCTACAACATCGCCACTTTCGGGATTTGGGGTTTCTCATTGCGAACCTGTCGAACCCTCAGGGACGCCCTCAACACCGCACTGCGTTTTCTACCTTTAAGCACCGCTTATTGCGAGATTAACGCCTTTGAGGAAGGCGGCTATTTTGGTTTGCTCATGAACCCGCAGTCCATACCCAGCCATCTCCGCGAGTTCTTGTTAGAACGAGATATGGCCGCCAGCATCATAATCATCAAAGAACTTAGCCTAAATGAAATTCAGACTATGCAGACCGAGTTTACTACCTTGGATACAACAAACTCAGTCTACATAGAGTCGGTCTGCGGAGTTAAACCACTTTATCAAAGCAGGCGCAACGCCATCCGCGTTCCTATTAAATATATTGATAAACCACAGCCTACTTACGATGCCAACCTAGCGAGACTATTAAGCGATCAATGCGCAAGACAATTGCGCCAGCGACAAACTGGCGGAATTCGCGATAGCGTTAGGAATCAGATTTTAGGCGACTTAGGGCTAATGGCGTCGCTAGACGATGTTGCGTCGGCAATAAACCTATCTAGCCGCACACTCCGGCGCAAATTGGATAATGAAAGCACCAGCTTTCGAGCCCTAGTAGAGGAGGAGCGAAAACAAATGGCATTCCAACTTCTAATCAGTAGCGACATGAAAATAGATGAATTGGCTGCACATTTAGGCTACACCGACACAAGTAGTTTTACTCGTGCCTTTCGACGCTGGAGTGACTGCTCACCAAGGGATTACCGACTGTCTCATAACGCCAGGAAAATACCAAAAAACGAAGACTAGGAGCTGACTGTAACAAAGCTACCCCCATCGACCTTTGCTAGGAAGCTTTTAACTATTTCCATAACCTTTACTGGGTCTTCATGGTGCGGGACATGACCTACTCTGTCCATAATAACGGCCAGGGAGTGACCTGAAGCAGAGCCCGCAATGAAATTGGGAAACGCGACTGATCCGTATTCATCATTGTCACCATGAATTGCCAACACCGGACACTGCACCTCCTTTAGATGGCAACCTAGATTCCAACCTCTGAACTCAGGATCAAGCCAAGTTTCAGTCCACGCAGCCAAGACCCAGCGAGCTTTATTACCATGGTATTTGGTAAGTTTTCCCATATTGATCGGATTACTGAAGTACTGCTTCGCAGCTTCGATCCCGTTTATTGTTTGTTCTTCGATAAATGGCTGCGCAGACTCGGCAATAAGACTAGAGCAGAGCTTAACTCGGGAGTGAATAGCAGCAATTGCTATCGCCATACCACCGCCGACACTATGACCAAATGGAACCACCGCTTCCAGGCCTAGAGACGCACAAAGTGATGGGAAAACAATTTCCGCTTCTTCGTCAATGAATCTGCGCGATGGTCGTTCTACGCGTTCGCTGGACCTACCAAACCCCAGCCGGTCATAGGCGACAACTGTGCGACCAAGGCTAAGGGAAAGCTGAGCCGGAAACTCTCGCCACAGAGCTACACAGCCTAACGAATCATGCAACAGGACGATTGGAGGTGACGTTGGCGGTTCTACTGGATGCCAAATCCGGACATAAATACTTCCACCCGGAACATCAACATATTTTTCTTCTGATTTTCCGCGCCGCATAAATTATACCGCCTCTATTAGCATGAAGATGGAACGACAAGCATTGGAAAAGTAGCATTCAGCGTTATAAAGGAAAAATATCGCGATCATCCAGAATGCCTCATTGTCGGTTAATGAATAAAGTATCGCCTTCAAGGAAATACTGGCGCAGAAGTTTATCGCAATTGACGGCAACCTAGAAAGTCGGCGCTCGCTATAATTAAGAACATGAATAAACGAGGGTAAGCACTACAAAATAGACGATTATTTAACTATATATGTACTATAAACGTAAAATTATTTCATAAAAAGGCCCCCGAAGGGGCAAAGGCATCGTCAATTACTCAGCTATAAACGCCGAGAAAACCAGAATATTAACTCTAATAAATTTAATTTAAATACAGTACAAGGGAAAGCTAACACACATTAGCAGAAAGCTCCCCCGTATGACTAACACTACTCTAAACTACTTCGATGTAAGTTTAACCATCATCTTCGAATAGCCTTTTACAAAGTTAGACTGCACATACTCGGGCTCGCCAACCACTTCGATTTTATCGAATCTCGCTAACAATTCTTCCCACAGTATACGTAACTGCAACTCAGCAAGACGATTACCCATACAGCGATGCACGCCAAAGCCAAAGGAAAGGTGGTTACGTGCGCCTTTACGATCCACGATAAACTCATCAGGCCGCTCAATCGCGCGCTCGTCTCTGTTGCCAGAGGCATACCACATTACGACCTTGTCACCCTTTTTGATGGTTTTGCCATTTAGCTCTACATCCTGCTTCGCGATACGACGCATATACGCCAGCGGCGTTTGCCAGCGGATAATTTCTGACACCATGTTCGGAATCAAGCTAGGATCGTTCTTCAGCTTAGTAAACTCGTCAGGGAAGCGATTCAAGGCAAGAACACCACCTGACATCGAGTTACGGGTGGTGTCATTACCACCAACAATTAAGAGAACTAAATTACCAAGGAACTCCATCGGCTTATTAATCAGATCCTTAGTATCTGGATTATTCTGTAACATACCGATCAGATCAAAACCTACTTCGCCACCAGCAGCAATCTTTTCCTCTTTAACGCGCCAAAGTTGAGAAAAATGCTTGGCCATATCCCTCATGCCCTCGAACAGCTCGTCGGTATTGGTCGAGCCGCCAGTCATCTCGGCACCGCCGCCAGCCAAATCTGACCAATAAACAAGTTTTCGACGCTCCTCGTAAGGGAAGTCCAGCAGTGTTGCTAGCATTCTGGCAGTCAGCTCGATAGAGACATCCTCTACCCAGTCAAACGGCGTATCTAGCGGCAGCTGATCTAGGACCTCTTGAGTACGACTGCGAATCAGACCCTCCATTTCTTTGAGATTCTTCGGTGCCACAACACCCTGCACAGCTTGACGCTGCACATCGTGCTTAGGTGGATCCATCGCGATAAACATCTCAAGTGCGAGCTCTTTCGGCGTAGCGCCAATAATGATAAACGGTTCGGCAGAAAAGAGGTCGTGATGTTTATCTACGTAGACAATGTCTTCATAGCGCGTAATTGACCAGAACGGACCGAATGGACTTTTTTTCTGATAATGAACGGGGCATTCATCGCGCAACCGCTTGAAATACGACTCCCAACGATTTTGCTTAAACAGAAATGGATTACTAACGTCAATATCGTCGATCGCCAGCGTTGACACTTCAGGAACAGGTGCTTCTACAAACTCCGGGAATTTAGTGTACATACCTAGCTTATTTTTAGCCTTGTACAGCATATGACCGGCTTTAATTTGTAAGTGCATCGGGACGCTTGCGGCGCCCTTTTCAGCAACCAAATCAACAATTTTCATAGTCTTTCCACCTTTTCGCATTATTCGTTGAGTATTATTCTTGTACTTTTTTACATCTGAAATTCAGGCAAGCGAGCAACCATGCCATCCATCCCGTCAGTGGTGATAATCTGGCAAGCAAGCCTGGAGGTTTCACTACGCTCGGGAGTCAGATCTAACATTTGTAATTCATCCTCGGTCGCGCCGCCGGTAATATTGACAGCACCACCTTCAATAATTACATGACAGGTACCGCAGGCGCACACGCCACCGCAATCAGCGTCAATACCTGGAATTCCATTATCCAAGGCAATTTGCATCAAGGACTTCCCAGCCTCAAAATCTACTATGTGTTCAGTGCCATTGTGCTCAATAAAAGTAATACTTCCCATAGCGTTCTCCTTCGTAAAGCTGTTTGGCCGCATTAACCACTTGTACCCCAACCTTGTCGCACAAGTAGAAAATGCCCCAAGCAATATTTACGACTTAAATTTTATTAAATAATGTGACCGTAAAATAATTATTTATAACGAAATTGCTCATTAAAATTTATAGGTCGCATCCACACCAAAGGTACGCGGCGGACCTGCCTGGAAATAGTCGAACCCAAACCCAGCCTGAAGATTGATCGCATAACCATCATACTCTTCGTCTGTAAGGTTTTTCGCCCAGATTGAAACCGAGTAATCTTCATTAATTCCTCGCCAGGTCATACGAGTATTCACCAATGCATAGGCATCTTGTTTGATATTTTCATATCCGCCTTTATCGTTATAAGCGCTATACCACTGCTTATCCTGATAATTAGCATTAACATTCCAACTGAGATAGCCGCGATCGCCATTGTAAAGCTCGTAATCAATTGAGATATTACCGCTGACTTTAGGAGCCGAAATCAGCTCATTACCAGCTAAGTCAACTTCGTCATCTGGGTTGTTAAGGGTTTGGGTGTCTGACAAGGTCAGCTCGGTATACTCGGTATCAAGATAGCCAAGCCCCATCATCAACATTAACTTTTCTGTAGCGGCAAACATAATCTCAGCTTCTAAGCCTGCAATAGTAGAGCCACCGGCATTTTCCAAAAAGTTGGATACACCAACAACGTTGATAAACTGCTGATCTTTATAATCGTATAAAAAGGCTGCGGCATTAACACGAGCACGCTGATCATAAAAATCAGATTTGAAACCTACTTCATAAGCATCTATGTACTCAGGTCTCGCATAGGCATCTTCGAAATCGCGCTCACGATAATAAACACCGCCATTAAAATTACCGGAACGGAAGCCCTTGCTATAACTTGCGTACATCATGAAGTCGTCATTGAAACGATAATCTAAACCAAGCTTACCGGTAAATTCTTGTTCCTTTGCCGACATTGGCGTCGAGGAGTCTGTGGTATACGGTCCGTGGGTATAACCAACCTCACCCGTTGCAACTAAATCCTCGACCGTTGTTTCTCCACTAAGTAAATTTTCTAGAAACACATCGATTTCAGCAATACCGGCATCGCCACCAAGGTTCAGCGGTACAAAGGGCTCGTCATATCGACTAGTATTACCAGGAACATATGTACCGCGCGGGCTACCATCGTAACCTTCTCTAGATATATTAAGGTAGGCAAGGTCAATTTCGTCGACGGTATAGCGAATACCAAAGTCGATTCCAAAGTCTGCGGTTACGTCAAAACGAAGCTGCGTATAAGCGGCGTAACTTGTTTTATCGGTGATCATTTTCTGGTCTAGCTGACCAAAATCAAGCAGGTATGGATAGAACCCGGTCGCACCGGGATACGTTACCGCAACCCGAACATCGGGCGGTGTGCCGTAAATTGCGTATTCATTATGCATATCCATTTCTTCTTCGGCGTAATATAAACCGCCAATGAAATTGAACATGCCGTCGTAATTACTCGAAATTCGCAAGTCCTGACTAAACGCCGTAGTGTCTACCGCCCAACGTATCTCAAGCAGCTCTTCGGGTGAGCCGTCAGTATTCTGCTGCTGAGCGTAGTCAGAAATGCTAATTGACGAGATACTTGTGAGGGTGTGGCTATCGCCAATAAACTCTAGTTTGTTTACCAACATATCCGAATTAACTATTAACGGACCGGTAAAGTTATCTTCAACCTCATGATGCCCGAGGTTTTGCGACGACGCCGAATAACCCGTGTTATCCATATAACCACTACTGTCGTCACCTTGGGCCAGAGAGCCCGTCACAATACCGCCTACGCCAAGTAAGCCATCACCACCATCAAGATTTCCACGTGGTTCGTTTCTCGATGCATTGGCTAGTGAATCATTTTGCCCATGGGTTAATTTAAGAACGTTATTTAAATTCTCAGATATCTGCCAATTTAGCGTTAAACGCAAGGCCTGAAAATCAATAGAGGATAAATTTGGACCGCCTAACCGATTCTCTGTATAACCACTATTTCGGGAGAAGGAATATGCAAGGCGAGCAGCCAAGGTCTCGTCAATTAGCGTTCCCTCGACACCTAAATCGCCCACTCGAGAATCATAATTTCCCGCGCCCAACTTAAGATTTACATGCGTTCCGTCATCAATCATTGGGGTTTTTGTTATGATGTTTATAGCTCCACCCGTAGTGTTTTTGCCGTATAGGGTGCCTTGGGGGCCGCGCAATACCTCAAGACGCTCAACATCAAAAAAGTTCATACCATGGGTATACACGGCGCCCATATACGACTCGTCGGAGTAGACACCAATTGGGCTAGCCTGATTAGAGCTGTAGTCAGACATACTGACTCCGCGAATAGCGAAGATCGGTTGTACTTCACCAAAAGGCCCGCTAACCTGCATATTCGGTACTTGTGCAGAAATATCATTTGCACTCGCGAAACCGAATTTTTCTAACGAATCAGAAGTCATACCGGTAATCGCAACAGGAGTATCCTGCGTACTCTCCGAGCGCTTCTGCCCCGTAACAATCACTTCCTCGAGCATTGGCGCGGCCAACGAAGTCATTGGTATATAACTTAGACTAGCTAAAGATGCACCTAACGTGATCTTTTTTAAGTAACTCTGAGATATGCGCATTTAATTATTATCCCCTCTAACACTATCGATCAAGTGCACATAATCCACCAAAAGCAATCTCACGTCTTTTCCGATGCGGACAACTTTTTGGCAAATTAGGACAGCCGCATTGGCAATTCTCAAATGACAAAAAAACGTCCTAAAAAGCCAATACCAATCAACACTAAACATCAATAATCAGTTCAAACAAATAAACAAATAAACAAATAAACAAATAAATAAAACATTTATATCCATACAGACCAACATCAAGGACATTAAATGAACAACGCCCATGAATTACCGCTTTATCATCACATCATTAACGGCGATATAGTAAAGCCAAACTCTGGTCACTATATTGACGTGCATTGTCCTGCCACAGGCAATCTAATAGCGAAAACCGCCGATGGCGATGCGACCGATGTAGACCTCGCGGTAAACGCAGCCAGCCGTGCATTGAAAAGTACAGATTGGCGCAATATTAGCGTAACCGCGCGTTCCAAATTGCTGTATCAAATCGGTAACACGGTATTAGCGAATGCCCAAGAGCTAGCTATTCTAGAGGTTCAAGCCTCCGGCGGAACGATCAAGCGGGTAATGGGACTAGATATCTTGGCCATCGCCGATTTATTTTTCACTCTTGCCGAGTCCATCAAAAACTACCCATTTATCGAAAACCTTTCACCAAAGATTTTGCCAGAACAAGTTCACACCATGGTCGTCAAAGAACCTGTTGGCGTCTGCGGCATTATTACCGCGTGGAACTTTCCGCTTCTTTTACTTTCTTGGAAAATAGCCCCAGCCTTAGCTGCAGGTAACACCGTGGTCGTAAAAGCATCAGAATTAACGCCAACATCGACATTTCGCTTAATTGAGCTAATTAATCAATTTTTACCGGCTGGTGTATTGAATCTAGTAAGTGGTACGGGGGTAAAAGTGGGTGACGCCCTAGTCAAACACCCCAAAGTAAATAAAATATCTTTTACAGGTTCCACTCAAACAGGTAGAAATATTCAAGTTGCTGCAGCTGCCACGCTAAAGCGAGTCACGCTAGAGCTCGGTGGCAAAGGCGCGGCTATCGTAATGCCTGACGCCAATATCGACTTGGTCGCGCATGGCGCACTGTTCGGCATCATGATGAACTCTGGGCAGGCTTGTGAATCAGCTAGTCGATTAATTGTCCATGTCGATATCCACGATGAACTCATCGCCAAAATGAAGACCTTGGCAGAAAAAATAGTCGTAGGTAATCCACTCGATCCTGCAACTGGCATGGGCCCTATTGTTTCGGAGCAGCAGTTTAATCGGATTGAGGCCTATCTTAAATCGGCTCAAGAGCAAGGCGCCCACATCGTTACCGGAGGAAAACGCAAGATTGTGTCAGGCTTCGAAAATGGCTATTTCCTCGAACCGACTATTATCACCAATTGCCAGAATGATATGAAACACACCTGCGAAGAAATATTCGGCCCAGTTGTGTCTATTATAAAATTTACCGAGCTAGACGAAGCCATAAACATCGTAAACGATTCAATATACGGACTGTCGGCCGGCATCTGGACCGAGGACATCATTGGCGCCCAAGCCGTTGCTCGCCAACTCGAAGCTGGCTCAGTTTGGATAAATGACTGGCACATGATGCGTACAGACGCACCCTTTGGCGGAATGAAGCAAAGCGGCTATGGTCGGGAGATGAGTCATAACAGCCTAAACTCGTATACAGAATTGAAATCGATTTCGACAGCGTTTGAACGCGACCCAAGTAAAAAATCAACTTACCACTTGGTCCATACGTTTTAAGGTTCGCGACCCAGCTAATTGAACGCTAATTATTAATAGGATACCAGCATGTCTAGCTCACATTACTATCAGTACAATATGCGCAGCACGATTCATTGCGCCGCAGGCTCAGTTATTCGCATACCCGCGCTATTTGAAGGCATGGGTGCCAAAAGAGTGGTGCTATTTAGCGATATTGGTCTCGAACAGGCCGGCATCGTAGACCAAATAAAGGCAGTATTCGCCAGCTGCTCTAGCAATAAAGCCGTGCTAGTAGGCGTTTATACCGGCATAAGCCAAGACGCAGCCTGCCAATCCGTAAACGCTGCAACTGCTTATGCTAGGTCCGTGGCGGCCGATGCCATTCTGGCAGTGGGTGGCGGCAGTGTTCTAGATGCCTCAAAAGGTGTCAAATACTCCCTTCAACACGGGGCAACAGATATCGCCGACTTACTTCAGAGTGGGATTAAAATTGATGCCTGGCCAAGCTGCCAGCACTCGGGGATCCCTCATATCGGCGTACCTACCACTGCTGGCACAGGAGCAGAGGTTTCACCAGTAGCGGTGTTCTACAATGAAGCCTTAGGTATTAAAACCAACCTTGTCGCGCCTTTTCTAGAGCCCGACATGGCGGTACTAGACGGGAATCTGTGCTTAGGACTACCGGACTTCCTCACCGCTGCAACAGGAATGGATGCTCTAACACACGCACTGGAGGCTGTCGCCTCGCCAACTGCGAATGCCATGACAGATGCTCACGCATTTCATGCCGCACAAATGATTGTCGAAAATTTGCCCAAGGTGATCGATAATGGCAAGGACGTTGTCGCGCGCTCAAATATGTTACAAGCGAGCAGCCTAGCAATCGACGCCTTCGGCGGTAGCCTAAACGCAATCCCCATTCACAACTGCGCCCACGCATTCGGCGGCATGTTCCACATCCCCCACGGCGACGCCAATGCCGCGCTCCTTCCCGTCGTGATGGAAGCATGCCCTGAATTTTATGCAGGCAAAGGGCAGCGGCTCGCCAAAGCACTCAATCTTTCTCAAAATGGTAGTGACCAAGAACTATTGGGCAATTGCATTAAATTCTTAATAGACTTCCAACAGCGCATAGGCTGTACAACCAACTTTAAACGCTGGGAGGTCAACCAAGATAAGCAAGATGCTATTTACCATGCGATTGCATCTGACCCTGCCGCAATGTTTTACAATATACCCCCTGCAGCGATGGCTAAAATTGTTCAAGCGGTATGCTGAGAGGAGCGAATTAAAGCAGCGTAATACTGGATGTATTAGCTTACTCAAAGAGCATGGACGCTCGTATAACCCCGTCACTTTTATATACCGGAGAAAATAATGTTAAAAAAACTACTTCCGTACTCAACTTTAACCGCAGCATTAATGACTGGCCCATCACTTGTCAACGCCCAAAGCTTAGGTCCGCTTCAGGGTATTACCGACACATTGGGGAGCCTAAGCGGGGGATTAGTGGTGACGCTAGTTGACCCACTCCAAGCAACCACCGCAGCCATTGGGTTAAATTCGTCACCGCTATTCAATATACTGCCAAATAATCCATTACTAATCACTTATGATGTTCTATTAAAAGGGCCGGAAAATACTATCGTTATCAGCGATCTACTACAGGGCAACCTAATCATAAATAACGTTCTCTCCGGATTACCTGGTGGCGATGTAATACAGGCGACTTACAGTGAAAATTTAAAGCCATTTATTCCAACCCTTCCCCTAATCGATGGGCTGATTAATTCACAACTTTAAAACACCTTTCACCGCTCGCCCGTAAATGCGGGCGAGTGTTCCCGCGCTATATTTAGTTCGTCATACAGTAGCCCCCCGAAACCAATATAAACAAACAGCACCAAAGCAGCCGTGCAGACAATGGGTAGCTCCCCCGCCTACACCGAAGTGCCACTCATTCCCTGAGTAGGAAACTCTGCATATTCTTGCTATGCTCCGAGCAGATCAAAAACGTACCCACAACGATAACAATACCTATATACCTGTGAGACTCAATGACTGCACGCGTACGGGCCAGCTGCCTAAATAATTTTGTATCCCTAATTGAGGAGCTACAAGGTAATGCTGAGGATTTATGCCTCAAAGCAGGTATAGATTACAGTCAACTAGATCAGGAAGACTATTTTTTCCCATATCAAAGCTTTATCGACCTACTTGAGTTAAGTGCCACAAGCCTAAATCTACCCAATATTGGCTTACAACTTGCTATGCGACAGGATCACTCTATTCTTGGTCCAGTTGCTTTTTTAGCACTATCTGCGCACGATGTCAGGTCAGCATTAACAAGTGTAGGAAAATTTCTGTACCATTTCACCCCCGCCATTTCACTCACATTGAGAGAGAGTGAGGACCAACCAAGCCATGTCTGCTTAGATCTCATTAATGTCAACGCCAATCACAGTCGACAGGCAGTTGAGCACGCTGTCGCTTGCACGCTTCACATTATTCACTTGCTTACCGAAGGAAAATTTAAGGCGCGGGCCGTTCATTTCCGTCATTCAAAAATCGGTCCAGAAAGGCATTATCAAAGCGCGTTCAATTGCCCAACGGTATTTAATCAAAAATATGATTCAATAGAGCTCGACACCGACTTTTTAGATATCGAATTGAGCTCCCACAACCCTCAGCTTCACGGTTTGGTATCCAGCTATCTCTCTATGGTAGAAATAGATTCCAATTCCACAAGTAAACCGAATTTATCGACCAGCAAGCAAGCTCGTCATTTAATTCAAAAACTGCTACCGACCGGCCAACTGTCACGCCCGGTAATTGCAGAAAACATGAAGCTTCACGAGCGCGCCCTTCATCGCAAACTACAATCAGAAGGCTACACCTTTGAAGCGCTTGTTGACGAAGTCAGAATCACAGAAGCTAAAAAACTTCTTGCGCACGACGCCATCCCCATGTCTCAAATTGCCGGTTTATTGGGTTACAATGAACAAAGTTCATTCAACAGGGCATTTAAACGCTGGTTTGAAATGACCCCCAAAAAATACCTACAGAGTAAACCAAGGGATTAACCAAAGGCGGGGAACTGATTTCAAGCCTTGAGAATCGTGTTGCAAAGCGAGCCTGAAAGCATTGCAGGGCTTTTCCATCGCCCCCAGAAATCCGGGGAGATCGGATAAGAGAAATGAGGTGGCCGTCGCCTTCTGCTTATAAGCGAGCGGCCATAAATTCTAAATCAGATGAACGTCGGCGGGCCTTTCTTGTGTTTCAACGGTCACCCCGAGGGGCTGGCATTAGCGCCATGTTAGGCTTACGGCCGCGCGTGAACACCGAGAAGTAGTGCTTTCGGTTCTCCTCCACTTTTGTACGCAGCGAACAGGATATACGGGAAGCTGAACATTCCACCCATAACGATGCTGAGGAACGCAAAAAAATAGGCTCTTGGGCCCGCCCCTTCTCGCCAAGTAACCCAAGTAGCAAGCAAGAACAGGTGAATAAGGAAGTCGATATCGAACTGGCTTCGCCACCCGAGCGCGAGCAAGTCAGCCATAGCTACGGCAGGCCAGTTCAGCCCTTGAGTTAGTGACGCTAGACCAGTAATTGCGTATATCGCAACCGTCGAGACAATTAAAAGCACCTTTAGGGCCTTCATTAAATCCACCTCCTGAATAAACGCATATCTGAAGCTCCTGACACTTGCAGCTCAAGCACACGGGGTTTGCGCGGTGAAGAGCACCAAAAAACTAGCAACACTCATTAATTTTATACTGATCTTCGCTTCGATATCTTACGCGCGTTATGTATTGTTGGTGACGCCTCATATGCATTATCTCGCTTACCTGTGTGATCGATTTTAAATTTATTGCTTTGGAAAGGGCTAGAAAAATAAGCACTATGTTTACTTCGGCAAGTTAATCCTTTATTAAAAACTGCGCCCTTGCCATCGCAATCGGTGCGGCTTCATCTTCCTGCCAAGCACTGACACTTACATTGATCATCCGCCTACCGAGATACACCAGCTTGCAACGCGAATGTGTGGCCAAGTATTTTCCCGCTCGCACATAGTCCACCGCGAAATCGATGACCTTGGGAATTTTTTCGCTTTCACTCTGTTGCAAGACGTAGAGCATAGCCGATAGCTCCATAAAACCAGCAACGGCCCCACCGTGCAGAGCTGGAAGCGTCGGATTTCCAACATTACTCATTTTTACCGGCAATAAATAACAGCCCGTTTCCTCGCTCATTTTTATACCAATGGTCCTAGCGTAGGGAACCAGACTTATCAGCGTGCGTATTTCTGAGTCATCCATTAGCACTATCACCAGATTTTAGTTTTCCATTTTTCACTGCCTGGGAAGCACGAAACCCCCGGCGCATGTCGGCAAATAAGTCCGGCTCCATACGGAAAAAATTACCTACCCCCGCCGCAATCGTCAGATTAGTATCTCCGTGATGTGCGATAGCACGGGTGAAAATCACACTTTCAGTAACACGGTACACTTCAGCATCAGCGTACACGGTAAGGCCTGGCGTCGCTGGGCGCATATAATCAATGCGCAAATCAATTGTTGGGGTTAGCCCCAAATCATCTAATGCAGTCGCAGCAGCAAAGCCACAACAGGTATCCAATAAGGCCGTGATTGCACCACCGTGAATAACGCCGGTATCCGGATTCCCCACCAAGGCTTCACCATAAGGCATCGACAGGCCAGCCCGGTGACGCTCTACATACTCAGGACGAATCCCCAGCGTCGTAAAATGATCTCCGTCATTGGCTGCTAGAATAGTCTCAATGAAACAGTTCAGTTCTTCGAAATCCAACGCCATTACTTACCCCGATGAAATATTTAACACATTATATGCTTGCTATTATACTAAAGTAGATCGCAAAAAGTGACATCAACATCGCTAAGTGCGCAATTAAAACAGCCAACGAAAATATTAGCGGAAGATATGCAGCGTGTTATGGATAGGGCAGGTTAGGATGCAAATATTATTGGTGCCTCGGCCCATGAGTACTTGCAAATAATTGGGCTTATTCTTTACAGTTATATGTGGGTGGAAATGGAAGCCGTGGCGTTAAAGTCTGGCAACCAACAAGGCGAATATTTTGATGAAGCCAAACTTCAGGCGGCACGTTTCTTTACTCAACTCAGCGCATAGTAAAAACCTTCGCTTCAATTAACGACGGAAATTTAGCGCTGGATCGAGTAAACCTATTGAAGTGTTATTTTGTCCGCTTTTTGCCAGTTAATGCAATGCCGCCTGAACGCTAAGGCGTCTGGCTCTAGCACCAATACCAGCCCTCGGCTGAGTTCTAAAGTGGCCATACCATAAACCCGCCAGGGGTATCTTATGAGTGAATCTACAGGCCAAATAATAGGTGAACCTAAGTTACACCTGCACGCCTACATAATGTTGTTTATGCTTGGGTTCACCGCCGCGCCACTGCCTGGCAATTCGATTGTGTAAGCCCACACTTGTTGTCGCTTTAATCTAATATGATTCGCCAGCCTGCTTCAGCTTGTGCATCAAGCGCTGCGCTAAGGGCAATGTCAGTTCGCTGGGGAAATAGCTATAAATCTGCGTATGGGTGAAAACCCATGCCGTAATCTTTTCAATAGTATTGCCGTCGCCTTTCAGCACTACTTCGATCAGTGCATCTAGGTAGGGCTTTGATTGTTCATTCGAAATCAGCAAATAAATTGCGCGAGCGATACAGCGTAGCTCTCTTTCAGTAAGGGCTTTTGCTGGGATGAAGCTTTGCGGTGTTTTTTGCTCTGATTTGCCGCCAATGGCCACATTCAATCGTAGGTCATCGAGGTGCTGAATCAACACTTCTAAGGCGTACTCCATTAGCATGTCTGTGCGCCCGACTTCGATGTTGGCGAAGCGAGACAATAGCCATGATTGTACGGCTTGTTCATTATTCGATTCGCGACCGGTACCGAGAATAGCGACTAAATCATCGTTGTAACAGGTCGAAAGGCGGCTGTTGATTACTTTTGCCAGTGAGCGGGCAGTCTCTTTAGTTAATGTGTTCATAGCGTCTCCTGTTGGCGTTTAGCGCCATCATCTTTGTTCCGTATAAATTGGTGTTGTTGTTAATCGATATTCAATTAGGGGCAGGGCATAGCCAATCTGGTTTACCAGCCGCCCCCAAGTGATTTATGTTCTAGGTATTTGCGGACCTTTAGCGATTCGCCGTTCTGAATTGCTTGCCACGTTGTCCGGCCGTCGTAGTTCTTATTGTTTGTGTGTACATACTTACTTGGCTCATTTCTGGGAAATAGGACCTGCAGTAGCTGATAGATAACGAGGAGGTTGCTTAATGCTTCATCAGCGATGTTAGTTAGAAATGCTTCTATGTCTCCCTGCGGCACTTCCCATATGTTCAGTATGCGTTCCGCGAGCATAAGTGCGGCACTGCGTGGTAGCCCTAGTACAGCGTCATCAGGATCATCTGCAAGATGTTCCGGTACCTTGATGTTGAGTAAGCGCATATCGCCTAGGGTGAGCAAAGCGATAAAATTGGTATCGTTCGTTTCATTTGTCATGAATATTTCCCCTTATCCCTACTGTGTTATTGGGCTGCGTGCCGTTCATCCTGTACGCCAAGCATTTGCTCGAATGCAGAGCCGTCTTGTCGTGTCAGATTGGGTATATACCGTGAGTACACTTTGAACAGCATTTCGGTGCTGGCGTGGCCGAGAAACCTAGCGACCCACTCGGGGTTTTCACCGGAAGCCAGTAATAGTGTCGCAGCGGTATGGCGGGTTTGATAAGGTCGCCGCATCTTCAGGCTTAGATGGCGGAGTAGGGGGTACCAGACACGCTTAGTAATATTGTTGTGGTCTAGGGGCTTGCCTTCGGTGTTGCAAAATACATAAGGGCTGAGCTTGCCGGTTGCTTGATATTGAGCCTCTAGTGCGGCTTTAACTGGCCCTAGCATGGGAATATCCCGCTGGCTGCCGTCAGTTTTGGTGTATTCGGTCTTGCCTTGAACCAGTGTTTCTCTGATAGCGATCAGTCCGCGCTTAAAATCGACGAACTCCCAGCGAAGCCCATCGATTTCGCCGGTACGCATGCCCGAGTAAAAGCGCACCGAATAATAGTTGCGGTAATCTTCGCGTACCGATTCGATGATGCGGTTAACCTCTATTAGGGAAAATGGCTCAACATGGCTGCGCTGAAGCTTGAGGGGCTTGATGTTCTTATAAGGGTTCTCAAAGGAATAGCGATCTGAGGCCTCTTCCAAAATGGCCTTCAATAGCGCCATATGGGTATTGATGGTCTTGGCTGCAATCTGCTCTTTACCGCCACGGCCGGGCTTCGATGCCAGTTTTGAGCGGAATTCGAGAATCTCGGCTTTAGTGATATCGGATAACGCGCGCTTGCCGAAAAACTTGATGAGCGAATTTGAAAGCACCGATTCAATATTGCGGGCATGAGATGCCCGCCACTCTATTTTCTTTTCGGTTTGCCATTGGCGTGCGAAAGTTTCAAAAAGCGGTGCCCTTGTTGAATGCTTCGCGGGGACGCTCCTGTTTTGTACCCGTACAAGCTGCGTTTGGCTCGTATTGGTGTGGTTAGGATCTACCTCCAGAAATTTCTGAATGTTTTTGCTGCCAGGAAAAAACTCAGAATAGTTGAACTCCCCAAGCTTTATTCGGGCTTCTACTTTGTCGAGAAGTACTTGTACCTTTTTCCGGTTCTGGGCGTTGTCATGCAGCGCTGTGTGTTCCCGAAAGCGTGCTCCTTGATACGAAAAATCTAGAAGCAGCCTGCCTGTATCAGGCCGTACCCGAACCTTACCCATAGCACACACCTCCGTTCGCCATAGGGATTTCAATGTCATTGGGAGACTTCCGCGCCAACATCTCCTCTTCAACAGCTTCCCAGATGTAGAGAATTTTTCGCCGACCAAATGGCTTTATGTAGTGTTTACCCTCTAGCAATACACTGTCATTGAGTTGTTGCCGAATGGTGCGTACGTCATATTTGATACGCTCAGATAGTTCTTCGGTTGTAAGGTATGTCGTAGTCATGTGCTTCTCCTTGGCTCACATATGATTCATTGGGTGCTTAAGTGAATCATATTGCGCTATAAAGAATCAGTCAAGCGCTAAAATGCTCATTTGTGATTAATTTGGTACACTGGGCGCATTATTGGGTGTGGCAAGGGTTGGCTTCAACGTGATTCGGATATTGTTTAAACAGCTTCTAGACGAAAAATCGTTTCGCGAGAAAAGGCGGATAACGGTGGGAGAGGTATCTGAGGTCACTGGTATTAGTCGAGCTACACTAACTCGTGTTGCTAATGTTCCTGGCTATAACACCAACACCGATACAATAAATGCACTATGCGTTTATTTTGAGTGTGAGCCGAAGGACTTGCTCCGATATATAGAGGGAGATTAAGATTTAATATCTGCCTAAGCTGTAGGTAATGAACGGAAATCCGGCACGATATTGAGCTCATCGAGTCCGGATTTGGGCGAAATACGTACGGTCACATATCCCGAATCGGGCGTGCTATCTGATTTTATTGTGAAATGCTTTTCTTGAACATTGAAAAGCCAATTTTAAAAATAATTTTCTTGTAGAAAGATGTTTTTTTACTAATAAAGTCATCTACTATTTCTATCAGTTCATCTATAAAATCAGCTGTGGTTTGTATCTTGTTCTCCATTATGTAATCTACTTTAGTCATATCATTTATCAAGTGAAATTGATGCGCTGATGTAATTACAATATAGCTACAAGTAGTTCGACTTAACAGTGACGCTATCTGCATCCCATCCTTCGCGATAGAGGGCTCCGTTATACCTTGTACATCCAATACGACAATGTCATATGGATTTTTTTGCAATCTGTCGAGCAGTGCGTAATCTATTTTTGAATATCTATCAATTTCATTGAAACCTGAATTTTTAGCCGTATTTAACATGGCCTTATTAAAGTAAACATCCTCGTCGTCTATGATGCATATGCTTACATTGTCGATTTTCATTAGGAGCTTGCCAAGTCCGTTTAGTGGCTTATGCTTCATGATCTAAGGTTCCTGATTATAAAGGTTTGCTTAGCTTGTTCGTTTTCTAATAAATTTTGCTCATGAGTTAACTCTAATAAATCAGAATCCCTTTTGCTTAGCTCATTATAATATTGTACAAGTACTTGTGCCCAATATAGGCCATACCCAAAACCCTCGGAATCATTTCTAGACTGGAAGCCTTTTTCAAATATCATTTCCGAGTCAAGAATAGGTCTTGAAATATTAATAAACTTAAGGTTAATGTCGCTTGTATTAATTTTGATGCTAGAAACAGTGGCGGTGCTTCCATCAATACTGTACTTCCAAATATTATCTATCATGATTGAGATTATGTACTCGATAATATGTGAGGCGAAGGTGATGTCCGTTTTCTTGTCTACTTCAAAGTTAAAATTTATATTTTTGGATCTTCGTGTATTTACGATCAAAGAAAAAACTTTTGAATATTTATCTAGAATCTTTATAAGATTAGTCTTTTTATCTAAATTTGCAGAATAATGAGAGCTTGGATGAAACTCATTTACCCCTGCAATCATTTCTATAAACTGATCAATTATTACGGTTGCGCCAACAATTTTGCTTGCGGGATTATCTAAATCTATTCTCTTAGTGCTTACATTTGGGTCAATAAGGGAGGCTTCAGCAACAATTGTTTGGAGGACCTTGTTTAGTTCATGCCTTAAATTGTGCGATATATGTCTTAAAGTGACGGACTCCTCTTTCTTTTTGATGATACTACCTGTGTTGTAAAATGCGACGCCGTATTGGCAAAAATCAAAAGTCTCGATCTTGGATTTTTCGCAATCTTTAGAGGGGCAGCGTATACAAATATCTAACATATCATTCCTTGAATCTAATAAGTATAAGGCCGCCATCAATCGTGGCTTTGTAGTCGTTGCGGCTCATTTGCGTCGCAATGCCTTGGTTGCCTGTGCGATGCTATCTAGGTTAGCGAAAAAGTTGCTCGAGGGGCTTCAGCATTCGGTAGCAAGTATGGATTTATATCCGCCGTTGTTTGTGTGGGCGACAAAGCATAGCTTAGGGTCCGTTATGCCTGCCATATATTCCGTGCTCCTGATCATATCGCGCTTTCCATAAATTTCAATGAGATAAGTTGGCGTGCTATCTTTTGCGTTACGGTCTTTCGTGGTTTTGAGCTTGCTAGTCCCATTCTTCGTCTCCCTCTGGGCCAATTAGTGCGCAAATACCGTCGTCTCGAATGATGCGTTGAGCTTCATTTGATGCGTCATAGTCGGTTTCAAATGTATCGTCCCAAACTGTCGAGTTATTGTATTCGTCAACTACCTCAAGGCACCATCAGAGAGTTCTTGGGATGGAGGGGAGGTTACAACGATTGATATATTCTGCATTTATATGGGCCTTTGGCGCGGGTGTCTTGAATGATGTTATTGGCATGCGACCGCCAGTTTCCTATTCTGTGTGTTTTGGTGCAAGTTGATCGGTGGGCTGGAGAGTTGCGCGAACCTTGGTTTGATCTTGTTGGCTCGTCAGGCTTTACTGCTTCGGGCTATTTTTATCACTGCTGTAATCGTGGCGTGGTGACCGAAGGTCATAGAGTCGTTTGCTCGGGGCGGGTCTGAATTCAAAAGTGTCACGGAAAACGTCACGGAGTGTCACGGGGGTCTAAAAGCAACAGGCGAAAAAAAACGGCAAGCCAGTAAGTAACTGATTTGCCGTTCTTTAAATTGGTAGCGGGGGCAGGATTCGAACCTACGACCTTCGGGTTATGAGCCCGACGAGCTACCAGACTGCTCCACCCCGCAACTGATCTGCTGTCGTTTTCTCTATGACAGGGCGCGCATTATAGGAGCGGAAATTAATTCTTGCAAGCCCTATTGCCGAATAAGTTTAAATTAATGCCAATTAGATTTTTCGGATACGGTTTTGCCGGTATTTATAGGCTTTTCGTTTAGCCTTGTAGCGGCTGCGCAAGTATCCATAAGCCTGCACCAGTGAAGATAACCATTAGTAAGAGCATGGGCAGTTGGCTGAGGCTGGCTTGGCGCTGGCTTGGGAAGCTGCGCAGGGCTTCGGCGTGGGCGAGGTAAACGCTGGCGACGTGGCCGATCAGAATAAGCCATACCTGACTATTCCAAATAAAGCCCATGTCTGGCAGTACTGGTAGGCGGCCGCTTATGGCGGTGCCAAATAGATTCCAGCCCCAGCCAAAGGGGTCTGAGATGAGGCCGCGAATTTTTAAGCCTTGGCTGAGTAGCAGGGTGTAGTAGTGGGTGATGTGGTAGACCAAGGCTATCGGCAACAGGCTGTAGCCAAAGCGCAGTGCCAGCTCGCTAACAGAGAGTTTGGTTTGGGTGATGAGTTTGCCCAGCCACAAAAATAGTCTGAATAAGCCTAGGTAGAGAAAGGGTGATAGCAATAGGCACACTGTTTCGAAGCCGATATACCACGGGCGCAGGCTTAGGTAAGCGTATAGCGGGTGTTCGCCCAGCAGCGGCTCGAGGATATGCAAAGGGTCTTTCCAGAACAGGTTAAACCACAGGCTGGTTTCGCGTAGGCCGTCGTATGCGGTGGACGACAGCATAAATAATAGGAAGACGAGTAAGCTGCCGTGCTCTACACGCTGCTCTAGCAAGCCGCTGAAGGGCATACGTAGCTGGAGTTTATATTTGCCCTCGGCGCTTGGCTGGTAGTGCAGTGGCGCCATCTTGGCGATGAGCTGAAACATGACCGAAAATAGCTCGCCATATTTAAACCAGTTTTGGCTGCCGTAGCGCCACACCGCCAGTGTATTAATGATGGTGTAGCTGATTAGGATGAGTGATAGCGAAAAGGGTTTGGTATTGCCAAATAATTCTAGGCAGATAAAGGCCATATAGAGGCCGACGGCGGGCCAGTAGGCGAGTTGGCTAGGGTAGGTTTGGCGGCCTTGGCTAAATCGCTTTAGCGGCGCGAGCATGACTCGCCATGGATTAAGGTATTGGTACCAGTTGCCAAATGCCGCGCTGAGATAGCTGGCGCCGAGCGCGAAGCTGATCCAGAAAAAAGTCATATTGAAATTGCGGTAGCGGTCTTGATTGCCAATGAGGCCGCTGACAATTGCTAGGCCAAAGCTCAGCAGCACTATACTTTTTAATAGTGTGCTGAGTTTTATGGCCCTAGCGAATTTGAATAAACGTGGGTGGCCAATTGGCCATTGTTTGTGTGGCCGCGAGGCCTGCTCGGCGCGGTAAAAAAAGCCGAGTATTAAAAATGATAAAACCAGCGCTGCTATAGCCCCATAGATATACATCCAATAGGGCATGGGTAGTGTGTAGGGTTCGCCGAAGGAGTGCGCTTGCGCAATGCTGCTTAGCGTTAGGCCAAATACACTGGCACCGATTTGTTGGGTGCGGCTGAGTATATGCATTAGTGGGGATAAACTTCAAACGTAGCCAGCTGAATGCCGCTATCGTGCAGTTCCAGCGCAAAGCGTCCGGGTTGGCTTGCTACAAATTCAAAGTTGAGAGGGGTGTCGGCCGCGATGTGCAGGTGTTTGTCTATGCCGTGTAAATGCAGTTGATCGTTTTGGGTGCTGCGAATTTCAATTTTTACGGTGTCGCCTTGGGTCACCCGAATTCGTTGAGATTCGTAGTGACCGTTAACCACAAAATTGTATTCGTGTAGGGTTGTGGTCGCTGCAATTGCAGGCTGGCTACTCGGTTTAAGGAGTAGCCAGAGACCGCCGAGCAGTAGCGCTGCACAGCCGATAAAAACCAGCTTATGGCGCACTGCTTACATTGCCATTGCGGTTATAAGCGCGTTCCCACATTTGCACATAGCCTTCGGCTGAGTTGTACAGCGCGTCGAGGGCTTCTTTGCCGCCTTCAAGGCGCACTTCTTCAACAAAGTCGGCGACCAAGCCGTAATGCGACATGCCGGTTTCGTCGATATGCCAGTATTTTCCGCTTTCGGGAATGGTCAGCATATTAACGTTTACGGTTTTAAAGTTGGCAAACTGTGATCCCCAGTCGTCGCCGCTAAACAGCGGGAAGGGGTACTGCACCGGTTCAGAGTCGCCGCCACGCGGACCAGGGTGGCCGCCAAAGCCATTGCCGTCTGCGCCATAACCTAAACCTAACACTTGGTCAGAGTCGCTAATTCCCGCTTTTGTGCGCCAGAATTTCAGTTTGGCTAAAAACTCCTTGTGTTTAATTCCGTTGCCTTTGTAGGGGTAGACGACGCCGCCATTTTTCAGCATGCGCACTACTTGATCACTAGTAAGGCCGCCGTGGGCGTCGTGGGATGAAGCTAGCGGGTATTTAGGTGTTTGCTCATCGGCAATGTCGAGCATAATGTCTTTGCTGTGATAGGCCGCGTGGTCAATGTCAATCACCATGCCGCGGGTCATTAGGGCGCGCAGCGCGTATTCACCTAAGTCGGTAACGGTGCGCTGGTTGCAGCGTTTGCCTGGCGGGTAGAGTGGCGTGAGTCCGCCGGTGGCTTCAAAGATAGCCTGCGACAGTGGGTCGTCGCCGCTGCCGGGAATGGCGGTGGTCATCTCTGTGCCTGGGGTGCGAACCGAGGGTTCGTCGGCCGGGTAGCTACGGCATTCGGTGGTTTTCCAAAACGCGCCAGTATCTAAAAAGTTGAGGAAGTTAATAACGTCGCCACTGAATATGCCGGTGCCGCCCAAGGAGCTATCAATGTCGTGGTAGGGGTAAACATGGCGTACGCCGAGGTCCCATAAGCGCTGAATTTCGGCGTCAATCTGGGCTTTATCGCAGCGTCGTTGTTCGCCGCCGCCGGGTAAAAATGTCACGCCGCAGTCAAATACTTGGGCGACTTCTACACCGAGAATTACCGCCAATTTACCTTCGTTAATAACCTCGCGGGCTTCTTGTGGTGATTTTACAATGCGGTACCAGCCCATTCCGGGGCCGCCAGATTGGGCGTCAATATAGTCTTGCACGTCGTAAAGGTATTCAACCTGCTTGGTTGCAACGCTCATGTCGTCGCAGTCGGCGTCTGGCATGAGCGAGTAGCTTTGGCCCACTTTGCACAGCGCAGCGATATTGGTGCCGTGGTTAACCATTACCCGTAAGCCGGCCAAGTAGGCGCGCTCCACCCATTTGTAGTACATCACTTGGTGGGTTAAGAAGTTGCGCTGCGGCCAGTCGACGAAGGTCGGCCAGCCTTTGGTTTCGTGGGTGCCTGTAGGGTCGGTTTCGAGAATATTATTGGCGTCGCGAATACCGTTGGGGCCGTGGAATTCTTCGCAATCTTCCAGTGCGTGATCAACGCCAAAGCGGTGAATAACTTGGCCGTAAAGTACGCCGCCTGCCGAGGGGCCAACGTCGCCAGCGTAAGACATCTCGCTAGACATACCCATGTGGGTGTGAACATCGGCGAAGCCGATAATGGGTTTATCAGCGCCGCTGCCCTTAAAGGTTTCGCCGCTAATCGCGGTTGGCATTTCTGGGTAGTTGGTGCAGTTGGTGCTAGGTACAAAGTTAAACTGGGCCGCTGGCGCCGTTGTGGCGGGGCCGGCAATTAGTTTGCTGCTGTCGTCGAGCTGCATGGTCTGCGAGGTGCTTTCAGATACGATGCTAAAGGTATTGCTGGATTGGTTTTTATCTATGGTCCAAATGGCCGCGTCACTTGCCACGGCTTCGCCGCTAATCGCTGCGGTGTCGGCGGTGAGTAAGCGTTTGTCTTTACTGTAAAACAAATATTTGCCGAGGGTTGCGGCTTGCATGTAAAAGGCTTCGGCAGTAGCGACACTTGCAGCAGTATTGCTGTAACTGCCATCACTTGCGGCGACGGTGTATTTGTCGGTTTGCGCTGATTGCAGTGCGTAGCAGCCATTGGCCATTGCATAGCGATTTTGTGGCGCGCTACCGGTGGTGGGCTTGTTATTGCTATGGCTGCTAGTGGAGGAGCTAGAGCCACCGCAGGCCGAAATCAAGACGGCGGAACAAATGATGAGGGCTGGGAAATGCATTTTCATCGGCTAAACCTGCATGTTTGGTGGCACGGCCATGGGTGAGTGCCAGTAAATAACGGATACCGAGCTGCTGTAGTACCTAGGGGCTGCCCAGCTTTGGTAAATCGTTAGTGCTATGTTGACTCCGTAAACTATCACGCTATTACATAAAAGTCCCTACCTGTACCAAATTAGTGGTGGCAGCATAACTATAGTGCAGTAGCTCGAGTAATGTCTTGGGGGCGGGTTTTCTTGGTTGTATCTGAGCGATGGCGCGTCGCAGTTGTGGGGCTCAATGGGGCGTGTTTATGCGGTTGGTGCAGCGTAATTGGCGGTGGCAACAAACAGAAACAGACTGCTATTAATTACGGAGTCAATGGGGGCGGTATAGCCAGTGAGCGCCCAGCGCCGCGCTATTTGAATGACAGCGCCAACGAGCCCAGCGTAAATAATATCCTGATCTGGCCGCTCGCTAATATCGGCAAGTCCCAGCGAGCTAGCCAGTGAGCGAATCAGCACTGCAAATTCTTCCATGGCCTCGTAGTAGAGCTGGTCGAGGGTGTCGCTCACGCCAAGAATTTCAAATAACAGCAGGCGTGCAACTGCTGGTTTGTCTTGCAAGGTATCGAAAAAGGCATGCAGCCCGGCGCGGGCAAAGGCTTCGCTATTGCGCTCGGCCTTGGCAAAGGCTTGCAGCATAGTCTCTTTTAGGTAGTCGGTTTGCGCTTGGTAAACTTCGGCGAGCAAGGCCTCTTTATTGGCGAAGGATTCGTAAAAATAGCGTTCGGTAAGCCCTGCCGCGGCGCAAATACTGCGCACACTGCTAGCCGGATAGCCAATGTCGCCAAAAACAAAGAGGCCCGCATCAAGGAGCTGTTGGCAGCGCTCGGCGCGGCGTTGGTCGCCACTGGCACCGCGGTAGCGGCGTGGTTTTAGCTTGGTTTCGGTCATTTGGTAATTTTGACATGAGCCACTGTCAGATGTAAAGTGACATGCTGTGTTGTCAAATAAAGAGCTCGCGAGTATATGGCGTTATGTTTGCCGGAATCGGTTGCGGACTTTGCGAGCAAGGGGAGTGGTTGGGCTGTGGATTATGATTTCGATTATTTGGTTATTGGTTCTGGCTTTGGCGGCTCAACGGCAGCTCATCGCCTGAGCCAAAAAGGCTATAAGGTTGGCATGATGGAAATGGGTCGTCGCTGGAGCGCCGAAACCTATCCTCGTTCAAACTGGCATTTCCATCGCTGGTTGTGGCGACCAATGCTCGGCCTTAAAGGCTTTTTTAATCTGCGCTGGTTTAAGCATGTGTTGGTGTTGCACGGTAATGCCGTGGGCGGCGGATCGATTACTTACGCCAATACACTATTGGTGCCCAAACCGGAGATTTGGCAGCAGGGTAGCTGGGCGGGCCTAAAAGATTGGCAGGCAGAAATGCCGGCGCACTATGCAAGCGCTCAAAAAATGCTCGGTGTTACCGAGAATCGCATCCTTGGCCCAGCCGATCACCTATTAAAAGAGGCCGCCGAAGACTGGGGTTGTGGCGAATCGTTTTATAAAACCCAGGTAGGGGTGTTTTTTGGCGATGAGGGCGAGGCGCAGGGTAAATCCTACCCAGACCCTTATTTTGATGGCGAGGGTCCTGAGCGAAATAGCTGTATTGCCTGTGGTGGCTGTATGGTTGGGTGTCGTTACAACGCTAAAAATAGTCTCGATAAAAATTATCTGTATTTTGCCGAGAAGCAGGGCACCCAAGTGTTTGCCGAAACCAAGGTGGTAAATGTGGTGCCCCTTAACGGTAAGGCCGATGGGGAAGACGGCTATGAAATCACTACGGTATCTAGCACCTCGCTGCTGTTTCGCAAAACCCGCCGCTGGCGAGCGCGGGCGGTGGTGTTTGCAGCGTCGTCGCTGGGCACTCAAGATCTGATGTTTAAACTTCGCGACAAGGGTTCGCTGCCGAATATCTCCAGCCAATTAGGGCGGCGGGTTAGAACCAACGCCGAGTCTTTAATAGGTGTGCGCCTGCCCGGCGAGCAAAATATGGATGCCGGTATTGCCATTGGCTCGGGTATTTATCTCGATGATAAAACTCATATTGAAGCCACTCGCTACCCGCGTGGATCAGACGCCATGGGGCTGCTGGTTACCGCGATGACTCGGGGCAAGCCCGATTGGCGGCGGATTTTCAACTGGCTTTTCACCATGCTGAAATTATTGATAAAAAGTCCCAAGCAAGCAGTCACATCCTTGATTCCCTTTGGTCTGGCTCGCCAGACTATTATTTTACTGTGTATGCAGACACTCGATGGCCATATTGATATGCAGTACCGGCGGGCTTGGTATTGGCCGTGGCGCAAGCGCATGGTGAGCGTGGGTGACCCTATACCTGCGCATATTCCCGAGGCCAGTGAATTTGCTCTGCGCACGGCGCGTCGTCTCGGCGGCATGGCGGGCAGTTTGATAACTGAGGTTTTGTTTAATATTCCCGCTACCGCGCATTGTATGGGTGGTGTGGGAATGGCCAGTAGTCCTGATGGGGGTGTGATCGACAGTCAAAACCGAGTGTTTGGCTACCGTAATATGCTGGTGTGCGACGGCTCAATGCTGTCGTCGAATCTCGGAGTTAATCCGTCGCTGACGATTACGGCTTTAACGGAGCATGCCATGAGCTTTATCCCCGCTAAAGCTGATGCAGCTTAAACCTTAAAGTGGCAGCTGTAGATTAATGCTGCCGCCTAGCTCATTGCTGCCGGCGTAGCTGAATTTAGCGGTGATATGCAGCAGCTGATCTAGGTTGTAGTGCAGGCCGATTGTGGGTGCGTCGTCATTATAGGGGCTGTCGAACCAGCGATAAGCCAGTAGTAGTGCAACGCGTTCACTCAGTGGGATGCTGCTGTTTAAATCGTAAATGCGCTGGGAGGGAATCTCGCCAAACCCAGCCTGGGGGGTGAGGTCTGCGTTCAGTTGAACCTCGCCCCACGTCGCTTGGTAGCCGATATGGCTGGTGAATTGGCTGCGCTGTTGGTAAAGCGTGCCAAGGGTGCTGCGCATGGTTTGCTGGTAAATGTCTTTAATACTTAAGCCTGCGCTCCAGTCACCCAGTCGGTGGCTCACGCCGAGGTCGGCGTTCAGCTGCAGGTTGTGATCCACATCGCGGTCGGCATCGAAGATTTTTTCTTCATCGTATTCTGAAATCAGAATACTGCGTTCAATTAGGCTGATATTTTGCAGTTTGGCGGTGATTCCAAATTGAGTGTTCGGTAAACCGTCGATATTAAAGCGGTAGTTTGCGCCCAGAAAGTTAAACCACAGCACTGATATTTCCATCGACGATTGCAGCTCGCCAAAGCTAAATAAGCCCAAAACCGTCGCAAAGCGCAGGCGAGTTGCGTCGGCTTCGTCGTAGTTGAAGCGCTCTGTGCCGCGAAATTCTGAACCACCAAGGATATGCCATGCCGGCGATTGGGTGTTTAAGCTGAAATGCGCGCCTACGTTAAAACCGTTGGTGTCGTCACTCATGCTTTCTAGGCTTGCGACCAGCGCGCTTTCATCGCCAGGGATAACCAATACACCGCGAGAGCGGCCCTGTAGCGAGCGGCCCTCGTCATAGGCCTCTTTAATGCTTTGCACTAGACCATCACTGTCGTCCACAAAGAAGTAGCCATCCATTTGCAGCAGGGATTCATTTACATCACTGCGCAGCGGGACTGCGGCGGGATTGCTGTGCAAAGGGCTAAGTTGGTAGTCGCCGCTTGCCGCATGAGCTGCGCTGGCAAAGAGTGGCAGGCTGCACAGGAGTAGTGCTCGATTGAGCTTGGCGCTTGATGCTGGCAAAAACGGTCTCCCTTGGATACTAACTATCTATGCCCGGTTGCCCGCCGCAGTGCTGATGAGTGTCTATACTGAAAGGGAGGATAGTAGAGCCTATAAGTTGGGGCAAGCGCATTTCCACGATTTTGTGTAATATCGCTACTTATGGCTGCCATCTACACGGTGGTTTTAGAATAAATAGGTGCTTGTGGCAATCATCACTAACGGGGCTGCTTTGCTTCAAAGAAAGACAATATGCAGTTATCCAAGCCTTCTTAAATTAGTGAGGGTGTTAAGCGTTTGCTTGATGAGGTTGCTGTCTTGGCAATTGCCTGCGGAGCAGCCATCGCCTAGGAAATATGTACTGATTGTTGCGCCGCATACTAGCAATTGGGATTTTTTCTTAATGGTCGCCGTGGCTAGCGGCATAGGGCGCCAAATTCGCTTTATGGGCAAGCATCAATTATTTGTTGGCCCGCTTGGGGTGTTGTTGCGCTGGCTGGGCGGGGTTGGCGTTGAACGCGGCAGTCAACATAATTTTGTTGCGCAAATGGCTGATTTGTTTAAAGAAACCGATGATATGGTGCTAATTATTGCGCCCGAGGGCACTCGCAGCAAAGTTGCGCAGTGGAAAGGCGGTTTCTACCATATTGCGGCGGCCGCCAAGGTGCCGGTTGTGGCGGTGGGCTTAGACTATGCTAAGAAAACGGTTTCGCTGTTTGCCCCGTATTATCCCAACGTGGGATTTGCCGAGGATGTCGCTGAAATTCAAAAGTTCTACCGGTCGATTACGGCAAAATACCCTGAGCAGGATAGCAGTCATCCCGGTAAAGAGTGATTTCTTAGGGCTGGCAATAGCAGGCGGCTAGGTGGAATCCCCTGTTACCTTGCATTGGTGATATTGCTATAAAAGGGAGCTTGGATAAAGGGAATTGCTAATAATCAATATATTGGTTGGATAGCCAAATAGATTTTGGCGCTTATTGGAATACAAACGCTTATGGACAACGGATTTCTATCAAAATTATTAGGGCCCGAGATGCCCCCTCACGGGCATTGCTATTTATGGAATGAGGATTTAGTTCGCCTCCATGTAATTAGTGACGCCGTGATTAGTTTGTCTTATTTTACTATTCCCATGGCGCTGGTTTACTTGGTGCGCAAGCGCGACGATCTCAAGTTTAATTATATTTTTGTGATGTTCGCGATCTTTATTTTTGCCTGTGGCGCTACTCACCTCATTAATATATTTAACGTTTGGTACGGCGCTTACTGGCTAAGTGGTAGCGTTAAGTTGATTACCGCCATCGCCTCGGTGGGCACGGCCATTTTAGTGTGGCCGCTTATACCCAAGGCCTTGGCAATACCCAGTAATAGCCAGTTGCTAGTGCTCAATCAGCAGTTGCGCGAAGAGGCCGACGAAAATCGCCGCCAAAAGCAGCAGGTAGAGCGGTTAACAAAAGATTTAGAAACGCTAATTGATGAGCGTACCAAAGAGCTGGCCGAAACCCGGGTAATGAAAAATTTACTAGAAAAAAACCACGATTCATTGGAGCGCTCTAATGCCGCGCTGGAAGAGTACGCGCGAGTAACCGCTCACGATATTAAAGAACCACTGCGCTCGATTTCGGTTTTTGGTCAATTGTTAAACGAACGGCTGGCCGAAAACTTGGGCGAGGACGAATCTAAATGGCTGCAGACCATGGTTGGTTCCGCCCAGCGTATGACTGTGATGATCGAGGATCTGCAAAAATACTGCGAGCCACACTCGCTTGTGCCTGCGGGTCCGATAGTACTCGATGAGTATTTCGACCGCGCTATTTTTGAACACGATGCGAACTTGACAAAATACGCCACAGAGTTACGTCGTCAGCCCTTGGGGACGGTTAATATGTCGCCGCCAGCGCTGCATCAATTGATCTTCGAACTTTTAGATAATGCAATTAAGTTTAGTCGTGATCAGGAATCACCGTTAATAGAAATTGGGCCCCTCGACAGCGCTAATCAAAGTGAGATTGGCTTTTTTATTCGCGACAATGGCATTGGTATTGCTGGTCATTATCACCAGCGGGTGTTTGGGGTTTTTGAGCGCTTACACGCCAATAGTGGCGACGAAGGTACCGGCATTGGCTTGGCTATTTGCCGACGTATTCTGGAAGAAAATGAAGGGCGTATTGAGGTGGTAAGTGAGCTTGGTAAAGGTGCCGAGTTCCGTGTTTATTTGCCGGAAGGGGCGCTAAGCTAGTTGTCGTCAGCTGACTTAGTCGCCTGCAGTATCTGCGAGAACACCTGCTCACTATTCGCTGAGTCAATCTGCCACAATTGCTTGGCCAAGGCCGCGCCGGTGCGACGGCTGTGGTCCAGATGACGGTTAAAGCGCCGGCAGTGCCGGCAAATAATAAGATGCAGTCGAATATCAATGCGCTTCCAGCCTCGGTATTGTTCGTCGAGATGGTCGCTGGCGAGATCGGTAAATTGTTGGCAGTTCAGCATTCCCCGGTCTCCTGATAGTGGTTAATGACGGCCATAAGTTTGAGGCGGGCGCGGTGTAAAATAACCCGCACATTGGCTTCGCTAATGGCAAGAATTTCGGCGATATCATTTAATTTAGTTTGTTCAACATCGCGCAGTAAAAACACCGCTTTTTGGTTTTCTGGCAATATCGTCAATGTGTGTTCAATGCAGCGGCGCAATTGATCTTCCTGCAGCATTAACTCTGGGGTGTTAATTTCCCAGCGCGACGGCGGGCTACTCCAGTGGCCGCTGCTGTCAAAATTGGCTGGGTCGACACTGGTCTGGATGTCGTCAATATCCCCATAGCTACTATGGCGCTTTTCTCTGCGCAATCGCGACTTAGCCTCGTTACTCACAATCTGAATCATCCAGGTCGACAGGCTTGAGCGTCCCTCAAATTTGCCAATGGCCTTATAAATCGATGCCCATGCTTCTTGAGTTACATCTTCGGCAAACACATCACCGGCGATCGCTCTAGCAACAATTAGCAACTTGCTATGGTAATTGCTGATTAGCGTTTTAAAGGCGCTATTGTCACCGGCTTGCAGGCGCTCAATAAACTGTTGATCAAGAACAGACTGTGACACTGCGGCATCCAAACCCAGATTAAGCCCATAGTGTCACTGATCCTCTTGCGTTTGCGCAACCAAGCGGCGCTAATTTCCTCAAAAAATTAAAGCTTAGTAGTCGGTTTTCTCGCATCGCAGGGACTGAAATTTACGTTTTAGCCAGTAATCGGCACTCACATAGCGGCCACCGCCTAATACGATTAGAGCCAGTAGCATTAATAGGTAGGTCGCAGCAAACTCAATGCCGTTATTGAGAATAACAATATTGCCGCTCGACGTTAGCCAGTCGTAATTGCCGTGGGTCTCGAGTAACGAGCGGGCGGCGGTGAGTTTGTTTACCGATTCCACAACTCTCTCGTTGGCAAAGGGGGCGCTGGCATCGGCAATGGCCTGCCAGCCAAATTGCCAGTGCACGCTCAGCGCCGCCACAATCATGGTGACAGAGAGGGGAATGGCAATCCAACGTGTTGCAAGGCCTAATAATAGCAACAGTGCGCCGGCTAGCTCCGTGGCGGTGGCTAAAAATGCTAATAGGGTGGGAAAGGGCAGCCCCAAGCCCCAGTCAGGGTTGCCAAACCATTCGGCGGTGGCGCTAAAACTGGCCATTTTACTGCTGCCCGCCATCCAAAAAACGGGCACCAAATACAGCCTTAAGCCAAGGGCTGGCAGTCCGTCGACGGGCCGAAATACGCGCGTGATGTAATATTGACTGCGGTATAAGTAACTTAAAAAATCTACCATGAACTAAACTCCGTAGAATATTGGCAATGCAGCTTATGCTGTACGATTAGCAATAAGACGCGGTGCGCTTAAACTTGTTACAGATAAAAATAGTGAATTATTTTTGCGGGGCTTGTAACACTGGCTGGTTGAATACCTCTAATGAGCAGAGTCGTCATGCGGCGACCAATTTAAACAATTAATTTATCAAGGTGATGACAACATGAAAAAAACTGCAATGACTGCGTTTGGTGCTGCAATGCTCGCTTCTTCTATGGCCTCAGTTGCTGTAGCCGATACCAACCCCTTTGCCGCCAAAGTAATGAGCAGTGGCTATCAGTTGGCGAATTACGCCAAAGACGCTGAAGGCAAATGTGGTGAAGCTAAGTGCGGCGCCGATAAAGCGGCCAAAGAAGCCAAATGTGGTGAGGCCAAGTGCGGTGCCGATAAGTCTGCTAAAGAAGGCAAGTGTGGCGAAGCTAAATGCGGCGCCGATAAAGCCGCTAAAGAAGGCAAATGTGGCGAAGCCAAGTGCGGCGCTAGCAAGTAAATTTCGCTTCATATTGGCATGACTAAGCCCGCACCCACGTGATCTTGCGTGGGTTGCGGGCTTTTTTGCGCCCCCATTACGGACTAGCTAAATGCCAGCGCGCTCTTTATAGTGCCAGCCTGATACTACCTCGACGAGGTGGGTGTGCTATCTGCCGGACTTTAGAGATTAGTCATTGATTATTTCTGCCCCTCAAAAGCAATTGCTAACTGGATTGTCGCTGTCGTTAATTACCGTGTTTTTATCGAGTACGGTGGCGGCGGTGGGTAAGCACGTTTCCCAAGAAGTTCATGTTTCTGCGATAGTTATGGTGCAATACGGTCTAAGCTTTCTGTTTGCGTTGCCCGCTATATTACGCTCTGGGCGAGCGGGCCTAGTGACTACGCGGCCGGGTTTACACTTAATTCGCGGCATTAGCGGCTGTGCGTGTTTCTATTTGTTTTACCTCGCACTAACGCATATCGCACTGGTTGAGGCGACCTTGTTGCGGGCCTCGGCGCCACTGATGGTGCCATTGGTGCTTTTACTGTGGTTTAAGCAGCGCGTGAGCCGCCATGCCTGGCCGCCCTTGGTGGTGGGGTTTGTCGGGGTAATACTGGTACTAAAGCCGGGTTTTGCCGGCTTTAGTCTGTGGCATGTATTGGCCCTGTTGTCTGCGTTGGGGTTGGCGGTGTCGATGGTGAGCACCCGCGAGTTAATGCAGGGCGAGCCTCAAAACAGAATTTTGTTTTACTACTTTTTGATTTCGGTCATCGTTAGCCTGCCCTTCTTCCTATTTAATTATCAGCCCATTCCCCGCACGGCGTGGCTGGGCTTGTTGTATATGGGCGTGGTGATTTATTTGGGCTTTGTGCTTTATACCTTGGCCTACCGTTATATTTCGGCGTCGGTGTCGGCGCCGATTAGTTATTTTGCGGTGGTGTTTAGCGGGCTTTTAGACTGGTTGATTTGGGATCATATTCCAGACCAGCTAACCCTTGTAGGCATTCTCTGTGTGGTGATTGGCGGCGTGCTGGTATTGCGCAATCCGCCAGAACCTGAGCACCGCGCTTAAACCTTAGACGGATACAGTGGCGCTAATGGGGCGGTCTCTGCGCTCCTTTTGGCGGTTCTGCCGCGCAGGGTTTTAACTGCCTCAATCAGGGCCTTTGCATCGATTTCCCCGCCTTGCTGGGAAAATAATTGGGCATCGAGGGCGTCGCAATAGGGCTTAAGTTCGCTGGCGCGTTGTGCTAATTGGCTTAGGCTTAAGCTTTGCTGGTAATGGGCCTGAGCCCAGTGAATTAGGGCCGAGCGCAGCATTGGCGCAGCGGCGGCGCTCTGCACACACTTTTTCAATTGGCTAAATGCCTGGCTTTCACTCGTTGTTTTTCCCTCTGCTTTGGTGCTGTTGGCAGCGTTTGGCGTGCTGTGGCGAGCGCGATACCACGCGGCGGCAAACGCGGCATTGCTGAGGCAGAGCAGGGCGATAAGCGACCACAGTAGCGGGCTGGTAGCGGTGCTCGTTGCGTCGTCATTATTGGGGTTCGGATTGCTAGCTGTGTTGGCCGCTTGGCTGGTGCCGCCTGCCGTCAAGTTGTTTGGCGTGGCGTCAGTATTGTTACTGCCATTGCCGAGCAGTGCCGGTCTAACCGTAATGCGGCGCTCGGCTAAGACGGCTACTTCGGTTTTGTTAGTCTTGGTGTTCCACCAGGGAATCCGCACCTCGGGCAGAATAAATTCGCCGGCTTTGGTGGGAATAATCGCCATCGATTCGCTGCGGATGCCAGTCCATTTCGATTGTTCGTCGCCTTTTTCTATCTTGGCTTGGTCGGGGTAGAGTTTGGCATTACTCAATGTATAAATGGGCAAACTCGGTAACTGCGAGCCCAGTAAACCGTCGGCCTGAATACTTACTGTGCGGGTGATGGAGTCGCCAACTCGAATATTGTCGGGGTCTTTACTCCAGTTTTCATTGAGCACTAACTCCTTGGCGGGCAACCATACCGCGCCCTTAAACTCTGCTGGTGGCGGCATAATTTTGAGTCGATGTTCTTGGCTGCGCTTCACTACAAGGCGGCCAGGGTCGAGCATTGATGGTCGATAGCCTTCAACCCGCGCCTGTAAGGTAAGCGCCGGAATTGTCAGGTCGCCACTGGTTTGCGGATAGATTGAATAATGACGTTCAATAACTTGGTAGTAGCGGCCGTCTACCAAGGTTTGATAGCGCTGCTCGCCGGTGGCTTCAATTACCGCGTTATCCACTTCGGGTGCTTCTAGGGAAGCGTCTAAGAAATTCACCGAGGTAAAGATTTTCACCGTGTATTGCAGCTCACCCTGCACATAGGCTGAGCGCGGGGTGACGTCGGATTCTAAATACACGCTGTCGCCATTACTGCCCCGCGATTGGCTGCTCGCTTTGCTTACGGATATGGTCAGCGCCCTGGTCTGGTATTTGCCCATCGTAATGGCGGGGATGGTTAAATTACCCTCGCGCTTGGGGGCGAGGGTGTAGTCCCATTGGCGACTGCTATTTACCTTGCCGTTGATGATATTGGTGCGGCTGCTTTGCTGGCGTCTAATAACGTGAAAATCATTTTCCAGCGCGCTGATGTCGGGTTCGTCAGTGAATAAAATACTGTCGGCGACCAGCGATAATATAAAGGTTTCTTCGCTGGATATTTGGTTGCGATCAACACTGGCGCGCACACTGGTGTCGGCAAACGCGCTTGGCATGCCGCTTAGTATGCTGAATAAAATAAGCACCAATTGCAGTGCGCCAAAGTGGCGGTGGGCTGAATGTCGCTTCATAGGCTGGGTGGTGCTCGCTGTGGCGTAGTGGGTGCGGGCAAGGCTAATGGGATTAATAAGGCGCATAATCCTCCCTCTCGATTTGCTCGCCGCGATGTTGGCGGAGCTGGTGTTGATACTGAAATTTGTTGCGCAATAAATTGTCGGGGTTATCCGGTATTTTGCGCAGCCATTGCTCTTTTGATTGGTCAGCTTCGCTCAGCGGCGCTTGGGACTCTACTGCGCCGGCGGGCTTGCCGTTTTCTTTGGGGTCGGCGTCTGGAGCGTCTTCTCCAGGCTTTTGCTCGGCAGCTTGTTTGGCGTAGTCTTCGGCGAGTTCAGACTTGCGCTGCTCCGCTTGCTGCTGCTTTTCTCGATCAGCACTGCTTTCGGCTTGATCTTGCTCGGTAGCGTCTTGGGATTCTGACTTGTCGTTTTGCTGATCATTCTTACCGCTATTTTTTTGATCAGAATTATGCTGCTCAGATTTATCTTGTTGCGATGAGTCGCCTTGCTTGCCGTCTTGATTTTCTTTCTGGTTGTTGTCTTTTCCATCTTGGTCTTGCTGATCAGATGATTCAGACTGTTGATCTTTATCTGATTTGTCGCCGTCGCCTTTCTGGGATTGGTCTTGTGACTGGTCCTGCTGCTGTTCTTGCTGCTTTTTCAAATCCTCGACAATGGCTTTATTGCGCTGGGCATCGCTCATGTCGGGGTCTTGTGCCAGTGCTTCCTCGAAGGCGGCGATGGCTTCCTCTAGTTTGCCAGCCTTTGCTAGCGCATTGCCGCGATTATAGGCGGCATCGCTACCGCTAAGTTGGGCATAGCTCTCGGCGGCTGCGGCATAATCGCCGGCGCGATACTGGGCACTGGCCCGCCACGCGGGGTCTTTAAATTGCTCGGCAGCCGCGGCGGGGTCGCGCTCTAATAAGGCTGCGCCGCGCTGGTCTGGGGTTTGCCATAGGTCGTTAAATTCTAGGGCATTGGCGGTGTTTGGCTGGGCGAGTAATAGTAGCGGCAATAGCAGCGGTAGCAGCACATTGGGTAGCCAGCTGCGCCGAAAACCGAGTAGGCTCAATGGCAATAGCAATAAGACTAGCCACGCGCCAGCGTCTTTCCATTGGTCAAATTGACGCTCGGAATTTTTGCCGGTGGCGCTCTCTGCGCTACTGGCGGCGTCGGGGTTTAAGGCGCGGATATCGCTGTCGTCTAAGCTGAGTTCGCGATAATCGCCATTGCCTGAACTCGCCAAGGCGCGCAGCTCGCTAACGCTAAGGGCGGGCACAATAATATTACCGCTGCTGTCTTTGGCAAAGCCGCCCTCGGGCAGGGGAATGGGGGCGCCGTCGCGAGTGCCAACCGCCAATACCGAGAGCGGGTAGGGGCTGTCGTCGAGGAATTTCTGCAAGCCATTTAACTGCGCTTTATTGATACCGTCGGTAATAAGCAGAATTCTGCCGCTGCCACCGTTTTGGTCTAACAGGTCTTTGGCGAGTGTTACGCCGGCCAGCGGATTGCTGCCAATCTGCGGCATCATGCCTGGGTGCAGGCCGGGAATCAGCGTGAGCAAGGTGTTTACGTCGTCGGTGAGCGGTGCCACCACAAAGGCATCCGCGGCGAATACCACTAAGCCGGTTTGACCATCTTGGCGCAGCTGCAATAGATCGCGGAGTTTGAAGCGCGCCTGGCGAATGCGCGAGGGTTGAATATCTTCCGCCAACATCGACGGGGATAAATCCAGCACCACCACCATGCCCTCGGTGTTTTTGTAGAGCGGGGTGGGGGCTTGCTCCCAAGCGGGGCCAAGTAAGGCGAGCCAAGCGATGGCGCTAAGCAAAAATAATAATGTCAGTGATCGAGCGGGTTTGGCGCCACTTTTACCGTCAAGCAAATAGGGTAGTAGGCTGGGGTCGATATGCTTTTGCCAAGCGCCCTGCTGGCGGCTTTGCCGCGCGAGGAGCAAGGCGGCGATGATTAGGGGAATCGCTGTCCACAGTAAGTCTGGGCGTATCCAGTGCAAGCTTGGCAGGGTCATAGCGTGCCCCCATTTTGGTTTGGCGCAGGCTTGCGGGGCGCGAGTTCGGGTAGATTGCGCTTGAGCGCTAATAGCAGCCACAGGCCGGCGGCGAAGAGCAGCGGCCAGTGCAGTAGCGAGCGCTCGGGGCGGAGCATTTCCTGCTCTTGGTCAATAGGTTCTAATGCGGCGATGGCGGCATACGCGGCCTGTAATTCAGCGGGGTTGCGGGCGCGGTAATAGGCGCCGCCGGTGGTGTCGGCAATGCTTTGCAGGGTGTCTTCATCTAGATCGGCCGACGGGTTGACGGTGCGCGCGCCAAAGTTGCTGCCAAATATACCGGGTACACGCATCTCAGTGGCGCCAACACCGATGGTGTAGATCTTAATGTTTTCGGCAGCGGCTAATTTGCTGGCTTCGAGGGGGTTTAAATTGCTGGCAGTGTCGGCGCCGTCGGTAAGGAGCACCACGACTCGGCTGTTTTCTGGTCGTTCGCGCAGGCGCTTTATGGCAAAGCCAATGGCGTCGCCGATGGCGGTTTGTTTACCCGCAAAGCCAACTTGGGCCTCGTCCATTAAGGTGTTAACGGTGTCGAGGTCGAAGGTCAGGGGTGACTGAATATAGGGCTGACTGCCAAACAGGATCAGGCCGAGCTTGTCGCCGCGGCGCTGTTGTACAAATTGATTAACGACCGCTTTAACAACAGTGATCCGCGGCAGCGCCTCATCTTGAATGATCATGTCTTCTTGCGACATTGAGCCGGAGATGTCGACCGCGAGCATAAGGTCGCGGCCCTTAGTGGGCATGGCAACGGCGTCGCCAATCCAAATTGGTCTGGCGCTGGCCAGCAAGAGGGCGATCCATAGCAGTAACATCAGCAGTAAATCGAATTTATTACTGCTGTGTACGGGGGCCGATTGCTCGCCACTTAAGCTGCGCAATTGGCTAAAAAACGGCACCCGCAGTGCGGCGCCGCTGGCGCTGGTTTGCGCTTTAGACAGCCAGCGGACTAGCAGGGGTAGCGGTAGTAGCACAAAAATCCATGGCCATTGCAATTCAAACATAATGGCTCCGATGACGGGCGATCCACTGCTGCGCTTGCTTAAGCAGCTGCTGGCGATCTAGGGGCGCGGCGTGAGCCTGATAGGCTGCCGCAAACAAGGCATCGAGATTGGCCTCGGTAAACGCGGGTTTAGCGCCGCAGCCATAGTAAATAAAGGTTTGCCATTGCTCGCCACTGAGGCCAGCTAGTGCAGGCGCAGCGGGTTTAGATTGTTGGCAATGAATAGCAACTCTTCGCAATAATTGATTGAGCTGGCGGGCAAACTCGGCGTCGTTGTCGATGGCCTTTAGGGCGGCTAATTCTAATTGCGCGGCGCGGCGGTAGGCGCTGCGTCGGCGGTAGTGCCGCCACAGCCAGTAAGCGGCTGCAATTAAACAAAGGCATAATATAATTACTACCCACCAGCCCAGTGCCCAAGGAAAGTTGGGAACGGCGGGGGGCAGATGAATATCCGCTAGCTGGTCTAGGGGATTTGCACCCGCTGGGAGCTGGGTTGGGCTAGGCGTATTCATAGTGGTGTTGTCATGACGAGATTCATTTGCCCATCATGCCCCGTTGCAAGGTGTCAAAAAACGGCGCATCGGTTGCCAGTGAAATATGATGAATACCGGCGCGGCGCAAGCTGGCTTTTAGCCGCAGTTGGGCTTGCTCGCGGCGCTCGTGAAATTGTTGGCGCAGCGCGGGGTTAACCATTAACTGCAAACGCTCCCGCCCATTGCTGACCGAATACATGCCCGCACCAGGTAAGCTGTCTTCGAGTGGGTCTTGAATCGCAACGGCGATAACATCGTTGTGCCGCGCAATGAGATGAAGCTGGCGCTCGGCGTCTTGTTCAAAACCGTTAAAATCGCTGACGACATATACCGTGGAGCCGGGCCTTGTGATGCGGCGCAATTCTTCAAAGGCCTTGGCGAGACTTTGCGGCGCATCGATAAGCTCATCGCCGCTTGCACTGGTGTCGGCCAATTGCTGATTGTAGCTGGCGGCGGTGTGTATAAAATTTAACACTGCGCGGTGACTGCGCCGCGGCCGCACTTCGCGGTGCTGGCTGTCGGTAAATACCAAACCGCCAACCCGATCGTTATTGTCTAAGCCGGCCCAAGCGAGGGTGGCCGCAACGTGGCAGGCGAGCACCGATTTGAAACAGTGGCGACTGCCAAAAAACATGCTGTTGCGCTGGTCTAGGCAGAGCACTACTGGGCGCTCTTTTTCCTCTTCAAATATCTTGGTGTGGGCTTTGGCGGTGCGCGCGGTGACTCGCCAGTCGATATGGCGAATTTCGTCGCCACCCTGATATTCCCGCACATGATGAAAGGCCAAGCCCCTGCCTTTTACCGGCGAGGCGTGGCTGCCACTCTGTTTGGCAAAATGGCGGCGCTTGGGGGTGGCGCGCAATTGTGCGCCGGCAAAACGGGTGTGGATCAGCGCCTGCTGATCCACAATGGCGCCCTGAACCGGCGCGCTAAAATTGCCCCGTGGCAGGCTGCTCATGCCACCGGCACCACCTGCAGCAGGCGGTCGATAATATGGTCTTTACGAATGCCGTCGGCCTCGGCTTCAAAGCTGAGAATAAGGCGGTGGCGCAATACGTCGTGGGCAATGGCTTGCACGTCGTCGGGGCTAACGTAGTCGCGGTCGTTGAGCCAGGCGTGGGCGCGGGCGCAGCGGTCGAGGGCAATGGTGGCGCGGGGGCTGGCGCCCACTTCTAACCACCCGGCTAACTCGGCGTCGAGGCGGGCGGGTTCACGGCTGGCAATAACCAGCTGCACCATGTATTCCTCTACCGCTTCGGCCATGTGTAAATTGAGTATCTGCTCGCGGGCCGCTAGCAAGATGTCTTGGCTGAGAGGCTCGGGCTGGCTAATCTCGCCTTTGGCTTCGGCGCGCACGCGGCGCAGAATTTCCAGTTCTGCCGCCGCGTCGGGGTAGGCGACGTTCACGTGCATTAAAAAGCGGTCGAGCTGGGCTTCTGGCAGCGGGTAGGTGCCTTCCTGCTCCAATGGGTTTTGGGTGGCCATTACCAGAAACAAGGGCGGCAGCTGCAGGGTGTTACTGCCCACGCTGACCTGACGCTCGGCCATGGCTTCTAGCAGCGCCGATTGCACTTTGGCGGGCGCGCGGTTGATTTCGTCGGCCAAGACTAAGTTGTGAAATATCGGGCCGGGCTGAAATTCAAAGGCACCGGTTTCTGGCCGGTAAATATCACTGCCGGTAACATCGCCGGGCAACAAGTCGGGGGTAAACTGAATGCGCTGAAAACTGGCCGCGATACCGTCAGACAAGGTTTTAATCGCTTTAGTTTTAGCCAGCCCAGGTGCGCCCTCGACCAGTAAATGGCCGTCGGCCAGCAGGGCGATAAGTAAGCGGTCGACCAAACTTTGCTGGCCAATAATTTGCGAAGTCAGCCAGTTGCGCAACTGGCTGATAGCGTGTTTTTCCGTCATCGAGGGAGGTCCCTTAGCGAGCGAGTTTTTATATCCGTTTATGTGACATTAGAAATGGGGATTTGCTCACTAATTTCAAGGCCAAATTCAGATTAGTTCGTTGTGGCGGCGGATTTTACGCTGTTATCCAACGCGGCAAAGGACTCAAGCAGGCAGCGGCGGTAGAGCTCGGGCTCATGCAGGGTTTTGGGGCTGCTGAGTACCGACAGGGTCATTACGCCGTTGTAGCTCATGGCCACATGAAAGAGGCCTACGTGATCCATAATTAAACCGAGGCCGAGCATATCCACTAATTTGGCGTCGTTAAAATACAGCGGCACTGGTGGTCCAGGTACATTGCTCACAAAGGTGCAGGCGGGCATGGCGACCCCTCCGGGCCAGTAAGCGAGGGCCGACAGGGCGCGCAGTACACCGGCTTCGATACTGCTGGGCAGGGCACGACAGACGTTGCTCAGGGTGCTGCGACCAATATGGTCACTGAGCTTTTTGGCTGAATTAGCGCCGTCGCGCACCGCCAACAAACGTTGTAGAGGGTCTTCGATGTCGGTGCGTAAATTGCCAATCAGCATACTGATGGCGTTGCCACAGTTGTCTTGATCGCGGCTGCGAACATTGACCGGAATAAGCGATGCTAGCGAATTGCTGGGGAGTTTGTTCAACGCAATTAAATAGTTGCGCAGGGCGCCGCCGATGATACATAAAATGACGTGATTGACGGTGGTGTGGGGGAAGTGGCGGCGAATACTGCGTAGCCTGGTAAAGTCAAAGCGCACCAGCAGCACATTGCGCTGGGCGTCGATGCGAGTATTAAAGGGCGACTTTTGCCAGCTGACGGGGGTGGCGTGATCGCGGGGTTCGGTGTCGAGTTCCTTGCGCAGTTTTGGCATGAGTTCGCGGGCTTGCTGAATCAGCTGTAAGGGCTTGCGCAGATTATTAATATAGGCTTTGCGGGCGACGCTCCAAGGGCTTGGTGGCGTCTCACCCTGCCAGTTGTCAGTGGCGGCCGCGGCTTTGAATGCGCGGGGTTTAAGGCCGTGCAGGGCAGCGAGAATATCGGTGCCGGATACGCCATCTAAGGCGGCGTGATGCACCTTCATATACAGGCCAAAGCTGCCCTTGGCGTAGCCGGGCAGGCGATCCATGCCACTGATGAGGTGGGCTTCCCAGAGCGGGCGCTGCATGTCCATTGGCTGGCGGTGGAGCTCGGCGAGAAAATGCTGAAAATCTTCATCAGTGGTGTTGGCGCTGAGTTCGTGGCTTTTGATGTGATTGTCGAGCTTGAAATTTATATCTTCCAGCCAGTAGGGCTGGTCGAGATTATAGGCCACGGTGAGCAGGCGCCGCCGGAAAATGGCTGACAGCGATAGCCGCTGCTCAATGCTGCCGCGTACTTCTTGCAGTTGAAATTTTTTGTGTTTAACGGTTTTTGGGGTGTAAACCATCAGCGCCGCTATATGCATTGGCGCGTGCTGGCGCTCGTTGTGGGCGAAAAGGGCGTCGAGGCCGTTGAGTTGCTGCATAGTGAATCCATCCATTATTGTGTGGCAACACATCTTGTTGGTTCGTATAAGGGCCTTGGCTATAGGCCCAGTTGAATACGCGGATCGACAAGCATAAGGGCAGAAGGTGACGCGCTGATGTCGCCCCCACTTATTTGAGAAGCTGTATAAATGACAGCAATAAGTAGGCCACGTTCACTGCAGCAAGGGTTTTCAGTAGCGCCTAGGCTAGGTGGCTGATGACCCGAATACTGACATCCGCGCTTAGTGCTAAGTCTTCGAGTTTGGCGGCGCGCTCGCGGCCAGCTTTGCTGGCGCGGTAGAGATGGGGGGTCATAATCAGCAGTTGCTCAAATAATTCGGCGCTGAGTTTAGGGGTGCTAAAGCGCAGTGCGGTATCGCTGCTTAGTTGCCATTTGTCATTGAGTCCCGCCGCGAGGCTGGCGGGGGGCGAACGTCGGATTTCTTCGTAAATTTGCTGGCGCAGTTCAATCAAATGCTCGGGGCCGGGGTCGACCATCACAATATGGCCGCCGGCTTTGACTACCCGCTGAAATTCACTGAATACCGGAAAGCCAAAGGTGCAGAGCAGAATATCTTGGCTGTTGTCGGGCAGGGGAATTTGCCGGTTGCTGGCCACTAAACCGTTGATGCCGGAGTTACGGCTGCGGGTGGTGCGCACCGCCCATTTGGAAATGTCTAAGCCGGTGGCGGTGAGGGCGAGTTCGGGTCTGGCGTTGAGTAAATTCGTGCACACGGTGTTGAGATAATAGCCCTCGCCACAGCCGGCATCGAGAATGGCGAGCTCGCTGTGTTGGCCGCAGAGCTCAGCAACGGCTTCTGCCAGAGCTTGGCCGAGGGGGGCATAGGCGCCGCTGTCTAAAAACTGGCGGCGGGCCTGAATCATGATTTGGCTGTCGCCGGGATCGAGGGATTTTTTGTTCTGCACCGGCAGTAAATTAACATAGCCCTGCTTGGCTATATCGAAGCAGTGGTTGTTGCTACAGCGCCAAGTTTTGCCGTCGCGGTGCAAGGGGTGCTGGTCGAGTGGGCAGAGCAAATGTTCTAAAGCGAGAAGCGGCATGGATAATCCGTTGGTAGTAATGCAGCAGTGTGATGCGATAAAGCAGGCGCTGTGCCTGCTCGTTATTATGCCATTTTGCCTGCGCTGGTGAGCCGCTATTTATCAGTCTGCCGCTACTGCTCTACTTTGGCACCACGCGCGCAGGGCGTTGAGTTGTTCGCTCATGGTGATGGATAGCGGCACGGTGGCGTCGATTTCGGCCAGAATATGGGCAGTGCACAAGTCTTCGTTGCGAGCCTTGGCCGAGTAGCGCGCGGCGACAATGGCCTGTTCAATCTCGGCGCCGGTAAAGCCGGCGCTGGCGGTGCTCAGCTCCAAGCAGCGGAAATTGGCTAGCGGGTAGCCGCGTTTTTCAATATGAATGGCAAAGATCTGTTGGCGCACTTGTTCTGAGGGCAGGTCGACAAAAAACACCTCGTCGAGGCGACCTTTGCGAATCAGCTCTGGGGGTAGGCGCTGAATATTATTGGCAGTGGCAACCACAAATACTGGGTGTTGGCGCTCGGCCATCCACGTTAGTAGTGTGGCTAATATTCGCTTGGAAGTGCCGCCGTCGTGATCGTCGCTGCCGATGCCTTTTTCAATTTCGTCGATCCATAACACGCAGGGCGCCATGGTCTCGGCAAGCTTAAGTGCTTCGCGCACATTGCGTTCCGACTCGCCAAAAAATTTATTGTAGAGTGCGCCCATGTCCATGCGCAGCAGCGGCATTCCCCATAAACCGGCGACCGCTTTGGCGGCCAAACTTTTGCCGCCGCCCTGCACACCGACCAGCATAATGCCCTTGGGCGAATCGGCGCCGCCCTGTTGGAATGCCTGTTCGCGCTTGCCTAGCCAGTCTTTAAGTTTGCTCAGGCCGCCAACATTGGCAAAGTTTTCGGTGTCGTATTCAAAGCTTAATACGCCGTCCATATCCAGCAGTTCAAACTTGGCTTTGTTCACGCTGCTGAGGTCTGAGTGGGTGATGGCGCCGTCTTGAAAAATCGCGCCGCGGGCCAGCTTGCGAGCGTCGTCTAGGGATAGGCCACGTAAATTATTGATAAGTTTGTCGAGGGCGTCGCGGTCGGTTTTTACCTTGCGACCGGTGGTGCTACTGAAGTTTTGGGCTTCTTTGTAAATGGCGGCGCGCAGCTTGTGGTCCTCGGGCATCGACAAGCTGAAGCGGGCGCTGTGGCGTTTAAATTCGCTGGGAATACTAAAAGCGTGGCTGATGAAAACCAAGCTTTTGCCGCTGTCTTCGGCGTGCATGGCAATTTCTTTGATGAGGCGGATATTGCGGGGCTCGTCATTTAGGTAGGGGTGGAAGTCGCAGAGTGCGTAAATTCCCGCGCTGTCGAGACTGCGAATATGCTTTAGCACTGCTTCGGGTTCTGCGGTGTGGGGCAGATTGGCGGCTTGGTCAAAATCGGCGCGGCGCAGGCCATCGGTGACCGACCATGAAAACACCGGTAAGCCTTGCTGAATACCAAGCTTGGTAAGCAGCGACAAGGCGCGGCGCTCTTCCCAAGTTTCGATAATAATTACGGGTATTCGCGATTCAATAATCAGGCGCAGGTCGTGGCTGTCGTTCATTGCTTGCTGATTACTCCGGTAGCGGCGCGGTGCGCGATTTTGAGCGGTGACGCCGCGACACTAATAATACGCCGCGCATCAATCTGCCTCCAGACTATAAGACTCACCAACCTCAGGCAATCACTCAGTGACGGCGGGCGTGCGCTCGCGCTGCTGCATCAACCACAGGTGGGCGTATTGTCCCTGTTGTGCCAACAGAGACTCGTGATTGCCCTGCTCGATAATTTCACCTTGGTCTAGCACCAAAATATGGTCGGCGTCGACCACGGTAGAGAGGCGGTGGGCAATTACCAGCATGGTGTGCTCGCGGGCGATATCTTTTATGGCCTCTAAAATAAGGCGCTCGGAGGCGCTGTCTAATGACGAGGTGGCTTCGTCAAAAATCATAATCGGTGATTTTTTGAGCAGGGCGCGGGCGATGGCCACGCGCTGTTTTTCGCCGCCAGAGAGTTTTAAGCCACGCTCGCCAACCAAGGTGTCGACACCCTTGGGCAGACGGGCGATAAAGTCACTGAGGTGGGCCATGCGAATGGCCTCGTGGATATCTTCGTCGCTGGCGTCGATGCGGCCGTAGCGAATGTTTTCGAGAATCGACATATTAAACAGCACAGTGTCTTGGGGCACGATGCCCAACGCGGTCCGCAGTGACGCTTGGCTAACGTTTTTAATATCTTGGCCGTCGATCAGAATTCGACCACCACTGGCGTCGTAAAAACGGAACAATAATTTGAGCAGGGTGGATTTACCCGCGCCGCTGCTGCCAACAATGGCGACTTTTTGTTTGGCGGCAACCTTGAAACTAATGTTATTGAGAATAGGCCGGTCGTCGTGGTACTGAAAATAGAGGTTTTCGACTTCGATACAGCCGTCCTGCAATTGCAGGGCGGGGGCATCGGCCACGTCATTGATGTTGGGCCGCTGGCGAAGCAGGGCAAACATGGCTTCGATATTGGCCATAGAGCCTTTCATTTCGCGGTAGACAAAGCCGAGGAAATTGAGGGGCATAAAGATTTGCATCATAAAGGCGTTGATCAGCACAAAGTCGCCGAGGGTCATTTTCTCGGCCTGCACCTGACTGGCGGCGAGGACCATCGCGGCGGTCATCGCAGCGGCAATAATCAGGGCTTGGCCGGCGTTGAGGGCAAACAGGCTGAGGCGGTTTTGACGGCGCGCCAATTGCCAGCTGGCCAGCTCTTCGTCATAGCGCTGAGCTTCGTAGTGTTCATTGCCAAAATATTTGACGGTTTCAAAATTGAGCAAGCTGTCTACTGCGCGGCTGCTGCTGCGCGACTCGGCCTCATTGGCGCGGCGAATATAAGTGGTACGGCGCTCGGTGGCATAAATGGAAAACGCCACATAGCAAACCACGGCAATCAGTACGATAAGGGCAAACCAAATGCTGTAGCGCCAGCCGAGCAATACCACCACCAAGCCAATCTCAATAAAGGTGGGCACAATATTGAACACCATAAAGCGCAGCAGAAAATTAATGCCATTGGTGCCGCGCTCGATGTCGCGAGATAAACCGCCAGTGCGGCGATTGAGGTGAAAATCTAAATCTAAGGAGTGCAGATGTTTAAAGACCGTGAGGCCGATATTGCGCATGGCACTTTCAGTGACACGACCAAAGGCGGTGTCGCGCAATTCGCCAAATAACACATTGGCAAAGCGCAGCGCGCCGTAGGCGAGCAACAGTGCCAAGGGCAGGATGACAATGGCGGGCTGATCTTTGCTGTCGAGCTGGTCAACAATATGTTTGAGTATAAACGGTAGGCCGACGCTGGCGACTTTGGCGGCCACGAGGCAGAGCAGGGCAAAGCCAATCCGCTGGCGAAATGCCAACAGGTAGGGAATCAGCTCTTTTAGGGTTTTCCAATTAACATCTTGTTCGGGATTAAAGCTAGTGCCGTGGCGCATAGGGAGTTTCTTATATTCGGCGGCGAGGGGCGGCCTAGTGAATTATGTCGTTAGGAAAACGGTGGGGTTCCAGCTCAAAGCCTTCAATGCGATTGCCGAGGGTAACGACTTGGCCTTTGTAACGCTCGTGACCGGTGGCGGTAAATTCAAATATATAGCGGCGCCAGAGTTTAATTTGGCCATTAGCGTCAGGCTTGCACCACACCGCACGCAGTGCGACATGGCCGTCTAATAGCTGTAGTTGCTGCTGGTCTAGGTGTTTTCGGGTGGCGCGCAGTGCGAGTTCGCGGGTGCCTTGGGCGCGCCAAAAATAAGCGAGCACGCCAAAAAAACAAAACGTTAGGGTGAGGTCGCCGAGGTCAAACATGGCGAAATTCCAGCGGGATTTTGCCCATTAAAAGATCCACGCAATTAGCAGCCACAACACCAAGAAAAAGCCGAAGAAGCCGCTGAGCATAAATTGCAGCTCGCCTAACAGACCGTCGCCGGCGGCCACAGCAAAGATCACAAGGGTGGCAACGGTGGTGAAAAACGCCACCACAGCGGCGTCTTTTAAACCCATGCCGGCGCTAAAGTGCTGGTCGATAAACGCGCCAAGCAGCGGTAGGAATAGCATGGTCGCGACGCCGAGCAGGGCAAGGATCACAATTGACGCTACTGCAATCTTGACGGCTTGGCGGTCGTCGCTGGGCATTTTATCGCTCATGCTTGGCGTCCTCAGGCTTGCGCAGCTTTGACCAGTTCGCGAAACACTTCTGGGCGGGGCATACCTGCGGCTTGAATTTCTGGGCTGTCGCCTGCGGTGTAAATAGACACGGTGCCAACTTTAAATAAGCGGTTAAAAAAGGATTGATTGATTTTTACAGTGCGAATACCGCTCACCGACAGTTCGGTGCGCTCCTTGCTCATTAAGCCCTTTTCCAATATGACTTCATTGCCGTTTATTTCTAATTTGGTGGACTTGCACCGCAAATACCAGACCATCAATATAAGAATGCCGATGGCAGCGGGAATAAGAATAACCGCTAGGATGAATCCTAAGGGATTATTCCGAAACATGGCGGGGTGTTCGGCGTATTGATTGGTCACCGTTGGGCTCTCTCTGTGATAAGGGGATGAAGTTTTGTCGATCTTATTCTACACGGAATGGCTGGTTTGTGTGGCAATCACCGCGTCGCCATAGCGGCTGTTAAATTCGGGCGGCATTCGGCGCGGTTTACCATTGCTCATGCGAATGCACACCAACTGCCAATTTCCGCGCAGTAAGCTTTTACCGTCGGCTTTGCGAAGCAATTGGAAGTGTCGCTCCATGGTGAGTTTGCCATCATTGCCGGTAAGCCAAGTCCCCATTACACATTCTTCGCCAGCGTAGGCTGACAGAATATAGTCGTAATCGGCGCGGCGAATCACCATTGCGGCGTCTAGGTCGCGATAATTGTCGAGATTGAGGCCCAGCGCGAGTGAATGCCCCCAGCCTGCTTGTTGGCACCAATCGACATAAACCGCGTTGTTAACATGGCCGATTCCGTCGATATGGCTGGCGTCAACGCTGAAATCTAAGGTGAACGGGCTGGGGTAGTCCCAGTCGTAGGCGTGGGCCATAAAATAAAAATTCCATGCAAAGCCGACATTATTCCCTAGTGGGCGTTAAAGCGCGATGTTGTTTTTACAAGATACGGCAAGGCCCTCGCTACCGGATATTTGCTCAGCTTGTGACGCTATTCGCGCTAATGGCGGGCTTCTCCTCGGTTATCCCTTACTTCATCTATTGCTCGTTTTTGATCTACTGCCAATAACACGCCCAAACGCTGTAATAAACACAAAACCCGCGGAAGGCTAAGGTAAATGGACGTGTTTTTAAGCGGATATCGATCATTTTAATTAAGCTAATTAACGGAGTATTTAGTATGAAGTTTTTATTTTCTAATAAAACCTTACTGGCAGTGGGCTTTGGTGCCAGTTTGGCGTTGACCGGCTGCGGTGGCGGCAGTGGTGGTGGCGGCAGTAAAGCGGGTGGTGCAACTCCGGCAGAGCAGCCGGTTACGTCGGGTTATTCCGAGGTCGACGGTCCCTTAGATGCAGTTCAGCAGCCTTTATCTGAACAGGTTATTACCCAGCTCGCCGGCGCGGCGGCTGGTACCCCGCTGGAAGGTGCGATAAATTGCGTTGGCGGCTTCATTGTTACTGACGTTCTCGATATTTTAGATTCCATTCTTGTGCAGGTAGATCCTGCGGCCTTAGCAGATCCCGCGGCGCTGCTGACCGATTCTGAGTCGGGCTTGCAGGCATCGGTGACGGAGTTGGCGACAGATCTTCCCGCGGCGCTGGCGTCGTTAACTGGTGCTAGCTGCACTGGCGGTAGTGCTGGTGAAAGCGGCAGTAATCCTTTAGCTGGTACCCCGTTGGCGCCACTCGGTGATGCTTTAGCACCGGTGATTGCGGCTGCGAATGGCGGCGGCAGCGGCGAGGCGCCATCAGCAGCGGCGCTGATGCAGCAATTGAGCACGGCGTTTAGTGAGGGTCTGGCGTCGGTTATTGCTCAGGATCCAAGCGGGCAGGTGGTTGACGCGCCGGTGCTTGGTGGCATGTTGGTGACCTTGAATGAAGCGTTTAGTAATTTGGCGACGACAACGGCAGCGCTGGAGTCGATGGATTCGGATGCTACGTCGGCGGCAGTGACGTCTACCTTAAGTAATGTGCTGAATAATTTATTGCTCGAGGTGGCGCCGATTGCGTTTATTGAGGAACAGGCTGACCAAGGCCCGATTGTTAGTAGTCAGGTTGAAACGGCGGTTGCTGCGTTAACGGCTTTGCTCGGCGGTGATCTTAGTGGCTTAACCGAAGGCGACTTTACTGAGTTGTTTGGTGCTGGCAGCGAAGAATTGCTTGCTCCGCTGAGCGGCACTCCACTTGCTGGTTTGCAGTCGGCCATCACTGAAGCGCTAGCTGGTGGCGGTGACAGCGGTACAACAGGTACGCCTCTGGATGCTGTGCTGGATCAATTGGCACCGATTCAAGAAGCTTTGTCGGCTCAAGGCGGTGACGGCTTGACGGGTACGCCCTTGGATATACTGTTGGGCCCAGTGGCGTCGGCAATGGCTGGCGGTGGCGCCTGTCCATTAGCAACGACACCGCTTGATGCAACTTGTGGTTTGGTGAGCGATTTGCAAGCTGCCTTAATATTAAACCCCAATGCTGACCCCTTGACCGTATTGCAAGGTTTGCTGGGCAGCTTCCTCGGTCAGCTGCAACTTTAAATTCACCGTAGCTGTGATCGCTAAGCGGCCTTCGGGCCGCTTTTTAGTTTAAGTGTGTAAATAGTTTAGCGGCCTCTTCAACCACAATCGCATGTCTTTCGGCTAAGGCCTGCTGATCGCGGTCATAGCCCCCACCAATCACGGTAGCCACGGGAATCCCCCGTGCTACGCACGTTTTTAATACCAGTTGGTCGCGCGCGCGAATGCCCTCAATGCTGATGTCGAGCAGGCCGAGGGGGTCGTTTTCATAGATATCGACGCCAGCGTCATAAAGTACCAAATCTGGCTGCGATAGCGCCAAGGCCTGCTCCAGACCGCTAGCTACTAGCGCTAAATATTCTTTGTCGCCACAAGCGACGCTCACTTCAATGTCGAGGTCACTGCGGGCCTTGCGCACGGGAAAGTTTTTATCGCAGTGGACGGAACAGGTAAACGCCGCCGTGTCGTTTTGTAAAATGCTCGCGGTACCGTCGCCCTGATGTACGTCACAGTCAAAAATCAGAATGCGTTGCACTTTTTTTGCGCCAACAGGGTGCGCGCAGTAACTGCAAGATCGTTAAAGATGCAAAAGCCTGAGGCAAATTCGTAATGGGCATGATGAGTGCCACCGGCAAGATGGCAGGCTATGCCGTGTTTTAGGGCCAGCTGGGCGGTGAGCAAGGTGCCGTTGGGTGAAATAAGGCTGCGTCGGACTAGGGCTTCGCTCCACGGGAGGCCCATGCGGCGGGCGGCACTGGGGCTAAGTTGATTATTGCAAAAGTCGTTGATATAGCGAGAGCAATGGGCGAGCGCCAAAATGTCGCTGCGCACCGAGCCTGGCCGTAAGGTGTTGCGCTCGGTGGCGATCCCTTTTGCACGCAAGTGGTTAAATAATAATGAGAATTTTTCCATGGGGAAGCGGTGGTGGGCATCGAAGGGATAGCTGTAAACGGGGTTGCTCACGAGGGGAATAAGTGCGCTCAACGGTGTTTTTCCTCGTTAATTCGATTTAGTGGTCTCGGTCGCTTGGGTGTTGGCGGCGCTCTTAAAGGTATATCTGGCTTGCCCTTGTAATGGTTTGAATTAGCGCACAATTTGCATCTAATGCGAACTAATAACATAATCGGCCCAGCTGTATTGACTTGGGCATGAATTGTGCCCGCAAACATTGTCGTCCGACAGGGCAGATCCGAGCTGTGGTAGCTTTATATGCAAAAGCTTAAAACGGTGTTTTTGGCATCCTGATACACGAGAAATTGAATGCGAGAGCACTACGGAATCACAATAACAAGTTATAGCGGTGCGAAGCACTATACCGTAACTCAATTAATGCGCCGATTTGTAGCAGGTATTGGTATTTTCTTGGCGACCTGCTTTTTAGGTGGCTTTTTGGCGATTTACTTTTTGTCTTATCAGCTCGGTAGCTTAAATAAGGAAGTAGGCGAGCTACAGGCCTACCAGGCGCTGATAAAGCAGAAAAATCAGAGCTTACTGAGCGAGCAGAAGCAATTGCAGGCCACGGTTGAAGAGAAAGTGGCTGCTTTGTCGGTGATGAGCGATGAGCTGGGTACGATCGAAACCATGATTGGTCTTAGTCCAGCGCCGGACGCTGCGCTGTATCAGCGTTTGGATACCGCCAGCCAAACTGCGTCAGAAAAGCGCTATATGCTCAGCACTATCCCCAGCGGTTATCCACTTTCAGATGCCTATGTTACTAGTCGCTTTGGCATGCGTAATCATCCGGTGCTAGGGCGTATGGCGCTGCACGGTGGTGCCGATTTACGTGCTGGTGTCGGCACGCCGGTTTATGCAACCGCCGATGGTGTGGTTGAGTGGGCGGGTATGAATGACAGCGGTTTTGGCCGTCTCGTTAAATTGAATCACAATTTTGGTTTTACTACCCTGTACGGTCATCTCAGCAAAGCTGCAGTGAGCATTGGTGATTACGTACGGCAGGGTGATTTATTGGGATATAGCGGTAATACAGGGATGTCTAGTGCGCCACACCTGCATTACGAGGTACGGCATTTACATCGGCGTTTGGCGCCAGGCCCGTTCATGGAGTGGTCTTGGGAAAATTACGACGTACTTTTTACTCGCGAGGAAAAAATCAAATGGGATTCTCTGGCAAAAACACTAAGAAAACAGACGGTAGCCCCAGAACGACGGTGGTCGCAGCTGGCACCACCCTTAACGGCGACGTCAAGCTAACGGATAACTTTCATCTCGATGGTGTGATGGAGGGTAAATTAAACTCCGACGGCGATGTGACTATTGGCAGCAGTGGTCGCTTTACTGGCGACGTAAGTGCTAAGCGGGTTTTGGTCAGTGGTATTCTCGATGGCAAGGTGGATGCGGATCGCTTAGAGATAGTCGCATCTGGTCAGGTGAGTGGCGAGATTAAAGTGCGCGAATTGGTAATTGAGTCGGGCGGTCAGTTCATTGGTGCCAGCCAAGTAAAGAAGCATGACGCCCCGCAGCTAAGATCAGTTGAGGAGTCGTCATCCACAATCTCAAACTCCGATGTCAGCAGCAGCGATTGGGAAAATAAAACCGCCTGATTGCGATTCTCTGAGGCGGGCGCTGGTGTAGCAGCGCTTGTCGGAAACCTTCCATATTTGCCCTGCGTAGCCAAGTGCCGAAATTTAAGGTCGTTTCTCGCGGTTATACGCCGTAAAATAGCTTGCTTCTGGGGGCGCGGCGTCAGTTGGCAGAGGCTGGGTCTAGGTTTGTGTGATTATTCCTTGGCAATAAGCCCGATTGTATTCAAACATGGGTAAATGGCAGGCGTATTGTCATTATCAGTGCCTTCGCTATGAAAACCCATTAAGCTTTAGCTGCACGAACTGAGTGCGTGGCGTTGGTCGCCTAATTCTGCTTGGCCATTTACAATGGCTGCACGGCGCTGACTCACAGCTATTTTCCAACGGTCTTTACCAAGACCTAAAAAGGGCGCAATGAAAACACCGAAACGTATCCAGCCGCTGATTGACGATGGCATTGTTGACGAAGTACTTAGGCCTTTAATGAGCGGCAAAGAGGCATCGGTTTATGTGGTGCGCTGTGGCGAAGAAATTCGCTGCGCTAAAGTCTATAAAGAGGCTGCTCAGCGCAGCTTTAAGCAGGCGGTGCTCTACCAAGAAGGCCGTAAAGTTCGCAATAGTCGCCGCGCACGCGCTATGGAGAAAGGCTCTAAGTTTGGTCGTAAACAGCAGGAAGATGCTTGGCACAACGCCGAAGTCGATGCCCTCTATCGTCTAGCTAAAGCTGGAGTGCGGGTGCCGCAGCCCTATGGTTGTTTTGATGGCGTGTTGCTCATGGAGCTGGTGACAGACGAGGAGGGTGGGGTAGCACCGCGCCTGAATGACGTGTCGATGCCCGCTGAGCAAGCCATAGAAGATCATGCGGTGGTTATGCACTACGTTAAGCTTATGCTTTGCGCGGGTCTGGTTCACGGCGATTTATCTGAATTTAATGTGCTGGTCGATGAATACGGCCCGGTAATTATCGATCTTCCTCAGGCAGTGGATGCTGCGGGCAATAATAACGCCCATAGTATGTTGGCGCGGGACGTGAACAATATGACTGAATACTACGGTCAATACGCCCCTGAGTTATTGCAAACCCGCTACGCCGATGAAATTTGGGCGCTGTATGAAGAGGGCGAGCTCAACGAAGACACCGAGTTAACGGGCCTATTTGAAGACAGCGGCGAAGCTGCCGACGTGGATGCGGTGTTAATGGAAATCAAAGCCGTGATGGCAGAAGAGGCCGAGCGCCGCGAGCGGATTCGCGAGGCCAATGAAGACGATTGAGTTTTGACGAGTAAGTCGGGCCTCGGGTTCGGCTGAGGTTTACGATTTACTCTGATGAATTGCCTGCATGAGTCCTTCGTGTGCACGACATCGGAATGCCTTAAATATTTAAGCGCTTTCTTAGTCTGTAAAAATTACTCCTATCCATACCTATATCCTTGGCGGCTTGCGCTTGGTTGCCATTATTACTGGCTAAAGATTGCGAAATGATTTGACGCTGAAAATCGTCGGTTGCTTGTTTTAAGTTCACGACTTCCGGCGCGGCGAGCGCATCGCTGACGCCGCTGCTAACGATCGGCGTACTGCTTGGGTTTAGGTTTAAGTCGGTGTTGCAAATGTGTAGCAAGGATGGCGTTGTTGGGTGGAGGCTTTTTGCCTTGAGCATGGCGCGGCTGATGGTGTGTTCTAGCTCGCGAATATTGCCAGGCCAGTCGTAACGCAGTAATTCGGTTTGGGCGCTGGGTTCTATGCGCACAGCTTGCAAGCCGAGACGTCGTCGTTGTTGCTCTACAAAAAAGCCGGCGAGCAGTAATACATCGCGCTGCCGCTCCCGCAGGGGGGGGACCTGAATGGGGTATACGCTAAGGCGATGGTAGAGGTCTGCCCGAAAGCGGCCCGCAGACACTTCTTCTTTTAAATTGCGATTGGTGGCGGCAATGATTCGCACATCCACTGATAGCGGCTGATCATTGCCAATGCGCTGAATCTCGCCACTTTGCAAAGCGCGCAATAACTTAGCTTGCGCCGCAATCGGAATTTCACCCACTTCATCTAGAAACAAGGTGCCGCCATTGGCCAGTTCAAACTTGCCTGCGCGGGAGTGGGTGGCGCCCGAGAAGGCACCTTTGACATGGCCGAACAACTCACTTTCTATTAAGTTTTCTGGTAGCGCTGCGCAGTTTACATAGACAAGCGCGGCGTCTGCACGATTCGAGTGTTGATGTATCTGCTGGGCAACTAGCTCTTTGCCGACGCCCGTTTCGCCACAAATGAGCACCGAAAGATCCGATTCGGCAACTACGCCAATTTCACGCCGCAAAACCTGCATGGCGTCGCTTTTGCCTACCATGGTTTGCCCGCTGCGTTCGGCCAATACCGCTTGCACTACTTGGTGCTCGTGCTGTAGGCGCGTCTCTAAACTGCGTATTAACTCTGCCGCTTTTACGGTGGCTTCGGCTAGCCGAATAAAGGCTTCGAGCTCCGTGGTGCGGGTATCGTCAAAAGTGCCGGTGGCCGCGGCATCAAGAGTGAGCACGCCCCAAGGTTTGCCGTCAATATGCAGTGCTACGCCCATGCAGTCATGTACGTGTAGGCCATCTCTGCCAACGTCGATTAAGCCGTCGTAAGGGTCAGGTAAGGGCGAGTCGGCATCAAAACGCACGGGATTGCGACTCAATAAAATAGCGGCTAGGCGAGGATGCTGGTCAATATCAAATTGCCGTCCGAGAGTGTCTTCGCTAAGCCCATTAATGGCGAGCGGAATAAGCTTGTTTTGCTCAAGCCGTAGCAGGGCGGTGGCATCGCAGGGAAACACTTGTTTTACCGCGCGCAGCAGGCGCTGGTAGCGTTCGCCTTCAGATAAGGGTTGCGATAGGTCAGAAACGATCGCGAGCAAAGACTGGGTAAATTGGCTGGTTGTCATATTAACCTCGTGTGTTGTCAAAAAAACAACCTATGCGGTGTGTCTAAGTGACAACGTTACGTTATTAGTTTTTTAAAATCAACAAGTTAGTTGTTGGTATGGTAATTGATAAGGTATGTGCAAGGTCGCTATTCTTAGAGAATGGATTAGGCCGCGCAAAGTCGAAAATTACCTGGAGAGCGCTCAATGTTGTCACAACACAGTAAAGATTTGGTTAAAGCCTCGCTACCTGCAGTCGGCCCCAAGGTTGATGAAATCACCGCGGTTTTTTATCCGCTGATGTTTAACCGCTACCCCGCGGTTAAAGCCTATTTCAATCAGGCCCACCAAGCTCAAGGTACCCAGCCCAGAGCGCTAGCCAATGCCGTTGTCGCCTACGCGAGTAATTTGGATCGGCTCGAGGTATTGGGTGATGCGGTGGCTTTAATCGTCCAAAAGCATGTGGCACTAAATATATTGCCGGAGCATTACCCCATTGTTGGCGAGTGTTTGTTGGCGGCCATTAAAGAAGTGTTGGGTGATGTGGCCAGCGACGAAATAATTGCCGCATGGGCAGAGGCCTATCAGCAGCTTGCAGACTTATTGATTGGTGCCGAAGAGCAAGTTTATCAGCACAATGAGCAGCGTAATGGTGGCTGGCGCGGAGAGCGTGAGTTTGTATTGGTGGATAAACAGAAAGAGAGCGATGTTATTACTTCCTTTTATTTCTCGCCTGTTGATGGCAAGGCCATATGCAGCTACTTGCCAGGGCAATACATTACTATTATCACCGACGTTAACGGCGCGGTGGTGCGCAGAAATTACAGCTTGTCTGATCAACCTGGTAACGACTATTATCGCATCAGCGTTAAGCGCGAGCCAAACGGTGTGGTCTCTAATGCGCTGCACGACAATCTTAATAAAGGCGATATTGTTAAGTTAACGCCACCTGCAGGCAGCTTTACGCTTAACAGCGAAGCGCGCCCTTTAGTATTGCTAACTGGCGGCGTGGGTATAACGCCTGCGATGAGTATGCTGAATCCGGCGCTTACGGCGGGGCGCGAAGTGCATTTTATTCACGCGGCAATGAATGGCAAGCATCACGCCTTTAAGCAGAAGGTCGATGAGCTGGCCGAAGGCAATGACAAGCTCAAGGTGAGTTACTGTTATGAAAAGCCAGAGGCCGGTGATAAGCCGCATTTTGAAGGTCAGATTAATCACGCGGTGTTAACTAATTTACTGCCGGTAGATCGCAATGTAGATGTATATTTGTTGGGGCCTAAGGGGTTTATGGTTGCTGCCTACAGCGCATTGAAAGATCTAGAGGTGCCGGTGGCTAATATTCAATATGAATTTTTTGGCCCCTTAGAAGCGTTGGACTCAGCGGCTTAAGGTAGGGGGCGCCCTAAACTTTAAATTTACTCGTTTCTTTGTAAGCGCTGTTTTGTTTTGATGCGCCTTGGTAAAGAGTGCAAATCTTAAAGTTGGGCGACGGCGCCACTTAAAGCATAAGCCGATATGAAATAACTGGGGTTATCTGGTGGTTCCGTCCTTTGATGGGCGGAATACTGCCGATATTGTTGCCTGGGTTGTGCACTGGCGGGGTCCACGCGTAGGTGCAGCCAAAGGTCAGCTCGTATTTTGATTGCCAAAGGTAGCTGGCATTGGCAACAAAGTGGTTTCTGGTTAGGGTTGGAAAGGTGCCGCTAAAGTTACGGTCTTTAACCAATTGTTGTACAGCGTGGGATACGCCGCTGCGGAAGGTCCAGCTATCGTTGGGTGACCATTCGGCGCCCAGCGTAAGCGAGGTGATATTATTGAAGCCCATTGGTAATAGCGCATTCAGTTCCTGCCCATCGAAAAGCCCGCCTTCGGCTCGATAAGAAAAGCGAGCATCGCCAAGCATTTTTTTCCAATAAGTTCTGCGCAAATCAGCGACCACGGCTAAGCTTGGTGTCGCTTGGTGAGACACGCCAACAACAAATGCCGCGGGCAATTGCATATCTTCAAACCGGCCTTGGCCATCTACAGGGATTTGATTATTTAAAATATCGACAGCCGTCAGCCGACCTTTACCCCTTAAGTCGGTTAACCGAGTTTCGAACTCATAGGCCAGAGCAACACTCGTTTGCGGGCTCATTTGCCATGAGGCGCCGACTCTGCCGCCAATTCCCCAGCCCGACAGTCCGCCGGCGATCGGATGATCATTAACGAAATTAAGATGCACACCGGCAAGCGTGGGAAGAGCGCCTACTATGGTGGCCAGTCCACCAGAGGCGCGGTCTTGTTGAACCAGCATTTTTACTTGTTTAGCGTCATAGAGTGTTGCGACATTAATGCCTAAATTAACAATATCCAAGGCCGCACCTAGGCGGACGGTCTCTGTTGGTTGCCAAGCGAATGCGATTGGGATTCGCAGCGCTGTTAAGCGCGCAGAAGTTTCAAGGCCAGTGGCAACATTGCCGGTACTGGTTGTAGACAGGAAGGAGTCGCGACCGTATTCAATGCCAAAGCCCGCGGCTGCGAAAAGACCCACGCCAAACGCCCAGTCGTCGCCGCGGTAGCTGTAGGCTACTTCTGGTAAATCGTAGGGGCCGCGATTATTTCCTAACTTCGCGGTGCGCACAATTTCATGAGTCTGTTCATTTCGAACATTAATGTCGGCTTGGATCTCAGACACTTGCACCATGAGCTCGTGGCCTGGCTCGTTAGAAAGTAGCTCAGCTGGATTTAATATTATGGCCGCCGCGCCGGTGCCATGCGCGACGCCGCCACCGGCAAATCCGCGCGAAACAGGGCCAAAGCCCTCTATTCTGCCCAACTCAACGGCGAGGCTCGCGCAACTGGCGGCAGCAAAAATGGAAAATGCAAGTAACCGTTTAGTGGCGGCATTGCGAATTGTGTTTTTTATTGAAAGATCCATACAGGCGGGGTGTGGCCTTTAACTAAAGAGAGTTGGCATTAGCGTAGCGGGTTTGTGCTAGTGCTGGGGTGCTGGTTTATTTTTCCAATACAAGGCTCACAGCTAGCGCTAGGATTGCGCGGAAGCTATTTTGTTAGCATGCGTATAATTTATGGATAAATCAGTATGCTGTCAAGCTATATGCCTAAATAGCGTGCTGCACAGTCTGGGCGTGACGCTATTAAATGTTTTGAAAATTGTAGTTTTGGGGCGAGGGAAGGCGTTCTGAGGCCGTTGCTATGCGGCCTTGATGTTGGGTGTTTTATAAGCGGTTAACGGGATTAGAGTAACTAAAACCGCTTAACAATGTTCAGGCCTTTTTGGCCAAGTTTAAGGGTGAGGGTGCCGTCGCGACTGCGACTCAATTCGCTTAGGTCGCGGTGCTTTATGTTTAGTCTGGGTAAATTGTCTGTGTTTTGCTGCCCCCATGCGTTTTTACTGTCGGGGGAGTTGGAGTGGATCAAGTTACCGCTTACAAATTTCTGCCAGAGGCTTTGCGGGTTTTCGTCTGCGGCGACATTACAGCTGCCGGTTATCATCCACGCGGCCACTGCGGCGGCACTTAATAATTTCTTCTGGAGTTGCAGCCAGCAGGCAAGGCGACCTGGGCTGAGCAGTTGCTGGTCAATTAGCACCTCGCCAAGGCGCCGGTGCTGGCTGCTATGCTCGGCTAATGCGTCATTGAGTTGTTGTTGAGTGATTTCACCGTGATCTAAAAGTAGCTGGCCCAAGCTAAGTTGTAATGACTTGGGCATCTCGCCGTTCGGTTGAATCGCATGGGCGTATTCTGTAAGGGTTTTCTGTAGATTGAGTACGGCCTTTTTTTCAATGCTGCTGAGTTCTTCGCGTTGTACTAATACTTCACCAAGTCGGCGGCGACTCCAGCGTTGGGTGCTCAGGGCTTGTTGCAAGGTGCCGGTTGTAATAAATCCGCCAGATACCAATAGCTGTCCTAGTGAAATAGGGTTGGGCTTGATACTGGCAAGTTTTGTAGGGGTCATCTTATTATTGCTCCTATCCCGGCTGTGTTGCGGAATGGATGGATTCAGAGTTCTATAGTGCCGAAATCGATGCTGGGCTTTCAATACGTAGATAGCGCAGCTTAGTCAGGGTGTTTGCTTGTGGGTGGGCGGGGAGGCTAAAGACGGGTCTACGTTTAACGTGGTTGGTGCTGTTGGGGGTTGTTAGTGCTGCACTTCCCTGCGCAGCACTGAATGAGCGGTGTTTTAGCGTCAGTGATATGACGTTAAAACCTTAGAAACGATAGGTTGCTTCTGCGCCAAAGGTGCGAGGTTGGCCGCCCAGGTAGTTGTCGTGACCAAAGCCAGCTTGCAGATTAATACCGTAAACATCGTACTCTTCATCGGCAAGGTTTTTACCCCAAACAGATACAGTATAGCTGTCATCCGATGCGTGCCAGCTTACTCGGCCATTGAATACCCAGTAGGCTTCTTGGCTGATTTGGCCGTAGCCATTGTCGTCGTTGTAAGCACTAAACCACTGGTCGTCTTGGAAGTTGGTATTGGCATTGATGCTTAGGTAGCCGGCTTCGGTAATTAGGGCGTCGTAGTCCAAGGAAATACTGTAGTTTAGCTTGGGCGCCAATATCAGCTCATTGCCGCTGAGGTCAACACGGTCGTCGGCATCGGCGATAGTCTCGGTATTGGCCAAGGTAAGTTCAGTGTACTCGGTTTCTAGATAACCAAGGCCAATTTGCAGGGTTAGCCGCTCGCCGAGTCGAGCCCACAGTTCGGCTTCAAAGCCTTGAATAGTTGAGCCGCCAGCGTTTTCTAGGAAGTTGGAGAAACCAACCACGTTAATAAACTGCTGATCGGTGTAGTCGTAGGAAAACAGTGCGGCGTTCAATCGCATGGTGTTGTCCAGAAGGTCGGCTTTAAAGCCTAGCTCGAGCGCCTCGATGTATTCTGGTGAGGCATAGGCGGTTTCTAGTGGTCGTGCTATGTAGTAAGCGCCGCCATTATAGCTGCCTGCGCGGTAGCCACGGCTGGCGCTGGCGTACACCATAAGGTCTTCATTTATGCGGTAATCGGCGCCTAGTTTGCCTGTCCATTCAGCTTCGCTGGCTTTTAATTTCGGTGCCGAATCCAGCGTGTAGGCGCCGTGGGTGTAGCCAGCGTTGGTGTACGTCAATAATGATGCCGGATCGTTTAGCAAATCAATAATTTGTGACTGCGACAGTGGCGCAGAAATATACGCGTCATCAACCCCTGTAGTATTTCCGGGAACATAGGTGCCGCGAGGGCTGCCATCGTAGCCAAGACGAGAAATGTTAAAGTAGGACAGGGTGCTGTCGTCTTTGGTGTAACGCAGACCAAGGTCCATACCAAAGCGCTCGGTTAAGTCAAAGCGCATTTGTGAATAAACGGCCGCACTGGTTTTTTGAGTTTCCAAGCGCTGATCGAGTATGCCGAAGTCCAGTAGGAAAGGGTACTGCTGTGCGGTGTCTGGTTTTGCAAATCCAACGCGCACGTCCGGTGGCGTTTCAAAGACGCTATATAGATTATTCATATACTGGTCTTCGGCACCGTAGTAGACGCCGGCAATAATGTTAAACATGCCGTCGAACTCAGATGAGAAGCGCAGATCCTGGCTGTAGCCGATGGCGTCTGACGACCACGTGATGGTTAGCATATCGTCGGGTGAGCCGTCTGTGTCGGCTTTTTGGTAATAGTCTGCGTCGTAGTAAGACGACACCGAGGTGATGGTGAAATTGTCACCAGCAAAGCTTAGCGTTAGCCCGCCAATACTGGTATTCGTGATCAGCGCGCCAACCTGGTTAGCTTCGGTTTCATTGAAGTCTAAGTTGCGTGATTCGCGAGAATAACCGGTATAGTCCGAATGGGGCGAGTTGATAAGATCGGTACGACCTTCGTTTCTGGCAGGGGTGCTAAGAGCGTCGTTGCCAGAAACGGTGTATTTGAACACTGCGTCCCAAGTATCGTTAGGTGCAAAGTGCAGGGCGAGTCTGCCACCTTGGAAGTCTGTTTGGGCACCATTTTCATCTCTGCCGACAATTTCCGCGTAGCCGTCGTCACGCTTAAAGCTGACTGCGCCGCGCACTGCGAGAATGTCATCAATGACGATGGTTTCTGCACCAGCTTCGGCGACTGTGGCATTGTAGCTGCCGACCCCGAGTTTAATGAAGTTGCTAGGCTCATCACTGAACTGTGGTGTCCGAGTAATGATGTTGATAGCACCACCGGTGGTGTTTTTACCATAGAGCGTGCCCTGGGGGCCGCGCAGTACTTCTAAACGCTCGATATCAAAAAAGTTGGCGCCGTGACTGTAAACGGGGGCGAGGTAGGTTTCGTCAACGTAGACGCCAATGGGGCTGGCTTGGTTGGAACTGTAGTCGGACATGCTCACGCCGCGAATCGAAAAAATGGGCTGAATGTCGCCGTAGGGGCCGCTGACCTGCATGTTAGGTACTTGAGCGGCGATGTCGCTGGCGTTTTCAAAGCCGTATTTGTCCAGCTGGGTGTCGGTCATGCCGGTGACGGCTACGGGTATATCTTGGGTGCTCTGGCTCCGCTTTTGGGCGGTAACGAGGACCTCCTCGAGCATGGCGGCCGCGCTGACGGCGTTAGCGCTGGTGGCAATGGCTATGTAGAGACTGCTGCGCAATAGTGTTTTCCCATTGAGCATTGGCAAAATAGAGCGTTTTGGCATGGCTAAAATCCTTCCAGATTAATGCAGAGATATTTTTGTTTTTGTGTTTGATATTTGAAGATGCACAATGCCGAAGTTTACAGTGAATATATTAGCATTTGACGACATAATATTGGCATTTGATGACAGGTGCGGCTGGCAATAATGACAGTCGATGGAGCCCCCTTGGCAGGACTTACCTCCTATAGCCTAGTTTAATTTGCTGGGATTTCCTTGTTTTGAAAGGACTTTCTGTAGTTATTTGGGGTTACGCCGAACCAGCGTTTTACCGCCCGATTAAACGAGCTTTGTTCCTGGTAGCCCAGTAAACCTGCAATTTGCGCCATAGGCATACGCTGTTCGGCCAATAAGTTCTGCGCCTCGGTGCGGCGTATTTCATCGAGAATTTGCTCAAAGATGTGGCCCTCGTCTTTGAGCCTGCGCTGCAGGGTGCGCGGGTGCATGGACATTTCGCTGGCGATGTTTTTGATGTTACAGCGTTGCGCAGGCATTAAGCGGTTGACAATAAATCGAGTTTGTTCGACCAAGGTGACTGGGTTGGCGCGATTTTTCTTAATGACATAGTTGGCCATCATCTCGCGCTGGAAGGTATTGGCGGTGCGAATGGGTAAATTGATTTGTTCGGGGGTTAAGACCAGTGCATTTGTTTCTTGGCCGAATAAAACTGGGCAGCCAAAGTGACGGCGGTAGTGCTTGATGTCGAGTTCACGGGTGTGTCGGAATAATACCACATCGGGTTTGTAGCGGTATTCAGTGAGCAGTCCGTGCACATTGGCGGCTAAGCCCATTGCCAGCTCTATGGTTTGGCGTCGATAGGGCAACTCTGGCACATTGATTTCAATTACGAGACGGGGGAAGCTGGGGGCGGTTTTGTCGTCAAGCGAGAGTTTTAGGGCGGGGCTATGGTAGGAAATATACCGAGCAATGCAGACCATGGCATCGGCCACGGTGTTGGAAGCCTTGGCCATAATGGCTATTGGCCCCAAGGTTTCCAGATTTTGTTTTTTAGATAATAGTAAACCGAAGTTGGGGCAATTTAATTCTACGGCTGAGGTTTCTAATATTTGCATCAGCTGGTGGTAAAAAATTAAGTAATCGAAATCACCTAAGCGTTGTGGATCTAGGTTTAATTGCTCTATGAAGCGGATCGGGTCTGCGCCCAGTTCGCGAACTAGCTCCTGATAGCCACTGAGGGAGGACGAGCGAATAACGGGGCGCATGGTCTGGGTCCTTGCTTGAAAACAATTTTGTCGTCAAATGCTAAATTTAGCATAGCGCTATTGCGCTGGCGCCGCCAGTTCTTTGCGCTAACCTTAAACGCCAGCCGTGGCAGAGAATGCTGCTGCGGTATATGGGCAATTAATAATGATAAGAGGATGTGTAATGGGACGCTTTTTCCGAGCAAGCGCTATTGTAGTTTTACTAATAGTCATTGGGTGCCTAGCGCTACATGCCCGTTCGCCTATTCAGCCGGTGGCGTTTAACGCTCCTGCCAATGAGGGGTTGAGTGGTGTGTTCGCGGAGAATGAGCGTTTAGCCGCGGCATTCATACACTTGCTAAATATCGGCACAGGCCCAGAGGATATCGTAAGAGGTCCTGATGGTCGTTTTTATACCGGTTATCAAGATGGTCGTATTGTACGTTTTGCCGTGGATGATGGTCGCTTGGTGGAGGGCAGTGCGCAGGAGTTTGTTAATACCGGCGGTCGCCCCTTGGGCATGCAATTTGATGGCGTAGGAAATTTGATTGTGGCAGATGCTTTTAAGGGCTTGCTGTCGGTATCACCCACGGGGGAGGTAAGCACATTGGTCGCCTATACCGATGATCCGTCGTTACGTTTTATTGATGACGTGGATGTGGCTAAGGATGGCATTATTTGGTTTAGCGATGCCTCAGGCCGCTTTGGTTTGCACGACTATATTTACGATTTAATTGAGGCCAGCGCTACAGGACGTTTACTGAGTTATTCGCCAGCGACCAGTCAAACTAAAGTGCATTTGCGAGATTTGTATTTCGCGAACGGTGTTGCGCTCGGCCCTGAAGATCAATATGTATTGGTCAATGAAACGGGCGCATCGAGAGTGACACGATTGTGGCTGAAGGGGGCGAAGGCCGGATCAAGCGATACCTTTATAGACGGTTTACCTGGTATGCCGGATAACATTAGTTTTAATGGCCTTGATACTTTTTGGCTGGCGATGCCCGCCGTACGCAACAGGGCAATTGATGCTTTAGCGGATCATCCTTTTGTAAGGAAGCTTTTGGGTGGCCTACCTGCCGAGTTACTTGTGCCCGCGGATCACTATGGTTTTGTTGTCGGTTTAAGCTTGGATGGCAGCGTTAAATTCAATTTTCAGTCTGCGAGTGGAAGTTATCATACGGTGACCAGCGCAAATGAGTACGACGGCCATGTTTGGCTGGGCAGCTTAGCAATGCCTTCGGTGGCGGTGCTACCTTTGCAGGATCTAAAGTACAACAAGCTGGGGATTGGCAGTGGCAGAGATTAATGCGCGAAAAATCATCATTATTGGTGCCGGATTCTCGGGTATGGGTCTCGCTATCCATTTGCAAAAAGCAGGGATCAGTGATTTTGCTATTTTGGAAAAAGCCGACGAGGTTGGTGGTACTTGGCGAGAGAATCACTATCCGGGCGCGGAGTGCGATATTGCCTCGGCGCTGTATAGCTACTCCTTTGAACACAATGCTGACTGGCAGTATAAATGGGCTGAACAGCGGCAGATATTTGATTATTTAAAGGGCACCGCCAAAAAATACGGCTTGTATGCGCATATTCATTTTGGCGTGGAGCTTGGCAGCGCGCAATATGATGAGGCGGCGCAGTGCTGGCATTTGCGCAGCGCTAACGGTGATGAGTGGCAGTGCCAGTTTTTAGTTACTGCGGTAGGGCAGTTACATCATCCATTTACGCCGCGACTGCCGGGGCAAGTTAGCTTCGTGGGGCCGCAGTTTCATTCGGCGGCGTGGGATAGCAGCGTTGAACTCGCAGGCAAGCGTGTGGTGGTGATTGGCAATGCCGCCAGCGCGCTGCAGTTTATTCCGAAAATTGCGCCGCAAGTGGCGAAGCTCACGGTTTTTCAGCGCAGTGCGAACTGGGTTATTCCCAAACTCGACAGGCCCTATAAAGCTTGGGAGCAGTGGCTGTCGGCGCGTATCCCCCTTGTGGCTCGCTACTATCGATTTAGTATTTGGTTGCGCAATGAGCTGCTGATTTATCCAATAATGCAGGGCCGAAGCTTGCATCGGCGCATTGCTCTGTGGATGCATCGTCGTTATATAAAAAAATATATTTGTGATCCCGTATTACGGGCCAAGTTAACCCCCGACTACCCGATGGGCGCCAAGCGTATACTCGTGTCTGATGACTATTATGCGGCGATGGCGAGAGCAAATGTTGAGCTGGATGTAGACGGTATTGCGCGCTTATCTGAATGCGGTGTGGTAACCGCAGATGGCCGAGAAATTCCCGCCGACGTCATCATTTATGGCACAGGATTTAAAACTAATCCGTTTTTGGCGCCAATGACGATCGTGGGTAAGGATGGCCTGAGTCTGCGCGAGGCATGGGGTAGCGGTGCTCAGGCATATTTGGGAATGATGACTGCTGGTTTCCCAAATTTATTTATGATGTATGGCCCCAATACCAATTTAGGCCACAACTCGATTGTGATTATGTCGGAGGCTCAAGCGCGCTATATCACAGACTGTATTCAGGTTTTAGATAGGGATGGGCGTCGTTCGATTGAGGTGAAAACTGAGGCAGAGCAACAATACAATGCCGAGCTTCAGCAGCGTTTGGCCAATATGGCATGGAATACGATTAACGCAAGTTGGTATAAAGATGGCGATAAAATCACCAATAACTGGCCGGGCTCGACGTATGAGTATATTCGCCGCACGCGGCGGGTGTGTTGGGATCAATATTTAGCAAAGTGATGGTCAGCAGTTTGCCGATTACAACGCGTCCCTGCGTTGTAATGTGGCGGTGCTTATAGTGGTTGTGTAAAGCTCAGCTCGGAGGTCTGATTGGCGGTGACTACCACTGGCAATACCTCAATAAAGTTAATGTCGTCGTCTGAGGCTGCGTCGTCTAAGCTCGACTGACAGGTGAGTGCTAGGCTATAGCCGGCCTCGGTAGCGCGCACAAAGCCAATTTCAAAGGTGTAAACGCTACTGTCATTCATGCTGACTTCAGCGCTGCTAATGGGGCGCTGGCCGCTCACGTCGTCGCTCACTTCATCTATATCCGCATTAATATTGGGGTCGTAGATATCGTCCGGTACTTGTGAGTTTGCGTTTAAATCTCCTTCGTAGAGGTACACGCTGATACCGGTGGGGCCGCAGGCATTGCTGGCGATCACGGTGTTGTCTACGGTGCCGCTAATAGTGCCAACTTCGACATTGTTCACTAAGCGCATCGCCGGCCGCAGTAGATAGTGGTCTGAGTTAGCGGGTTTGGTTAGGCCTTTGCGAAGTACAAAGTCGATGGTGAAATCGGCGTTGCCACCGGTGGGAACGGTAAAGCCGGTATTCAGTTTTAATGAGCGCGGCGTGCCATTGTTATTGGCATTGCCATTTTGCTGGCCGGGTATAAAGAGGTCGGTTTCGTTACCGAGCTTGGGCAGCACAGTAGAATCGGGGAAACCACCGGTCACAAAAATACGCAGCCATTGGTAGTCGCCAGCGGGTACTACAGCGTCAGAAATAATCGGGCTGGCGGCATTGCCGGTGAGGTCGAGAAGGTTGTCGATGACCACGGGCTCATCAAAGGTCAGGCTGACAATGTCGCCATTGGCGGGTTTGAGGTCGATGCGGCTGAAGGTGATTTTTACGGCGTCAATGTCATCAACAGGTGCGTCGGTGACGGAAAATGACGCGGTAGATGATTTGGCTGAGCCGTTGCTGCTGGAGCCGCCACAGGCGGTTAATAACGACAGACCCAGGCCGGCGATAAGTGAATAGCCGGCAATTCGGCCTAGTTTATTGTTCATCATGCATTACTCCACGCGATTAAGGGCGAGCGCCGCTGATTCTGCTTGAGCAGGAAACACGGTGTTCGTAGGGGCGTTGTGAATGAACTTCTTTGACTCGAAATGGCAGGCTTGGTTCCTTGGCGTTCTAACGCCAAGGAATTAGCTAGCGTTTTAGGGTTAGCGTAAATACTTGGCGTGGAAACGCAGGTGTGACTCTATAAAACTGGCGATAAAATAATAACTGTGGTCATAGCCGTCGTGGTAATTGAGTTGCAGTGGGTAGTTTTTAGCCCTGGCTGCGGCTTCTAATAGTTGCGGCTTGAGCTGCTCAATTAGAAATTGATCATCGTTGCCTTGATCGACAAGTGCGGGTACAAACCGAGTTGCGTTGTTAATGAGTTCGCAGCTGTCGTAGGCCTTCCAATCTGCTTGTTCAGCGCCCAAATACGCCGTAAACGCTTTTTGTCCCCAAGGGCAGTTTACCGGTGAGCTAATTGGACTGAAGGCCGATACCGAGCTGTAGCGCTCGGGGTTTTTTAAGGCGATAGTCAGTGCGCCGTGGCCGCCCATGGAATGGCCGGAAATGGCACGCTGCTCAGATATGGGGAAGTGTTGCTCGATAATTTCCGGCAGCTCTTTAACGATATAGTCGTACATATGGAAATGGCGATTCCACGGCGCTTGGCTGGCGTTAACATAAAAGCCTGCGCCTTGGCCTAGGTCGTAGCTGTCGTCGTTAGCGACGTCGTCGCCGCGAGGGCTGGTGTCGGGGGCGATAATGGCGATGCCAAGTTCAGCGGCAACACGCTGTATACCGCTTTTTTGCATCACGTTTTCGTCGGTGCAGGTTAGTCCCGATAGCCAGTACAGTGCCGGTACTTTTACGCCGGTATTGATTTGGGGGGGCAAAAAAACGGCAAAACGCATCTCGCAGTTGAGGGTGCTAGAGCGGTGGCGATACTGCTTATGCCAGCCGCCAAAGCATTTGTTGTTGCTAATGTTTTCTATGCTCATTTGCGATTCGCGCCGCTTTTCAGCGGCGCGTCCTTGTGGGGGCTGGAGGACTAGTAGTGAATAACTGAGCGAATACTCTTGCCCTCATGCATTAACTCAAAGGCTTCGTTAATGTCTTCGAGTGGCATGGTGTGGGTGATGAAATCGCTGAGCTTAAATTCGCCAGCTAAATAGCGTTCTACGTAGTCTGGTAGTTCGGTGCGGCCGCGTACGCCACCAAAGGCGGTGCCGCGCCAGACTCGTCCCGTTACTAGTTGGAAGGGGCGGGTTGAAATTTCCTGGCCAGCGCCGGCTACGCCAATAATAATCGACTCGCCCCAGCCCTTGTGGCAGCACTCTAAAGCCGAGCGCATGGTGTTAACGTTGCCAATGCACTCAAAAGAGAAATCAACGCCGCCGTCGGTCAGTTCAACTATCACCTCTTGAATCGGCTTGTCGAAGTTCTTCGGGTTGATGCAATCGGTGGCGCCGAGCTTGCGGGCCAGTTCAAATTTACTCTCGTTAACGTCGATGGCAATGATGCGGCTGGCTTTGGCCATCACCGCGCCGATCACGGCCGACAGGCCAATGCCGCCCAAACCAAAAATAGCAACGGTGTCGCCCTCTTTTACCTTGGCGGTATTCATCACAGCGCCCATGCCGGTGGTGACGCCGCAGCCAAGCAAACAAACTTCTTCTAGAGGCGCGGCAGGATTCACTTTGGCGAGGGAGATTTCGGGCAGCACGGTGTATTCAGAGAAGGTTGAGCAACCCATGTAGTGGAAAATCGGTTGGCCGTCTTTGTAGAACCGAGTGGTGCCGTCGGGCATCAGGCCTTTACCTTGGGTTTCACGAATTTTCTGGCAAAGATTGGTCTTGCCCGATTTACAAAATTTGCACTCGCGGCATTCGGGGGTGTACAGAGGAATTACGTGGTCGCCGACTTTTACGCTGGTGACGCCTTCACCGACTTGTTCAACAATACCACCGCCTTCGTGGCCGAGAATGGAGGGGAATATGCCCTCGGGGTCGTCGCCAGAGAGGGTGAAGGCGTCAGTGTGGCAAACACCAGTGGCGACGATTTTAATCAATACCTCGCCCGCCTTGGGGAGCATTACATCGACTTCTTCGATTTTAAGTGGCTGACCGGGACCCCAAGCAATAGCGGCTTTGGATTTAATAAATTGCTCAGACATGGCGATCTCTCTGTGGTGGCTGCGGTATAGCTGGTGTGATTTTAATGCCTACATTGTAATTGTTTCTCGATTGATGATAATGGCCTTAAATACAAAACACTTTTACGAGAATGTAATAATGAATCAGTGGCAGGGCCTTGCTGAATTTGTTGCCGTAGCCGAAACCGGCAGTTTTACTGCGGCGGCTGGGCGTTTGGCGGTATCAGTGGCGCAGGTCAGCCGGCAAGTCAGCGGCTTGGAAGACCGCCTAGGCGCCAAGTTGTTTTACCGCACCACCCGCAAAGTGGTTATGACGGAGAATGGCGGTGTTTACTACCAACACTGCCGGAGCTTGATGGATGGCTTGGCAGAGGCTGAACGGGCTATTTTAGATTTACAGGCTACACCGCGCGGTAAAATTAAAATGACCGCGCCGATTACCTACGGCGAAGAGAGCGTAATGCCGCTAGTAAATGATTTTGTGTTGCAGTATCCGCAACTGGAGTTGCATTGCCAGCTTAGCAACCAGCTCGACGATCTGGTGACCCAAGGCTACGACTTGGCGATTCGAATCGGCACGTTGAGCGATTCGGCGATGATGGCAAAAAAACTGGCATCGCGAACCCGCTATGTTTGTGCTGCGCCGAGTTATTTGAACCGCTATGGCATTGCTCACTCATTGGCTGAATTAGAACAGCACAATTGCTTGGTTGGCGGCTCCGACATCTGGCGATTTCAGGAGGCGGGCAAGTCGCGGAATATCCGCGTGTCGGGCAATATCCACTGCAATAGCGGTCATGCGCTTGTTGATGCCGCGTTAAAAGGGGTAGGGCTAATTCAGTTGCCCGATTATTATGTGCAGGCCCACCTTAATGAAGGCAGTTTGATCAGTTTACTAGACCATTTTCGTGAGCCCGAAGAGGGTATCTGGGCACTGTTTCCGCATAGCCGCAATTTATCGCCGAAGATAAAACTCTTGGTCGAGTTTTTGGCTGCGGGCTTAGGAGCGGCGAGCCACAATAATTAAGGCACCTAGCCTAGCGTTTCCAAAAGTGTGAAGCCTCTCACGTTGCCAGTGCTGGTGGTGCACGCTCATTGCCCCCTATTTGACATTTTGTGCTAACTTACTGTTTTTATATGGTTTTGAAGCGCTAAAGCTTGCGAGGGGAATATGTTTACTATTAATGCGAAAGGAATTTGTTCGAGCGCTGTGTTTATAGTTGCGCTGGCGGGGAGCGGTGCCCTGTCGGCGCAAAGCCTACCGGTGGTCAGTGATTTTTTAGCCAGTACGAATGGCCTGCTTGATGTCGGCTTGGTGCTTGGCGGTGACATGCTCAGCGGCAGTTTGCTCGATGATACCTTGAATATTCCCAACGCAGGGCTGGTGTTAAGCGGAGATTTAATTGATAGCGTGGGCTCGTCTGCGCTGAGCGTGCCCACCAGTGCGCCCTCAACTAGCGACGCTGCGCCAACGCAGTGATGATCGCAAATTAACGTTGCCCCTGTGGATGCAGGAGCTAAGCTAGGCAGGTAGGGTAGACACTAGCTTAGTGAATCATCCAACTGAGGTGGTCGTCTTCTGGGCAGCTCATTTGGAAGTGATCTTGGCCACCCATCAGCTCTAAAAAAGCGCCGTGATTGAGATGGATTAAGTGCTCGTGATCGCCGCTCTCAATATAGATGTCTTGGGTGTCATTCAATTCTTCGTCCCAGCTAACCGGCATACCGTAAACCTGGCCTAGTGCAGGTACCGCACCGACTTCGCAGTCATCGAAGAGCGATGCTAATTCCTCCTCGGTCGCCAGTCGGTAGTGGCTATGCATATGAGTATTAACTCGGTCTAGCATAAGGCGGTGGTGAGCGGGTATGACGCACATTCGATAGCGATCTTCATCGCATACAATTATAGCCTTGGCGATTTTTTCTAGGGGCAGCTGAGCTGCTGCAGCGGATTGCTTGCTGTTGCGAGTGTGGGCGTGGCTGACTAAGTCGAAATGAACGCCAACTTTACATAGGTGAGCTGCAATTCTGGGTGACATGGCCATATTCTTACCCTCCGGCATTGCCAGATTGGTCGAATTCGGAACTACTTATTGGAATATAGTTTGCGTGTTGAATCTTGTCTAAGACGGGATGCTTGTTAAGGCGGGGTTTAATAAAGTCTATAAGTATAAGCATTTTAGAGTGTGCAATTAAGTAATACATTGCACTCACGAGGAGAGCTTCCTTTTACTTATGTCTACGTTTCTCTGAAATTGTCATATTAACGTCATTAGCATGTAACATTTTTACACGATAATTCCTCCTCTGGCTGCGGTGTTTTGGCCACTTTTATTTTCTATCTTGATATTGATCTGCAAAAAGGCGGAGTGTGTATGTTATCTAATCGTGTTGGTGTTAAATCTATTCAAATTGTGGCCTGTTCCTTGGCTGCTGTCTTTTTGTTGCCGCTGGGTGTATTTGCCGATGAGCCTACGCAATTAATTGAAGAGGTGACCGTTGTTGGTGCCGTGCGCTCAAGCGCTACTATTGTTATTGCCGACATTGATGTGGCTGGCGATGAAAGCTTGCAAGAGATGCCTGTCGCTTACGAGTAATGTGTTAAGTATTTTGTGTGATCTTTAAAAAGCCGCTGTAGCATTCAGCGGCTTTTTATTTGCACCGCCGAAATGATTTTAATTTGATGTAATTGTTCGTTTAATTTTAAAACTTCACTTTGCTCACCATTGCTGACACCCAGCGTAATATGTCCTGCGGTGAACTTGCCCAAGCCACTGTCAAAACTCTGCCATCTATTCCCTGTCCATGCCTGCACCCAAGCGTGGGGAACAAAGACATATTTGCGCCCTAAAAATCGCTCGTTGTTATAGGCCATGCCAAACGCCACTCGGCTGGGGATGCCCGCGGCCCTCGCCAAGGTTGCCAGTAACAGGGCGTGCTCGGTGCAGTCGCCCTGTTTGCTGTTATAGGCCTCAAGCGCGGTGGCATAGCCAGAGTAGCTGGCTTCGCTGTTCATGTGCCGACTCACAAAGCGGCTGAGCCTGCGCATGCGGGCGGCAGTGGTGATGTCTTTGTCGGCAAGGATATCGTCGACCACAGTTTTAAAAACGGGCTCGCTGCTCGGTAGCCAGTAGTTTGCCTGCAGCGCCACGGCCAGGGTCTCTGGGGCTGGCGGGGCTTCTGCCCCGCAGTCGTCGCATACGAGGATTTCTACGCCGTCGGTCAGCGGTTTAACGGTTTGTTCAAAGGTGCTGGGCGGCGGGGTAGACAGCCCTTGTAAGCGGTAGCGAATTTTACCGCGTAGGGCGGTGTCGGTAATTTTGTAGGGTGAGGCAATGAGCTGTCGATAGACGTGGGTCGCCGGCTCGAAGTCGGCTTGGGCACAGGTTTGGCTGCAGTCCGAAATAATGACTTCGTCGCCTCCGCTAGTGCTTCGCTCTTCGGTGAAATAAAAATATTGATCGGCAACGATAAGGGTGCTGCGCTTGGTGTCGCCAAGTTGATGACGTCGAATTTGCCAGCGAGCCTCGGGGTGGTCCGGTGAATTGTAGGGCTGGATTTGCAGTTGCAGGTGGTCAAATTTCTGGCTGCTGAAATTCCAGCTGAAATAGTTAAACGGGCTGTCGTGCTCGGTTTTACCCAGTAGGGCTAGGCGCAGCCCCTCGGGTAAATAAAATGGCTGCGGAATGGCGTGTTTACGGGGGCTATTCGTAGAATTGAGCTGACTGACCACCAATATTTGCTCGTCCACTGTGGCTTGCATCTGGTGGTTTGCCGTGGCTGATGTGACACGTTTAGTGATAGCGAGTGGCTGGCCAGTGCTACTTTCGCGATATTCTAAAACCGTTGTGCTAGTAGCGTTGGGCGCGCCGGGCTGGCTTACGGTTAGCACTAAGGTTTCACGGGTGAGCAGCTGGTTTTCAGATGGGTGGCGCAGAATATGGCGATAACCCATTTTATGCCCACCTAGGCCGAGCGTCTGCCACTGCTCTGTGGGGTGTTGGGCAACATGGTCTTGAGCTTGGCGTGCCTGCGCTAGACTTGTTTGCGGTTGGCCGAGCAGGTTGACCATCAGCGCAGTATAAAAAAGTCGAGTAGCGACGCGCATTCTATGAGGTGGCTAGCAGCTGGTTCGCACTTAGCCAATCGCGACTAAGCTCAACAACCTGTTCGCCATCTTCTTGCAGCGCCATATGGCCAACGCCTTGTATAACTTGGTGGCTGACGTTGGCGGGTAGTCGCCTTACCCTGCTTTCGAATTCTTTGGGCTTGTGTAGATAAGAGTGTTCCGCGCGCAGGATTAGGCTTGGCACTTGAATGTGCCGTAGAGCTTGCCACGGCGAATAGGTGTGCAGAAAATTATGTGCCTCCCATTCTCTGCTATATGCAAGCTTAAATTGCCCATCTGTTTGCTCTATTAGCCCAGCGTCGGCATATTCGATAAATGCCGCCTCAGAAAACTGGCGATATGCGGCTTTGGGTCTGTGGTAGTCGATAAAAGCTTGACGACTTGGCCACAGTGGCTGGCGATTTTGGGTGCGTTTAACCAATTTGCTACGGCCCATTACTTGGGTGGGAGCAAGGCTTGCCAGCGCATGCAAAAAGCGGCCGGGAATTGTTGCCGGGTCAAACATTAGTACGGCCTTGAATAAATCGGGGCGCTTAACCGCCGCCAAGGCCAGTACGGTGCCGCCAATAGAGTGGCCCATCGCAATTAGGGGGGGGGCTGCTTGATGGTCTAAAAAGGCAATAAGATCGTCGGCGTGATCGCGCCAGGTAAAGTTTCTGGGCGGGTGGGCGCTGCCCCACATTCCGCGATTTTCTAGCCCGATGATGCGGTAGTCATCTGCAAAGTGGCTGAGAAAAGTTTGGTAGCTGCCAATAGGGAAGCCATTGGCGGCGGCAAACAGCAGGGGTTCACTGCCATTGCCAAGAGTCTGCCAAATAGCAGGGCCGCGGCCAAAATCGGATTGTCGGGTGGTCAACATAGATACTTGTCTTATACTTTGATGGCGGTGATGAGCATAACATGGTGCACTGGGGCGAGTGGAGTTTTGGCATCGTTGAAATCCGCTATGGCGGAGCGGCGCGCGTCGAGATATTGTAGCAATCAACCGAATTTCAGGGTGTAGGTGAGTCGAGAGCGCGATAATAATGAGAATCTCATTCTGTTCTTCTATAAAGTTATAAGCTCCTTTGCCGTTACCGTGTATACGTACGGGTGAAATGGCGGCTGTTAGCCGCAGGCGATAGGCCGTTTTGCAGAGTTAGTGACAGAGATAGGCGGAGTTTTCTTTGGACATAGCAACGTTATTAGGCATGTTGGGCGCGCTCGGGGTTATTGTTACCGCGATTGTGCTGGGTGGGAGCGCTAGCGGCTTTATTGATACGCCGAGCCTGTTGATTGTTGTTGGCGGCGGTTTGCTGGCTAACTTGGTTAAATTCCCTTTAGATCAAACGCTGGGCGCCTTTAAAGTAGCGTCGCGGGCGTTTGTGCACAAGCCAACCAGTTCCGAAGACCTCATTGCCGAGTGTATGTCGATGGCGGGGGTGGCCCGTAAAGAAGGCTTGCTGGGTTTAGAATCTCTGGAAATTAGCAATGAGTTTTTAAACAAGGGCGTGCAAATGGCCATAGATGGTCACGACCCTGAGTTTGTTCGTCGCGTATTAAATAAAGAGATTAACCAAACTATTGAGCGCCATGAAATGGGCGAGGCCGTATTTAAAGGTTTTGGTGAATCGGCACCGGCCATGGGTATGATCGGCACCTTGGTTGGGTTAGTGCAAATGATGTCCAATATGTCTGACCCCAAAGCGCTTGGCCCAGCAATGGCAGTAGCGCTGTTAACAACTTTGTACGGCGCGGTATTGGCAAACGTTGTTGCCCTGCCCATGGCCGAGAAAATGGCCTTCCGTACTGCTGAAGAGCGTCGTAATCGGCATTTGATTTTAGAGGCGGTGGACGGTATTCAAGAGGGTATTAACCCTCGCGTACTTGAATCATTACTGCAAACCTACCTACCGGACAATAAACGCGAAGTAGAACCTAAGTCTGAGGAAGCCTAAGTGGAAGAGGCTCCGGTAAAAAAACAGGCCGCTGGCGCACCGGCGTGGGTGCTTACTTTTGCTGATTTAATGTCGCTGCTACTGGCTTTCTTTGTGTTGTTGTTTTCGTTCTCAGAAATGGACAAGCAAAAGTTTAAAGAGTTGTCTGGGTCTATGAAGGATGCCTTTGGCGTGCAGCGTGAAATCCCCGCGTTTAAGCCGCCAATAGGTACCAGCATGATTGCTCGGGAGTTTAGCCCCGGCCAACCCAAGCCCACGGTAGAGAATCAGGTGCGTCAGGAAGCAGTTCGCGAAATGCGCGATTTCGTGCAAGTGGAGGCCGACGAGGCCCTCAATGATGATTTAGAGAAAGTAAAAGCTCATCTCGCGGTGGAAATAGCTGAAGGTTTGGTGGAGGTTGTCGACGACGGTGAGCGGGTCATCATTATCCGTATTCGTGAACGGGGCTCCTTTCCCTCTGGCAGTGCTGTTTTGTCTCCGGGTTTTGAGCCGGTTTTGGCTAAAATGGGCTCATTACTCAATGAAATTGACGGTCAGATTGTGGTTGCAGGACATACCGACGATGTGCCGATTCATACCGACCGCTATTTCTCCAATTGGGACTTGTCGTCTGCTCGGGCGACCACGGTATTGCGCGGTATTATTGCGGCCAGTGGCCAACCCAATGAACGGTTTCGTGTAATGGCGCATGCGGCGACCCGGCCGCTTGCCGATAATGAGACGGCAGACGGACGGGCGCGAAATCGGCGTGTAGAGATATTTCTGTTGCGCGGTGCTAAGCATGAACCTGCGATGGGTCCAGCAATTGGCGGGCGTGAGACCTCGTTACTCGGTTCAGATTGATTCTAAGTTTACTGCGCGCTGTTGAGAGTCCTTTTTGACGGCGTTGCACTCCTTGCTAAACACTGCTCCAGATTTCGATCGCGTAGTTCTCTTTATGTTGTACATTTTACTTGGTCTCGACGAGAAATTAATTTCGTGTGAATTTCCTGCGTTTTGATCTAAATTTGCGGCTTATCTTTGCTGTTAGTTTTGTGATGGAATTCACAGGCGGGAAGACTACGTATAGTTCAAAAACCTGATTAGTTGCCCAATGTATTGGCTACCACCCCAAATACACGGCTGCTTAAAAGGTGAATTCAATGACTATTCGTACAATGTTAACCGCGGGAATTACTTCTACACTGCTGTCGCTTAACGTGCATGCAACTACCGGAGCTAATTGGGATTTTGAGGCGATTTCTAAGTCTACCGGTTATACCGTGCACGGCCAGCAAACGGAGGGAAATCAGTTTGGCTTGGTTAAACACAGCAATACTTGTAGCAGCGACGAGTTATACATTAGCTGGGCTAGCGACAGTGCCAATATCTGGGCACTTGCGGGTCAGAAAGTGTCGCTAGCTGCTGATTTTGACGGCGTGCCGATGGATATCCCGCTTGAGGTCATATCAATTAAGCCGATGAGCGGCAATGTGCATCAAGTTATTTTTGGTCATTCCTTTGCTAACCAAGAATTATTGGCTTTGATGAGCCAAGCCAGCTCAGTGAATGTGCTGATGCCCTCTGCGGAACTGGCGAAATACTTTAAACAGACTGGCGATAGTTTTTCCTTGGCAGGCTTTGCCCAGGCGCGCTCACAGGCGTTAACGCGCTGCAATTCACAGAGTAGCTGAATTAACTCCAAATTGAATAGACTGGGTGGGGCCGGGGCGAATATGCGGGTATTTGCACCGGCCAATTTATTCCGATTGTCTTCAGCCTTCGTTCAGCTACGTCCTGATAATGTACAAGCACATTCAGGAGGAACTGATGATGACAAATACAACAGCTCTTAGTTTAGAAAGCCCCCGCTTGCTGCGAAATATGCTGCTAACGGGATTACTTGCACTGGCCGTGGCCCTTGCCCCAAAGCAAGCTCATGCAGACAATGCAGAGGCCGCCGCAGCGGTATTAATTGGTGCCGCGGTATTGTATGCAGCTCATGACTCTTATAAGTCTGATAAAAAATACAGAAAGCACCATGTGCATGATCGTTACTGCGGACATCATGTGGAGTATCGTGGTAATGACCACCATCGCTACGGTAATGCGCATGTTTATTATCAAAATCAACATCAGCGCGATCGCTATTCTTCATCCTACGGTAAGCATCATAAATATGTAGATCAAAAGCACAAAGGCAAACACGGTAATAAATACGCTAAAAAGCACGACAAACACGATAGATACAGCCGTCACGACCATAAAGGCAGTAAGTATCGCAGAGATGACCGTCATGGTAATCAATCTTGGAATACTCGAGTACGAGTTAGCCAAGGGCATTAATACTAACGATGAATAGTGTGCGGAGACAAATGTGGCGGCTACTTTGGCCGCCACATTTTTTGTGATTTAGCTATGTGCGAGCGTCGCGATTTTGGCTTGGTAGTGCTCGCGTTTTCCCGCTAAAACATTGATACGATCGATATCGTTAGCAGCCCAATTAAGCACTTTTTTATCCATCACCTTAAACCAAAGTGGTGGAATATACGCGAGTAGGAACATTGCGTAATAACCTGCTGGGAGCTGCGGAACATCATCAAAGTGTCGCAAACATTGGTAGCGACGACTGGGATGGGCGTGATGGTCAGAGTGGCGCTGTAGCTGAAAGGTAATGAGATTCGAAATCAGCGAATTCTGATTCCATGAGTGCTGGGGCTGCGGTGTTTCATAGCGGCCGTTATCGAGTTTTTGGCGCAGTAAACCATAGTGTTCAACATAATTAGCGGCCGTTAAGTTAGTGTGCCCTAGTAAACTAGTAATTATCACAAACGCCAACACTGTTGGTCCGCAGAGAGCGCCTACTAGGGTGAAAAATAGCAATGTGATTATTGCTCCCGGCAGTATCTCGTTTTTTGTCGACCAGAAAGATAGGCCTTTAGCATGTAGCCTATCTGCTTCTAGGCGCCAGCCGCGCAGCCATGTGCCAGGCATTTCTCTGAACATAAAACGGTAAAAATTTTCACCTAGGCGTGACGATGCGTGGTCGTGGGGGGTGGCGACATCGCGGTGGTGGCCGCGATTATGTTCAACACTAAAATGGGGCAGTGCCGCAATACCTAAGGCAAGGCTTGCCGCCCAGCGTTCTGGCCGATTTTTCTTATGGCCTAATTCGTGGCCCAGATTTAAAAATGCGCCGCCTAAACCCATGCAAGATAAGGCCAGCGCCGCTAGACCTAAAATGGATAGTTGTGCATACCACGCGTAGGCAATAGCACTAAACCAAACCACTATGACGCCTGCGAGCGCGACGAACAAAGCCCAGCGAAAATAGTTGTCGGCGTCCAATGCGGGTACATCGGCTTCGTCGTGGTTGTTGGGGTCTTGGCCGGAAACATAGTCGAGTATAGGGATCGCGACATAAAAAATAATAAAGCCTAAGGCTAGCCAAGCGCTGTTACCGGTTTTTATCGCTGGGATAATGCCGATTAGGGCCAGCCAGGGCATAAAAAAGGCATTGATCATCCACAGCCAGCGAAAGCGCTGGGTCAGGTCGGTAATCGAGAAACGCGATATTGTCGTTGCCATAGTTTATCGTCCTTATTATGTGGTCTTTATTAGTGCCACCAAGTCTCGTTAGAGGCGTTAGGCTCATTCATTAGCCTACGCTTAGCGCTTAAGGAGTGAAATGTTGCTACTGACCGCCGAAATTGTTAATTTCGGCCACTATGGATAAAAATAACAGTTTTAATTCAACTTTTCCCGCTGGGTTGCGGCCTGCACTGGGTTTGTTGATTCTGTGCCAAACCCTGGAGGAGCTGGGTTTAGATCATGAAGCGGCGAGTGCAATAACGGGTTTGGGTCGGCGGGAGCTGGAGACGCCGGGCTACCTGATACGCTCAGATCAGGAAATTGCCTTTATTGAGGCAACGCTCGCGGCGAACCCACGTCCGGATCTTGCCTATCTTGTTGGCCGACGCTACCACTTCGGCGTTTTTGGTATTTGGGGCTTGGCGCTTATTTGTAGTGAGAATTTACAGCAGGCGTTTCAGGTGGCTCAGGAATTTATTGAATTGACCCACAGCTTTGTGGGCTTGGAGCTGAATGTCGACGGCGCAGCAGCAAGCTTGGCGTTGCGCGACAACTACCCCGCCGGCGCAGTGCGCAATTTTGTGGTTGAACGCGACCTAATCGTCACGCTGGTGGTCGCGACGGAGGCCGCGGCTCAGAAATTACCGCTTATGCATCTGGAGGTCGCTATTCCCGAGCCGGCCCACGCCAAGGAGATTGAACGGCTCGTTGGCTGCCCTGTGGTATTTAATGCTCGTCATACGCGGGTGAGCTTTGCGCGCGAGATACTGCAGATTACCCTTCCTCAGGCGAATGCAGTGACGTGGTCGGCCTGTGTTAGGCAATGTCGCGAGCTCATTAGTCGTCAGCATGGGGAGCGCAGTTTTACGCATCGCGTGCAACGGGCTATCGTCGATTCTGCCTTTAAAGGAATTGGCGCGGTGGCGCAGCGCTTAGCTATTCCCGAGCGAACCCTGCGCCGGTTATTGCAACACGAGGGCGCGAGTTATCGCGCGCTAAGTCAGCAATTACGTTTAGATTTGGCGCAGCAATACCTTGCTGACGATAGCTTAGGGCTCGATCAGTTGGCTGAAAAGCTGGGCTATAGTGAGGCAGCTAACTTCAGTCACGCCTTTAAGCGCTGGAGTGGAATGACGCCAGGGGAATATCGGCTTAGCTGCAAGCATGCTAATAGCAAAATTCCTTTATAATACTCGGCGTTAAAATGGGAGTGTGGCATGACAATACAAGAACTTATCGATCGTTTGGCTGAGCGGCCAGTGGATTTCTCCGACGTAATGGCTGTTATTGACGCCGAGTATGATTTTACGCCAAGTGCCTTTCAAAATGGCGAGCAGCATAATGCCGCGGGCAGCAATAATGGCTCATGTAAAATATTTGCGTTTGCAGCTTTAAATCAGCTAAGTAAAGAGGCGACGTTAAACGCTTTTGGCGATTATTACAGCAAGGATGTGTTGGGGAACCCCAGCGGGGAAGACCACGCTAATATTCGTAACTTTATGCGCAGTGGTTGGGCGGGAATTCGCTTTGAAGACAGTGCTTTAATCAGTAAGTAGCATCCTGGCGCCTACAGTTATTGTTAGGCGCCAGTTTTTATCGCTATTTTGTGACTAGCGCAGGGCGTCTTCTTCGCTAACAACGGGGCGGTCGGTTTTTGTGCCGCGCATAACATTACCCGCTACTGCGTCGTCGCCGCCATAGTGGGCTAGCATGACGTGATCGTCGTGAACCTCAACCAAAACGCCAACAAAGGGCATGTCCATCATACTACCAGACACGCGGTAACTGACTAGGTCGCCGGCTTTAAAGGTCTCGGGCTTAAAATTTAGTTCAAACGGGCATTTTTCGCCGCTGCTACTACCCATATCCATCATGGCTTATCATCTCTGTTTATTGATTTTAGGTTTGCGATCTTTAGTTGCTGGCGCCGTATTGGCTCGGCTAACTAATAAGTACAGTGACTTTCCAGTTTAACGCCGTCTGCACTTAGAATCGAGGTGTGGTGTACGCTAGAGAGTTAATTTTAATAATGGGCCGGCGCCAGTGGGGCTGCTGGTGGTAAATAATCTAGGCGAAAACCCAATGAGAATACTGAAACGGCTGTGCTACACCTTGTTGGCACTGCTTGCGCTGATCGTGTTGACCCCCTTGGCCGTGATTCAATTTGGCTCTGCGGGCATGGCAACTACCTCGAAAGTTGTGCTCAATATGGTGCTTGGCTACGGCGGCGAGGCACCCGATGCAAGTGATATTCAGCAGCAGCTCGATGTTGCTGAGGGCTTTGGCGTGAGCTTGTACGCCAGTGATCTCGGTAAAATTCGCTTTTTACACTCGACTGACGCCGGAGATTTACTTGTTAGCCGCCCGCGTAGCGGCGACATAGTCTTACTTGAGCGCGATCGCAATGGCGATGGCTTGCCCGACGCTCAGCGAGTACTGCTGAGTGGCTTAACGCGACCCCATGGTTTGGATATTGCGGCGGGCTGGCTGTACATAGCCGAATCTAACGGGGTTGGCAAAATTGCCTTTGATAGCGCCCAAGGACAAACCAATGGCAGCTACCAACGCATCGTTGATGACTTGGATGACAAGGGTAATCACTGGACTAAAACTCTGCGCGCAGGCGATGACGGCTGGCTGTACTTGAGCGGGGGCTCTAGTTGCAATGTGTGCGAAGAGGAAGATCCCACCCGGGCGACCATCATGCGATTTCGCATGGACGGTAGCGAGTTTGGGGTTTACGCCACAGGCCTGCGCAATAGCGTTGGTCTGGACTGGGCGCCGTGGAATAACGCCCTTTACGCGACCGATAACGGCCGTGATTTACTGGGCGACAATTTTCCGCCCTGTGAACTGAATCGTATTGAGAAAGGCGGATTTTACGGCTGGCCCTATGTTAACGCCAGTACGCCGGACCCTGATTTTGGCGGAAAAAACGCGGCAGCTACAGCTAAAAATATACCGCCGAGCCATGAGTTTCGCGCTCACAATGCGCCGCTGGGTTTACGCTTTTTGCGGCATAGCACGGTTGGTGGTTTCGAGCGCACAGCCTTAGTAGCCCTGCACGGTTCGTGGAATAGAAGTGAACCGGACGGCTATAAAGTGGTGTCGCTGCACTGGCAGGACGACGGTACTATTGTTGAGCAGGATTTCTTGAGTGGATTTTTACAGGGTGATCGGCTAATAGGTCGGCCGGTGGATATTGCCGAGGCCAATGATGGCAGCCTCTATATTTCGGATGACTATTCGGGTTCGATATACCGCGTAGTGGCAGGTAAAACAGCTGTTAGTAGCAGGCGTCTTGAGTTGCCGCAGCAACCTCAGGGGAGCAGCAAGAGCGATCCGATGTTAGGCGCGTATAGCCCTGAACAGCGCGATCACTTGAGGCGTCGCGGTGAACAGCTGTTCAATGACTATAATTGCAGTGGCTGTCATCGCGGTGCAGCCTTGTCGGGCTTGGTTGAGCGTTACGAATTAAATGAATTAGCCAGCTTTTTTAGCGCGCCAACACCGCCGATGCCGGCTTTTCCACTCAGCGCAGAAGATCGCGAGGCCTTGGCGGTATATTTACTACTAAGGCCTAATACTGACTAGCGGCAGCGAATTTTTAGATTTTTGGGGCCGCGCAAATAAAATGCGTCGCACCATTCTATTTTTTCCTGGGTTATCTCAATAGTTTTAAAGCGATCAAACATATGATTTAAGGCTAGTTCGCCTTCGAGCAGGCCTAGTGCGCGCCCTACGCACATGTGAATGCCCCAACCGAAGGCGGTGTGCTGACGCAGGTTCTCACGCCGCACATCGAGTTGATCGGCATTTTTGAACACCGACTCATCGCGGTTGGCGCTGGCATACATGGCCAGCACGGTGGCGTCTTTGGGAATCGTCACGCCGGCAACCTGGGTTTCCGAGATTGATTGGCGAAACAAAAACTGAATTGGTGACAGGTAGCGCAGCACCTCTTCGGTCATGTTGGGTACCAGAGAGCGGTCGGCGCGGGCGATTTTTTCCTGCTCTGGAAAATCCCGCAGGCAAATAATGGCATTAGAGATCAGGCTGGTGGTGGTTTCATTGCCGGCAATCAGCAACAACACGCACATGGCCAGTACTTCATCTGCAGTAAGTTTGTCGCCTGCTTCCTCGGCCTGCACCAAGTCAGAAATCAGGTTGGCTTCGGGCTTTTTCCGAACTTCGGCTATGCGCTTTAGGAAGTAATCTCGGAAATCTTCGGTGTCTTGGCGCATTTCTGCGCGCTGGGCATCGGTTAATGCCGCCGCATTGCCGCCGGCGGTGACATTATTAGACCAGCGCCGAAAATCTGCGCGCATCTCTGTTTCAATACCCATGATTTGACCGATGATATGGACCGGCAGCGGTGATGAGAACTCTTCAATAACATCAAATTCTTCGTTCTCTGAGGCTTCATCGAGCAATTGTTTAACAATCGCGACAATTTCGGTGCGTTTGCTGTCCAGCATCCGCTTTGAAAAGGCTTTGTTCACTAAATTGCGCAAGCGAGTGTGGTCTGGAGGATCGCTCGCCAGTAAGTAAGGTGAATCGGGCGCAGGGTTGAAATCGCCGAAGGCCAGCTGAATTAAAGGGCCTGACGAGAATTGCTCGTGATTACGCAGTACCGCTTGCACGTCGCTGTGGCGGCTGACGGCATAGGCATTCATTTCAGGGATGTACTTAACCGGTTCGTGTTCGCGAAGGTAGGCGTAATAGGGGTAGGGGTCGGCTTGAACAATGGCTTTGGTTGGGTCGTAATTGGCGTAGAGAGAACTCATAGTCTGTAAATCCTAATTTTATTGTGCGTAGGCCATCTAATTCAATATTTATTGACTAATCTATCAGTATTGGCGGAAGAATAAAATTATTCCATGCTGTATTTATACCTATGCAGTGCCGTTGGGTGTTTTTTTGTTGTTTTAAGCTATTGAAAAATAGAATGAATTAGCATTTTTTCGAGTCTCTTGACGGTCGCCGGCACTGCTTGGATGGGCGGTCAATTTAGTAGAGGGCCTACGATACAATACGAGATCGTAGTAGACTTACCGCCGCTTAATAAGATAGCTATACAGCAAGCTGGAATACTATGTGCTTGTTGCGAGAGGCTACATTAAAGAGATTGGTTGGCTTATCACTACGGCCGCTGGTTTGTGACAAATTCGGGTGCCAAAGGACGATTAATGAAATCCATTCTGCCGCTGATATTTTCAGCTTTGTTTTTATTTGCCTGCGCCAGTAACGAGACTGTGGTGTATTCCAATGGATTCAGTTTTGGTAATTACGATTATGTTGTAATCGAACGTGATACCAATAGCGCTATTTACGGTATGGATCTTGAGTTTGGCAATATGATTGGCGCCTATAATATGGCGGTGGTCGGTTCCAAAGAAATTGAAAACCTGCCCTACACAGCCAAAAAACGCACATTAGGAGTGCAGTTGTCGGTTAGCGGTAGCGATGAGCGCATCATGCTGGGTATTTCCTTTCAAGATTTTATCACTGGTCGCACGGTGGCCACGATTGGCTCAACGGAAAAAGGCGACTTATTCGACCGCGATGATCGCAAGGATATTTTTGAGCTAGTGAGCAATACGGTGGTTGCCGCAATTAAGCGTGACAAGCAGTTGAATGTGCAAAATGGCCGTTCGCTTGAGCGCAGCAGGGCGGTGCCTATCGCTGAGTCTGTGAATAGTAATGAATATGACGAATATGAGTCGGCAGCGGAAAAGCCTTATTCGCTAACACCAGATTTTTCTGAATAGCTAAGTGCTTCTGGTATAGAGGTATTTAGCGGCAACCAGTCTATATATAAGGTGTTTCCGCTTAGCCTTTGCACGACATTGATATTACCCAACGTTTTTTTAATGTTGGCGTTTCAATGGCTTTTGACGTACTCATATTGCGTGCCAAAACTCCCCCCTAATTAAATTCTTAGTGTAACCGCTTCGCTGCAAAACTCTGCCGTCATCAGAGATCCTTGCCCGAACAGAAGTTTTATTACAGCATAAGCGAACTTATCGCGCTGTCATATAACTGCAATACACGGTTCATATATCTGTCACCAAGTCTCCCTAACATACGCTCCATTAATACAAACCTAGAAAACCTTAGAGTCTGTTCCGGAGATTAGTTCTTATGAAAAAGATTTTTGCTTTAAGCACGATGGCGGCTGCCATGGTACTTGCGGGCTGCGGTGGTGGTGGCGACATTAATATAAATGCGCAAAACAATAGCACTACTACCAGTACCGGTGGTGGCAACGGCGGCAACACATCTGCCAACGGCTGCGCGAGCTATAGTACTACAGGTGGAATTACTCGTCAGGGCGCCGACAGCGGTGTTAACTGTGTATATGGTCCTGATTTCGTTAGCCTGACTAACCCTATCGATATTGGTCCTTCTACTCCGGTGGTATTTACCAAATTAGCCAACGGCGGTGTTCACGTGTTTCGTGACAGTTTAGTGGTGGGCCGCAACTACAGTAGCGATGCCGACCTTGTGGCTGCGGGCATCGAAAAAGGTGGCGACGGTTCAAAAATTGAAATTGAAGCAGGTACAACTCTGGCTTTTCAGTCTTCAGATGACTACGTAGTAATCAACCGCGGCTCTCAGATTTTTGCCGAAGGCACCGCATCTGCGCCAATTACTATTACCTCTGTATCTGATGCAGTGGATGGCACTGTTGGCGCGGAAGAGGTTCAGGCCTGGGGCGGCATGATCATCAACGGTTTTGGTTTAACGAATAAGTGTGCCTATACCGGTAGTCCAGCGACAAATGATTTGGCGACAACTGCATCTGGCTGTCATGTAGCTGCTGAAGGTAAGGCTGGTGGTGGCCAGACTCATTACGGCGGTGCGAACAATGCCGACAGCTCAGGCTCACTGAAATACTTCATCGTTAAACACACTGGCGCACAGGTTGAAGAAGGTAATGAATTAAACGGTATTTCTTTCGATGCCGTAGGTTCAGGTACGACGGTTGATTTCTTGCAAGCCTATTCTACCTATGACGATGGCGTTGAAATGTTCGGCGGTGCGGTAAATATTAGCCACTACATTGCAATGTATGTTCGTGACGACTCTATCGATATCGATGAAGGTTACAGCGGTACTTTTGATTACGCACTTGTTATTCAGTCAGAAACAGATGGTAACCACTGCGTGGAATCTGACGGTATTGGTAGCTACAGTAGTAAGGATCAGGCCACCATTGACGATTTTGTAGCGCGGGGCTTGAACTCTCGGGCCACGATTAAAAACATGACTTGTATCATGTCTTCTAATGATGGCCCTGCAGGCACGGCGGCCGGCTTAGGGACTCATGATCCAGGTGCAGGCATGCGAATTCGTGAAGCGCATTTCCCTATAATTCAAAACGCCCTGATTACTTCTGCCTACCAAGGCGATGTATTAACTGGCGATGACGATTACAACTACTGTGTACGTATCGAAAGTGCTGAAGGCTTGAAAGCCGCAGCTGAGGGTGTACTTAAAATCGAAGGCTCTATCATCGCTTGCTCTGATCTTACAAAAGGCGATTTGCTGCCTGGCGGTAAGACCCAGCTGGAATTCCTTAATGAAAATAGCCAAACATTGACGACATTAGAGGCTGGCGAGGACCCTACAGCAGCTAGCAATGCCAACCTAGATATTCTTGACGGTTTCTTTTCGCTGCCAGTGGCTGATATGAAAATTGGCGGTGCGGCGCCAACGGTAGCGCCTATTGGTCGCGCATTTTTCGGCGCAGTCGTAAAGGATGACGATTGGACTGCTGGCTGGGCTTACGGGATTGATCCTGCGAATCGCGGTGAGCCGCTTTGGTTCGAGTAAGCAGTAAAACAGGTTCAGCTTAAGCCGTAAATCAGAGGGCGCCTTACGGCGCCCTTTCTGTTAAAACCCGATCAATTTATGCACGTGGGTCGTTTCTCATGAAAAAAAACGTAATTAAAAAAGGTGTGTTGCCTGCGTTTACCGTCAGCGCACTTAGCCTTGCGATAGGCGCAGTGGCTCAGGAAGCCGGCTCTGACGGCTTTGCTCTTAACAAGCCGATAGAGGAAGTCGTCGTCGTTGGGCGTCTTAAAAGTAGTGCTGAAAATGTTGTGATAGAGCGTTTAGAGCAAGAGGTCGCAATAGACTTCTTGACCTCAGAGGCAATCGGCCGAGTCGGTGACTCGACTGTCGCAGCGGCGCTGCGCCGTGTGCCGGGTGTTACCCTGGTGGATGACAAATATGTATTTGTTCGCGGTTTAGGTGAGCGCTATTCAAGTACTTTACTCAATGGTGCGGTAGTGCCGTCGCCCGATCTATCGCGCAGTGTTATACCTTTAGATATTTTTCCGACCTCGATTGTTGAATCTCTGGCAGTTCAAAAAGTGCACTCTGCAGACATGCCTGCGGCATTTGGCGGTGGCAGTGTTGATATTAGAACCAAGGGAATCCCGACAGATCTGGTTTTTAATATTGAAATCGGTAGCGGAATGAACACTGAATCCGATGGTGATTTTCTCAGCTACGAGGGCGGTGGCGATGACGCTTGGGGTAAAGATGATGGTACACGGGCGCTGTCACCGGCGTTGACGCAAGCGTTGAGAACCTACGGCGGAAGCTTTGACCGCAATGATATTCTCGCTGAAATGCGTAAAACCAATCCTAACGCAACGATTTCAGATGCCGAAGCGGTAAATCGGCAGCTGGCAACTGAGCTTTATCGAAAAATTAATGTGTATGAAGTTAGCGGTGATCCAGATTTTTCGGCAGAAGCAAACTTGGGGAATCGATTTTACCTAGGCGATGCTGAAGAAACAGAGTTTGGCTTTCTCGCTGGTATAGCGTACGACTCTCAGTGGCGCAATAAGAAAAGTGTGAGTCGCTCGGTTACTGAAAGCGAAGAAGTGGATGTCAAAAATGAGACTACACAGAATGTGTCTTTAACCGCTAATCTTGGCTTTGGTCTGCGCTTAAACGAAGATCACTATATTGAAACAACGAGCTTATATCTGCGTAATACCGATGACAAAATATCGATCACCGATAAATACGATCTGGATAAGCCTTTCTCTGTGGGCTCTAATTCGGATCGTGTATTTAAGCTTCGTTATGAGCAGCGCGAACTGGAAATACATCAAATTCGCGGTGAGCATAAATTTGGCGAGGCTAGTCGTGAGCTTTTTGGCAGCGAAGCGTTGGCGATATTTGAAGGACTAGGCTTCGATTGGTTCTACTCAGATAGCGAGTCAACGACTGAAATTCCAAATGAAGTGTCGGTGCAAAGCAATCATCAATTTGGTTCGCCGTCGGTAACCACCGTGGTGCGCGACAGCTCTTCCGCAGATTATCGCTTCACCGATCTAGAAGATCAGGTTGAGAGCTACGGCTGGGAAGTGAACATGCCATTGACTACTCGGGATTGGGCATTTGAGGTATCGGGTGGTGCAGAGTACTGGCAAAAAGTACGAACGTACCAGCAAACTCAGTTTGGGCTTGGCAGTGTAAGTGCACCTAACGAAGCTTTAACTGGGCCGCTGGCAATGGTATACGGTGATCGAAATATTCTTGATCAAGATCTAGGTTACCAAGTAGCGGTAGCTGGGAGTAATTCGGAGAGTTATCTCGCCGCCAACCGAGTTGATGCATATTATGGCAAGTTTGATATCACCTGGCAGGAAACTTGGCGTGTAGTGGCGGGGTTACGCTACGAAGACTATCAGCAAGTTGGCCTTACTTGGGATCCCCTAGATTTTACCGGCATTCCTATTGTTACGTCTGAGTCGGGTGGGCAGGAGGCGATAGCGAAAGAGCTGCAAGATGCAGTGTTTACAAATGATGATACTTATACATCATTGGCTGCGACCTATATGCGACCTGGCTTTTTTGCAGAAGACTTCCAGCTCCGCTTTGGCTATAGCGAAACTACGGTTAGACCTGATTTGCGCGAGATATCTAAGGCCAGTTACATTGACCCAATTACCGGTGCGCTGGTTTTTGGTAATCCAGATGTTACTCCTGCGCAGTTTAAAAATTACGATGTGCGCGCAGAATGGTTTTTTAGCAACGGCGATAATTTAACTGCATCGCTATTCTATAAAGACATAAATGATCCTATCGAACAGTTTCAAGCTGCCGCAGGAGATACCAATACCGCGGTTGAAATTATCAATGCAGAGAGTGCAACGATTACCGGTGTTGAATTAGAGTTTATGAAAGACCTTGGGGATGTTTCCAGTAAGCTAATGCCGTTCTTCTTGCAGGGCAACTTAACCTTACTGGATACGGAATTGGTTGCCGGCTCAAAAGCTGACGCACCAACCAATCCAACTCGCGACTTGGTTGGCGCGTCCAATTATTCAGCAAACTTGATACTGGGTTATGACGCGCCTAATGAACAGCACTCTGCAACCTTATCCTACAATGTGTTTGGTGAGCGCTTGTATTTTGCTGGTCGTAATGGAGAGCCAGACGCATATGAGCAACCGTTCAATTCGCTGGATGCAACTTATTCTTACTATCCCACTGAAGCGATTATTGTTAAATTAAAATTGAAAAATATTCTAGATGAAAGCCTGCAAATCGAGCGCGATAATGTGGTGACGTTTTCTGAAGACGTTGGTCAATCATTGAGTGCAAGTGTTCAATACCAGTTTTAATTTATTGAAATGCTATTGTTAGGCGCCTTTAGGGCGCCTTTTTTATGTCTTAGTTACTCTTCAATTTTAAGCGTGCCGCTTTAATAGCCTGCTTTTTGGCTCGCTCGACATCGCCTAGGCGATGTAATACCAGTGCAGAGAACTGGTAAAATCGATATTCGCTTCGATCTAGGTCAATCGCCTGATTAATTGATTTGAGTGCGCTGTTAAAATCGCCCTGCTCGAAATCTGATTTCGCCTTACTGTAATGCCAAAATGGATTCTGTTTGCGAAATACCTCGGATGCTTTTTCAAGCTGCTTTGCCTGTTTTATTTTTCCGAGGTCGTGGTAAAGTCTGCTTAAATTGCTGATGGCGACCTGATCATTGGGGTTGAGTGTTAGGGCTTGGCGAAATGCGATCTCGGCGTCATCGTTCCGCTTATAGCGGCGCAGCAGGGTGCCGAGGTTGCCCCAGATATGTCCAGCATTGGGGTTTAAATACAGGGCTCGGCGAAAGTAACGCATCGCTTCATCATTCTGATCTTGATTCAAAAATTCTGCGCCACGATTATTGTAGTATTGTGCGGCGGCCTCTTGTTCGCTGAGGCGTTGTTGGGGGTAGTTGTACTCATAATTATCCACGCTGAGGTCGACGACTTCTTGGCCATCGTCGCCAAAGTCGACAACAACATTGATGTGTTTGTAAAACACCATACTGTTGTCGCTAATCATATCCCAGCTGGGTGGAATAGTGACTTCATTGTAATAGGCGTTGAGGTTGGCCTCTCGGGCAAGGGCAATGAATAATGAGCTTAAGGACAGGCAGTTTCCACGGTGAGCATAAAATGTCTCTGTCGCGTTTAAGGTGATTCCTGGGTCGTAGCTTAAGCCCAGTTGTGAGGGTCGCACCATACTGTCGAGTAGATAGCTTAGGCGTGCGCGCGGGCTCAGTGCTGCGGGCACATGCTCTTCGACGAAGTAACGCATGTCGGGGTCTATTGCTAAAATGTTCTCTTCGGGAAAGGCTTTAGGATTTTGATTGCTTTCATTACCGCTGGCATCGTCTTGCAAGAGAGCGTTTACCTGCGCAGTTGTTGGCGCGGGAATATTGAGTGCAAGCGGCGGGCTGGTGTTTGTGGCGCAGCCAGCATTGATCGCCAATAACGCGGTGCTGAGCAAAACGGAAAGTGTAAACGCTGGCGTTGGTTTAAGTCGCAGTTGCATAAATTACATCGAGTTTTATTGTAAGCAGATTTCTGGATCTTGAATGTGTTTGCCTAACTATAGACCGAATTGGTCTTGGGATGTCTGCTTCTTAAGGTATTTAAATAATTATTTTTATGTTTTAGCGGCGATCAATGGCGGCAGCCTTGCCAGCCATTGAGGCTAGCGGCTTAAAGATTGCGGTCCTGCTGCTCCCAATAGGGTTGGCGCAGTTGGCGTTTTAGTATTTTGCCAGAGGCGTTGCGGGGCAGTTCTGCGCTGAAAACAATTTTCTTGGGGCATTTGTAGGTAGCTATCTGCTCTTTGGCGAAGGTGATTAGCTCCTGCTCAGAGACCTTGCTGTGTTCTTTGCGAACAACAACCGCCGTCACCGCCTCGCCCCATTGTTCATCGGGGATCCCGATGACGGCAACATCGGTTATGTCGGGATGATTAAAAAGCGCATTTTCAACTTCAATGGGGTAAATATTTTCCCCGCCACTAATGATCATGTCTTTGACGCGATCAAAAATATACAGATAGCCGTCGTCGTCTTGATACCCTGCGTCCCCAGTGTGGATGTAGCCATCTATTAATGTGCTTGCTGTGGCTTCGGGGTTTTTCCAGTAGGCCAGCATCGTAGCGGGGCTGCGAATTAATATCTCACCTACTTCACCTTGGGAGACGGCGTAGCCATGGCTGTCGATAATTTTTATCTCGGTATTGGGGGTTGCTAAGCCGGCGGCTCGCAAACGCTTGCTACCTGGTACGTGATCCTTGGGTGGCAGATGCACCACAGTTCCCGAAAGCTCGGTCATGCCGTAATTTTGTACGAAGTCACATTTTATAATGCGCAGCGCTTCTAGTAGCAGGGCTTCGGGCATCGGAGCAGCACCGTAAATGATCTGCTGTAAAGATGACCAATCGGCTGCGGCGGCCTCGGGTAATAGTAATATGGCGCGGAGCGCTGCAGGAACCAAAAAAGTGCGGCTAATACCAAATTCGGGCACGATCTTGAGTAATTCACGGGGTGAGAACTCTGGCACAATCACTGCGCTGGCGCCGCCGCGCAGCGCCATAAAGGCCAAGCCAATACCGCCAACATGAAAAAATGGCATGGCGAGTAAGCACACATCGTTAGACTGTATATTGTTCCACGCCATCTCTGGGTGATCTTGGTAGACCCAAGGGTCGAAGAAAGCGCGATTGGGTAGAACTACACCCTTCGGATTGCCGGTAGTGCCGCTGGTGTAAAGCTGTAGCGCTGCGTCATCTGCACAGACGCTTATCGTGGTCTGGCTGCTCGGACTGTTTGCAACCCAGTCTGTCAGTGTCGGCCACTCTGGGTGGATCGAATCTATGCTAATAATAAGTTTTAAAGTGGGTGTTTCCCGCTTGATTAGTGCCGCGGTTTCCAGAAACTCAGGGCCTACAAATAGGGCCTCCATGTCGCTGTCGTTACTAATGTAGCTTAATTCTTTGGGCGAAAGTCGCCAGTTAAGACCTACCGTGACTGCGCCAATATGAGCAGTGCCTATTAATATTTTCAAATACTGATCAGAGTTTTTGGCTAGTATCCCTACTCGGCTGCCCTTGCGCATCCCCGCAGCAAGCAAAGTGTTGGCGATGGCGTTACTTTGTTTTTCGAGGTCGTTATAACTACTGTGGCGACCTTTAAATATCAGCGCAGGATAGTCAGGCTGAGTCGCTGCATAGTGACGAATCAGTTCGCTGAACGTACGCGATGCAAGGCTGGCTCTGGTCATAGGTGGCTCCCGCCATATGTCTGATAGTTGAGTTGAAAACCTTAACGGTGTAATTGGGCCAGCGCTATCGCGCTGGGTCCAAGAAAATAACACATCTTTAGGGCTTAAATTGGTGACTCCACCAAGCCTCCGTCAACAGTGATACTGGTGCCGTTCATGTAAGCGCCGGCGCTACTGCTGGCGAGCAGTAATAGTGGTACGGTGAGATCTTCCATTGCGCCCAGACGTCGCGCGGGGAAGCCTTGAATATAGCGCTGGCCGGATTCCGATGCGAAATAATCGTCGTTAATTTCTGTTAAGAACCACCCAGGACACAGGGCGTTAACACGGATGTTTTTGCGGCATAGCTCCATGGCCATGGATTTTGTTAATTGCACTACCCCCGCTTTCGAAACATTGTAGGCAACTTTCATTACCCCAGTGTGCTGGCCGTAGATTGAGCCAATATTAATAATGCTGCCTTCAGTGCCTGCTTCAACCATTTGTAGCGCTGCGGCTCGCGCTACTCGCCAAGCGCCGCTGAGATTAGTTTCCATTACCCAGTTCCAATCTTGCTCATTGGTGTCGAGAAATTTCTTGGGCTCGTCGGCGACGCCTGCGTTATTGATGAGAACATCGAGGCCGCCGTACTCTGCCTTTATGACGGCAAAGGCCTTAGTTACGCTATCGCTATTGGCAACATCCATTGTTACGGCATAGGCGCTGCCGCCGTCTTTACGAATGCTCTCGACAGCGCTGCCGAGTTTGTCGGCACGGCGGGCGGCGAGAATAACAGTAGCGCCCTCGTTGGCCAGTACATTGGCAAAATGTACGCCGAGCCCACTAGAGGCGCCAGTTATAAGGCAGATTTTGCCTTTGAGGTTAAAGTAATTACTGGCCAAAATGGGCTCCTTTTTAATGTTGATCGGTATACGTCGATGTCGCTAGGGTGTAGCTAAACTTTGCTAGCCACCTTCTTCGCTCTTGGTTTAATTGGTGCCGCCGTCTTGTTCGCGGTTTGTACGCCCTGATCTAGTGCTTTTGCTGCGCTAAGCAAGTCGCGAAAGGCGGTGTTGATACACTGATGATAAAAGTCGGGGTCCGGTAGCATTTCTCTACAGCAGATAAACGTTAGTGAAACACTGCCAAAATAGCTGTTTACGGTATGGAATAGACCAGCGCCATCAAGTGGTGCGCCAGCACCTAGCCAGAGCATGGCCTTGGCGCCACACATATACATGGGGAAAGCCGGTCCCGGCACATTGGTGACAATAGTGTGTAGGACTGGAGCCTTGCTGCTTAAGCCGGTGCTGGCCGCCACTCGCATGCCCAATGAGGCGAGTCCGGAGGGGATCGAATTTACGATGGTCGAGATTCGTTCCACGCCAATCGCGTTTGCATAGGCTTTACTGGCCATTGCGTCGCTGTGAATTAATTTGAGGCGCGCGACTGGGTCGGCGATGTCGGTGCGTAAATGTAAGCGCATACCGGCAACTTCATTGCCACCCTCTGCGTTGGCATTGGCTTCGGTGCGGGTGCTAATAGGGACGCCAGCGACTAGGGAGTTTGTTGGTAGCTCATTTTTTGATTCAAGATAGCTGCGCATTGCACCGCCGACGATACTGAGTAATACGTCGTTTAGGGTGCACTCGCCTACGGTATTTTTAATATATTTTAGTTCTTGTAAATCCATTCGCAGGCCGCCAAAAACGCGGTGGGGCGTAACGGCATTGTTAAAGCGAGTACGGTCTTTAACACTATGGTTAGTGAATGCTTTGCCACCATAGCCTTTGTATTCTTCTTTGCGTGATTTAAGTGCGTGCTTAACGGCTCTACTCAGCTTTTGGGGCGATTTAAATAAATTTAAGTAGGCGTTTTTTATTAGAGTGAATTGGCTGGGGTCGTCTTCGCCCTGCCATTGATCGGGCTCGCCGATGATGACGTTGTCTGGGCCGAGGTCGTGTAAGGCTTCAATGATCTGATTGCCGGTGGCGCCGTCGATCGCACTGTGATGAATTTTTAGATACATGGCAAAGCAGCCGCTTGGCAAGCCGGTGATATTGTCGAGGCCCTCAATAATGTAGGCCTCCCATGGCGGCCGATTTAGATCGAGGGGGCGGCTGTGTAAGCGGGCGAGCAAAATGCAAAACTGTCGCCAGTCGCCGGGCTGGGGAAGCGCGATATGGCGTACATGAAACTCAAGATCAAAGTTTTTGTCTTCTACCCAATAAGGGCTGTCTAAATTAAACGGCACTCGCACCAGTTTGCGACGAAACACTGGCGACTTATGAATACGTTCGCTAAATTTTGCCAAAATATCTTTATAGCGAACAGTGCCGTCAGGTGCGCTGCTGGGGTCGTAAATTAGGATGGGACTAATATGAAGCGGCGTGGAGTTACTTTCGTTATAAACAAAAATGGAATCAAACTGTGACAACTGCTTCATATGAGTTTTCCTTGTTTAAACACGCGTTTATTTCACTCGGTTTTTACTAGCCGTTGCCCGTTTTATATAACTTGGCGGCGGTTGGTGGTTCCGTGCGTGAGCTATCATCAGTATTCATAAGTTGCCTGTGAATACATGATAATGTTCGTGTTGGGGTTGTTTGCGGACTTTAGTGTGCGTGAGCCCGAGGGCAAAAATCAACCGAGATATGTATGTATTAGCGCTATTTAAACTTAAAGTTTGTTCATTATCGCGATGCGTGCCACTAGGGTGTATGCTGAATAAGTACACGTTATTTTGGTGTATATGAATCGATTATATAAGGATGCTGTTATGCATGAATTACCTCATTTTTATTCGGTTACGGTTGACGCGTCGGCGCACGATACCTTGCGCTGCAACACTGGAAATTTACCTGAACTGGTGGTTGCTCCGCCAACACAGTTTGACGGTCCAGGCGATCAATGGTCGCCAGAAGAATTGTTGATGGCTGCTGTCGCCAACTGTTTTGTGTTGTCTTTTCGAACGGTGGCGGATATCGCTAAGTTGGAGTGGGAGTCGATTCAATGCCAGGCACAAGGTGAGCTAGATAAAGTGGCACGAACTATGCTGTTTACTACAATTACTACCAAGGTAAAGTTGCAGCTGAAAGACATTGATAGTAAATCCAAAGCGGAGACCTTGCTCAAAAAAGCGGAGAAGATTTGTATCGTTAGCAATTCTCTTTCAGCAGAAAAGCATTTAGAAATTGAGATTGTCGATAGTTAGCGTAGTGATAACCGAGCTGCGGGAATTAGGCGAGGGCTATTTTTTGCTGAGAACAGTTCGAGTATTAAGAAGTTATTTTGTTAATCTAAAAGGCGGCAAGCTTATTTTATGGTGCTATTTGCTTTGGTACCTAAGTAATGTGTATATGTGTTTTGATGGCTCGCCAAAAATTTGGGTAAATGCCCTAGGCATAAGTGCAATCATTGGCTTAGGTTTAATGCTCAGTGTTGGTCGCAGCGCCGACCCCTGGCAAAATTTTAGGCTATTCCTTATGCCGTTTTGCGTATCTAGTTTTTCGGCACTGATAAAGGGGCGAGATTACCTGTTTGTTTTTTCTCCGGTGCCCAGGGAGTTGTTGACTGCTATTGGCTGTTGTCTGATATTTGTGGCGTTTATTATGCTGCTTAAGTATTGCTATCGGCCTGATAATATCGTTCCCGAGTCACCGGAGAAATAAGCAGTGGTCGTTGAAATGTGATAATTGAGCGATTTGGCGAGCTGGGGGCGTTGGCGGTGTATATGCTGACGCCAACGGTATTGCCTACTCTTAATAGCGCAAAGGCTAGTGATTAGCCTTTGCTTGTGGTCTATTGATTGATTTCGTCGCTAATCATGGCGAGCCAGTTTTGGGCCTCATCAATGCCTTCTACGGCCTTGACCACGCAGGCAATTCCCAGTAAATGTTCTTTAAGCAGGGTTCGCATTGGCAGATCGTGTTCTTGGGCTTGTTCTTGTAGGAATAGAAAGGCCTGCGCGCTGATGTCGTCGATATGCATCTGCTGCGTATTTTGACGATATTCTGCTAATCTAACTATCTTTTGGGCGGCCATCTCAGATCTCCTTTGATCAACTTGCGATCAGTATAGGAGGGGCGGTGGCAACAAACCCTTCGTAATTACCCGTAGCTACGCTAGTGTTTCTTAGTAGTCGCAGCCACTGTTACGTCGCTAATACTGGACATTTCCGCTAGTCTTAGCGCTATTGTAGAAATAAGGATTGAATACCACCGTATGTCAGAAACTATTGTGATTGGCGCTGACGGCGTCGAACAAATGCCCCTGAAGAGCTACACCGAAAAGGCCTACTTGGACTATTCCATGTACGTCATTCTCGATCGCGCCCTGCCGAATATTGCCGATGGTCTAAAGCCAGTGCAGCGGCGGATCGTGTATGCCATGAGCGAGCTGGGCTTAAAGGCAAATGCCAAGTACAAAAAGTCGGCGCGTACGGTCGGCGACGTTATTGGTAAATTTCACCCCCACGGCGACAGTGCGGTTTATGAGGCCATGGTGTTGATGTCGCAGGACTTTTCCTATCGCTATCCGCTAATAGATGGGCAAGGGAACTGGGGTTCGCCAGATGATCCAAAATCCTTCGCGGCGATGCGTTATACCGAGTCTAAACTCACCAAATACGCCGAAGTCTTATTAAGCGAGTTGGGTCAAGGGACGGTGGATTGGGTGCCGAATTTTGATGGCGCCATGGACGAACCCTCCACCATGCCGGCGCGGGTTCCCAATATACTGCTTAATGGTACCACCGGTATTGCGGTCGGTATGGCTACCGATATTCCACCGCATAATTTGCGGGAGGTCGTTAGCGCCTGTATTCATTTGTTGGATGCGCCGAATGCCTCGGTAGCCGAGCTTTGCGAGCATGTAAAAGGGCCGGATTTCCCCACCGACGCCGAGATTATTACGCCGCCGGAAGATCTGCGTAAAATTTATGAAACCGGCCGTGGCTCACTGCGGATGCGGGCATTGTGGCTGCGCGAGGGTGACGATATTGTAATCACCTCGCTGCCTCATCAAGCTTCTGGTTCCAAAGTCTTGGAGCAAATTGCCCAGCAGATGCAGGCCAAGAAGCTACCGATGGTGGTGGATTTGCGGGATGAATCAGATCACGAGAACCCTACTCGTTTGGTGGTAATTCCTCGTTCGAATCGGGTTGATGCGCAGGCGGTAATGAATCACTTATTTGCCACCACCGATCTAGAGCGCAGCTACCGCGTTAATATGAATATGATCGGCTTGGACGGCCGACCACAGGTAAAAAGCCTAGATCGTATTCTGAGCGAATGGCTGGAAATTCGTACTAACACTACTCGCCGCCGTCTTGAGTTTCGTTTGGATAAGGTGCTGCGGCGCCTGCATATCCTCGACGCCTTATTAATCGCATTTTTGAATATTGACGAAGTTATCGCCATTATTCGCGAAGAAGATCAGCCCAAGCCGGTGTTGATGGCGCGCTTTGATTTAACCGATACCCAGGCGGAAGCGGTTTTAGAGTTAAAGTTACGCCATTTGGCTAAGCTCGAAGAGATGAAAATTCGGGGCGAGCAAGACGAGTTGGCCAAAGAGCGTGATTCACTAGAGCAAACCCTTGGCTCTGCGCGCCGCATGAAAAGCTTGGTGCGCAAAGAGCTGCTGGCCGTTGCCGAAGAATTTGGCGACGAGCGGCGCTCACCCCTAGTGGTGCGTGGCGAGGCCAAGGCGTTTTTGGAAGAGGATATTGTCGCCGCCGAGCCAGTAACGGTCATTTTGTCGGAAATGGGCTGGATTCGTGCTGGTAAAGGTCACGATATTGACCCTGTTAGCTTGAGCTACAAATCCGGTGACCGTTACAACCTAGTGGCGCGAGGCAAAAGTAATCAGCCGGTGATTATTCTCGACAGCACCGGCCGCAGTTACACCGTGGCGGCACATACATTGCCTTCTGCGCGGGGGCAGGGCGAACCGCTAACCGGGCGAATTAACCCTCCGTCGGGGGTCAGCTTTACGGGCATGATGATGGGCAGTGACGAGGGGCACTATTTATTGGCCTCGGATGCTGGATATGGCTTTATCGCCAAATTGGCCGAGTTGCAGAGCAAAAACAAGGCCGGTAAAGCCGCCTTAACTCTGCCAAGTGGCGCTAAAGTATTGTCGCCTATCCCGATAGCCAATCTAGAGAGTAGCTATGTGGTGGCGGTGACGACCGAAGGGCGAATGTTGATTTTCCCTGCGGCTGAGTTGCCAGTCATGCCCCGCGGTAAGGGTAATAAGATGATTGGTATTCCCTCCGCGCGGCTGGCGAGTCGCGAAGAGTATGTGACGGCTATTGCGGTATTTGGTGAGCGCGACGTGCTGAAAGTTATTTCGGGTAAGCGCCACTTGTCACTGAAGTTTGCCGAGCTTGAACACTATGTGGGTGAGCGTGGTCGCCGAGGTCATAAACTGCCGCGCGGCTTCCAGAAAGTGGATGCCATTGAAACCGTCAGCCCTGCTTAATCAGGGTTGTCTGCCTGACCTTCCTGTTGCCGTAAATTGTCTTGCTTGAAGGATTCAAGACTCAGCTTTTTAAGCTGAGTCTGCTGTCTTTCAAGTAAGTCGTTATATGGCGACTTCATACCGATAACCTGATTACCTCTAAAATCTCCCCAGGCTTCGAGGCGCTCGTGCTGGCGGCTGCCTTTATCTAGCCATGTGCCCTTGCCTTCGGTCGTCACGGAGTGTAGCTGATCGATCGCCGCACACTCCAGTGCTGCGCACTCCCAGTGGTCACCCTCGCCAAGAATATGGGCTATACCGGCGTGGCTGCGCAGAATTTTGTCCAGTTTTTGAAACAGCTCGGCGCAGCACAAGGCGCGAAATAAGGGGTGGTCGGTGTCGGGAATCTCAAAAAAGCGCAAGCTAATAGCGTTGTGGCGGTGGACTACGATGTCGGCGTGGTAAAGCCTAGCAATGGCTTCGCCGCGGGCGTAGCTGGTGCGCAGATGCTCGCGGAAGCTGTCGGGGGCCATTTGGGTTTGCAGGGAGTCGTAAGCCTGCCAGTGGCAGTGCAGCACATAATAGTCTTTAAAGCGGTGCTTGCCGAGCTGGCTAAGCCGTATTTGGGGGTTGTGAATTTCTTCAAGGAGCTTGCCCAAGCTGTCGCTGCCGCGATATAGGCACTCGTCATTGCGCAATGGCTGCGCGAGTCTAGCTCGTGCGAGCTCTAAGAGTTCTTCGATACGGCGCAGCGGGACGGCCACAATGGCGTAGCTAAAGGAGGCAAGTAGTCCAGTTAAAATCAGTAGGGTTTTACCTAAATCGCGAATCTCATCGCCAATTAATTCGCGGCTCAAGGAGAGTTTAACCAGTCCCAAGCGGCCGTCTGCCGCTACCTGCGCTTGGTAATTGAGGTTTTCGGCGCGCCAGTGCCCAGCTTCGGCCACGGCTTCTTCCCGTGCATTGGCGATGCTACCGTAAACGATCAGTGGGCTGTTTATATAATCCTGTAAGATGGCTTGCAGGCTGACTTTATCATTGCGCAGTAAGGCTTGTTGGCTTTGGGATGCCAATTGATTGGTCCACTGCTGGCCAATCATGCGGGTGGTTTCCAGTAGTATTTGTTTGCTAGCGGTCATGCTGGTGAGCAATAGCGTGAGTCCAGCGATAGCACAGATTAGAGCGGTAACGAATCCACATTTGGCAGACAGGGGGAGCTTTAGAAGCAGCTTCAGCATTTGCTAACATTCCATCCGGAATTAGAGGTTTTATTTGAGTTGCGAGTATATCAAGGCTCGCAGCACTTGGGTGGAATCACATCAACCGCTACAATACGCCGATTACCGTAGGGGGTGGTGTGAACGAAATCATATTGATCAATATTGCCGGAGATGATCGTCCGGGCGTGACCAGTAGCATTACCGGCATTTTAGCTGACCACGGGGTGAATATCCTCGATATTGGTCAGGCGGTGATACACGATAATTTATCGCTGGGCTTATTGGTAGAGGTGCCGGCCAGTGCCGAGGCGGCGAGTATTCTCAAAGATATTCTGTTCCGCACCCACGAAATGCAAATGCAAGTGCGCTTCTTGCCGGTTAGCCCCGAGAGTTACAACCAGTGGGTGACTGGCCAGGGTAAGCAGCGTCATATTGTGACTCTGTTGGCGCGCAAAATCACCGGTCGTCACATTGCGAGCGTTACTGATATTGTGTCGCGCTACGCCCTCAATATAGATCGTATCGACCGTTTGTCGGGCCGAGTACCGCTCGAGGGCGTGGCCCAACAGTCCAAAGCCTGTGTAGAGTTATCGGTGCGGGGCAATTTACTGGACGCCTCAGATTTCCGCCGCGAGTTGCTGCATCTGGCCAGTGAGTTGGATATTGATATTGCCTATCAAGAAGACAATATGTTCCGCCGCACTCGGCGCTTAGTGGCTTTTGATATGGACTCGACCTTGATCGAGGCCGAAGTTATCGATGAGTTGGCGAAGGCCGCCGGTGTGGGCGAGCAGGTCGCCGAGATCACCGAGCGCGCAATGCGTGGTGAAATCGATTTTACCGAGAGCTTTAAAGCGCGGGTTGCGCTGCTCAAAGGCTTGGATGAGTCTGTGCTGACAGGCATTGCTGAAAACCTGCGCATTACCGAAGGCGCCGAACGCTTGGTCTCAACCTTGAAGCAGCTGGGTTATAAAACTGCAATTTTGTCGGGAGGCTTTACCTATTTTGGCCATTATTTGCAGAAAAAGCTTGGGATCGATTATGTGTATGCCAATGAGCTGGTGATTCGCGATGGCCGAGTGACCGGTGAGGTTGAGGGCATTGTGGTCGACGGTCAGCGCAAGGCTGACTTATTGCGTGAGATTGCCCAGCGTGAAGGCTTGAATTTAGAGCAGGTTATCGCGGTTGGTGATGGTGCTAACGACTTACCTATGTTGAGTATTGCTGGTTTGGGAATCGCGTTTCGGGCTAAGCCTATTGTGCGGGAAAATGCCAAGCAGTCGATCTCCACCTTAGGCTTGGATGGAATTCTATATCTCTTGGGGATTAGTGACCGTTTGACAGGCTGATCGTAGAGCTCGCAGGCTTGGTTTTTATTGAGCCTGCGAATATCGAAGTAAGAGACCTAGTTAAATGCCGCGAATTCGTAACTCATTGTCGGCATCGGTTCATTTACATAGCTGCCTTGAATAAAGTCGGGGCCCAATTGCCACAGCATGGCGAGGGTGGCTGCGCTGCCAACATTGGGTATCAGTACTCGACTCTTTAGCACTTTAGCCTGCTCAACAATCGTTTTAATCTGCTCATTACTTGGCGTGTCGGTTTTTCTGAACCCAGGCTTTACGAGATGAGGCTGGATGTGAGCAAGAAATTTATTGCCTTTCTTGGCTCTACCAAAATTGCGAACACTAAGCGCAGACCCCATTTTCTGTAATTGTTGAGTAAAATTTAGCGCCGGTTTTAAGGCGCTGGCGATGCTCTCTTCATTAAATTGCAGTATGACTGAAGACGGCGGCAGGCCAGCTGCTTTAAAGGCAACGCTCAGCCATGAACAAAATTCGGGATCGTGAAATACATTGCCGCTAAGGTTGATGATCAGTTTTAGATCTTGCCCAGCTTGGCGTTCTTTGGCGAGCTGCTTGGTGGCTTCTACCACAATCCAGTGGTCGAGCTTATTGTTTTCTGGCTCTTGCTCGATGACCCGAAGCAATTCTCCTGCTGTCACATCGCCTTCGGTCCAGTCTTTTATCTCGAGCGAGGCTTCGTAGTGATCACCGTCGGCGTCACCGAGATTTATCATGGGTTGAAATACTAGGGCGAGGCGGTTTTGAGCCAAGGCTTCGCTAAATACCGAGCTTACTGACTCTTTACCGCTGAGTTGCTGGCGCTCACGGCTGGTGATTGCCGCATTATTGCCACCGCTGAGATATATTTTCTCTACGGCGTGGAAAGTATTGTCTAGTAACAAGCCGGCGCGGGGTGGTGTGAGGTGGTTGATTGCTGTAATTGCCACGCTCACGGTGCACTGAAGAGATTTCTTTTTAATTTCAAAGATGTCATTTTCAATGACCCTGCACAACTCAAGGCCCATCTCTAATGCGGCGTCACTGCTCACGTGGTGGCCAATGGCGGCGATCATATCGTCGGACACGCGACCGTAATGCTGGGCGGGCATAATGTGGCGAACATGTTTGCTGACGGCGGTCAGCAAGGTCTCAACATCTAGCAGGCTGGAGCTTTGGCGAAGTTTACTAAAGTGGTCGACCGACAGCAGTAATAAAGATGAGTCGCTATTGCGCTCGTTCTCTATGAATTCTTGCAAGATTTCTTGGAATCGGAATTTGCTGGCCATTTGGGTGCTTAGATCCAGGCCGCCAACTTGGTGCTTGCTGTCATCATCGTGCAGAGTGAGTTGCACGCATTCTTCGTCGTCGTAAGTTGCGCTATTGCAAGTGATTAGGCTCTTGTATTCACTGCTATCGTCGCGGGCGAAGCAGATTTCGAGCCGCTGCTGCTCTTTGTGGAGTTGCTGCTTTTTTAACGCATTTTTAAATCGGTCCTGATCTTTGTTGGTTATTAAATCAACAATGGGGAATCCGTCTAGGTCTTGCCGGCCCATCAGCTCGCAGAAGGCAGGGTTAGCGTAAATGACCATACCGTCGGTGATATACGCGAGCGGATCTTGGTGGTCGCTAAGCAGCAGTGCATTGCGCTGTTCGGCTTCGCGAAGGGCGTTTTCACTGGCTTTTAAATTTCGGCGTATGACTTGGCCGCGTTGTTCGCGCAGCGCAGCGCTGACGAGCTGGGGGATGTTGTATTTGCTTATAATGTCGACCACAGCGGGGTCGGGGGGGCTCAATGGGTCGCCTTCGCCCATGTAAATGATTGGAAGATCAATCTGATGTTTGCGCAGTAAATGTCCGCAGCGCTGCACATCAAGTTGCGAGCGCTCGGCGTCAAAGACAAGAACATCCCAGTGTTTAGTAGAAATGGATTTGCTGAGTTGCTCGCCAGTTTCCAATGTGTGGGTGTGGGCAACTCTTCCCGCGCGACGACAGCAGGCAATAATTTGTTCGGCATCATTGTCTGCAAGGCAAAACAGCAGGATATTGATGGCGGTGTCGTTACTCATAGAAACTCATTAAGGTGGCAGTGGTGAGTGCGCGCTGGAGTAGCTTACAGTATTTCCCAGAGCTGGTTGAAGTCACCTTTATTGTTTGTGTCTGTGTCAGCTACGTCCAGTTTATTCGCGTGACGCGAAATATCTTGGAAGGTAAATAATTTAAAGGCATTGGAATCCTCTATTTTTTTGTCTAGTTTTACCCGCATAGCATGGCCGGGACGCACTAGCTCGACGGTCTGGCCTTCGGCGAAGCCGGTGACACTAGATAGTAGTAATAGTGGATTTTTAGCGAGCTGCCCGCCCGGCAAAAGCATGGCGCGTTGGTAATCTTGAACAGCTAATCCTGAGTTCACTAGGCGCACGCTATAGGGTGTGGCGGTAGAGGCAATCGTCTCAATGCCAATTTGGTGAATATCGTCGCTGCGCAACCAGCGCACTACCGCAATACGCCAGCCGTCGTGGTCGTCGGCTTTGACGCCAAGCAACTCCCCTGTGCGGATGCGAATTTGCGACGACTCAGGCCATTCCAAGCGGTAACCGGCACCGCTGGCATCGAGAATTCTTGAGCGCAGGTATTGATAGCTGGTATCTGGTGCTGGGCTGCTGCTGCCGTTAGTGGGGAGACTGTAGCTGATGGTTTCTATGTGCTGTGGCTGTTGGTCAAAGTCGATATCCAAATGCTCTTTGGTATTGCTGTCGACGTCGCGAGTATCTAAGCCGCCACTGTCACCCCAGCTATCCGCTGCTTTCTTGTTGTTTAAATAGGGGGCTGGGCGGGATTCGGCTTGATCGCGATCAATTTGGAATTGTTCAAAATCAACTTGGTTGGCCACAAAATAGTGGGTGGCGTTCATGCCGAGGGTAATCAGCACTGGCTCGTCACAGGGCACCCGTTCAGCGGCTCGCGAGGTGGCTGCATTCCAAGCGATCGAAATGTGGTCTATAACAGTTTTTGGCAAGTGATCCGCAGCATCGGCTTTGCGAGCTGGCGAGGGATTGCTAGAGAGAGCGCCGCCCTGCGTAAGTATTAACTTAGTGTCGATGCCAAGCCAGCCTAGTGCGGGGGCATTTTGTGCTAACTCTCGATATACCGGCTGATTGTCTTCTGTTGGGTTTAGTAAAAACACGCAGCTTTCTAAGCGGTCATCGCGAAGTTCAATGAAGCCGGTCCAGGCATTGAGGGCTTTGAATATGTCTTCAATATGGCGTTGGGGTAATTGATGCGTGCGGCTACAGGCCAGCATTAAAGGACGTAAATACGCCTGAACTACAGCGCCATTGCCATGAGCAGCATCGGTAACTTTGATTTTAAACAGCTTCATAACGCGAGCGCAGTGGTAAATGCGGTGCAGGTTTAGCCAGAAGCCGCTGTGACAATTGCGGTAAAGCTGGTAGCTGCGGAGTAAAATACAGCTGTATTCGGTTAGTGCGCGGTGCAGGCAGGTCGCCATTGCCTCTTTGGGGCGCAGCAGGCGATTCTCAGACTCAAAGCCTTGGAAAGCTTGGCAGTAGGCAGTGGCCAGCTGCGTGTTTAAGGTGTCGGCTAGCAGTACGATTTTCTGGGTTTTTTCGGGCAGAATAATCGGCTTGTTTAGATAATGTTGCGATAGTCCCTTGGTGACGTAATGCACCTGAGGACGAATTTTTTCAAGAATCTCATAGCGATCTTTGGCTTTGCAAGAGACGTGACTAAGCTCCGACAGCGCCTGAAACAGCTGGCGGGTAGATTCGCCGAGATTAGCGAGCGGCAGGCTGCTTAACCAGGTGTTTACCGCGTTGGCATTTAGAGCAAACTGGCTGTGGGTGTCGCGATTGTACTTGGGTAGGGTCACAGCGAGTTTTGAGCTACTATTCATCATATCCTGATATTTTCCGCAGTCTCAAAGCACATATTTTAAGTTTGTGTATTAAGTCTATGTTTTTACGCGTTAATTCATAATAGCGCAAGTGGTCGTTTACTGCTTGCATGGGGGTCCTCTCTCACTAAGCGTGGTACTAAATAGCCCGGTAAACCAGCCAAGACCCCCCGCATTAGCGTTTGCGCTTGGTGTTCACTCACGTCAAAGTGGCTTGCCCCCCTAACTTTATCCAATACATGTAAATAATAGGGCATAACGCCAACTTCAAACAGCCGACGACTTAACGTAATTAAAGTATCGACATTATCATTAATTCCTTTAAGTAAAACACTTTGATTTAGCAGTGTTATTCCCGCTTTTTGCAGCGCACTGAGGGCATTCCTAGTTGCGTTATCTATTTCGTTGGCGTGGTTGCAGTGAATCACCATAACAGTGCGCAAGCGATGCCGGCTTAGCGTTGCGATTAGCTCAGGGGTAATTCGCGCGGGTAGCACCAGCGGCAGTCGTGTGTGCAGGCGCAGGGTGTCGACATGGGGGATGCTGGCAATACGGCTGATTAATTTGTGTAAATAATCATCGCTCGCGGCGAGCGGGTCGCCGCCACTGAGAATGACTTCGTTGATCTCTGGATGCGCAGCAATATAGTCAAGCGCCTGCTGCCAATCCCGTTGGCTGGGATTGTTGGCGCTGTAGGGGAAGTTGCGGCGAAAGCAGTAGCGGCAGTGAATGGCGCAGGCGGGGCTGGTAATGAGTAGTACGCGGCCGTGATATTTGTGGATTAAGCCTGGTACGGGGTTCGCATCGAGCTCGGCGAGGGGGTCGTCAACAAATCCGGCCTGGGGTGTCATTTCCTGTGCTTGTGGCAATACTTGCAGTAACAGCGGGTCGTTCCAGTCACCAGTTTGCATCTTGGCGATAAAGGCTTCTGTGACTCTCAGCGGGAATTGTGCGAGTGCTGCGGCAAGATCGGGGCGGTCGGCAATGTCTAAACCAAGGCGGCTAAAAAGCTGCTCTGGATCTCGAATCATCTGCTGCATTTGCCGTTGCCAGCTTTCAGTCTGCCAAATTGCGGTGATAAGGGGTATCATTGTTGCCTTTTTAATCTACGGTTTTCAACATAGCCGCTGAGGAGAATCATGGCCAATTATTCAACTAACGAATTTCGTAACGGGCTTAAAGTTATGCTCGATGGCGAGCCCTGTTCTATTCTAGATAATGAATTTGTTAAACCCGGTAAAGGTCAGGCCTTTAACCGAGTGCGTCTGCGCAATCTCAATTCTGGTCGAGTGTGGGAGCGCACCTTTAAGTCTGGCGAATCACTGGAAGGCGCCGACGTTATTGACCAAAGTATGGAGTATCTCTATAACGACGGCGAATTTTACCACTTTATGGATCCAGAATCCTTTGAACAGGTTCAAGCCGACACTAAAGCGGTTGGCGATGCCTCTCAGTGGTTAAAAGAGCAAGATGTGTGCACAGTGACTTTGTATAACGGCGCACCGCTTTCGGTTACCCCGCCCAATTTTGTTGAGTTGCCCATCGTTGAGACCGACCCCGGTGTGAAGGGTGATACTGCGCAAGGCGGTACTAAGCCCGCTTACCTGAGTACCGGCGCAGTGGTAAAAGTGCCTTTATTCCTCAGCGAAGGCGAAGTGATCAAGGTCGATACCCGCACTGGTGAATATCAGAACCGAGTTAAAAGCTAAATGAGTGAGTGGCGGCCCACTGCCGATTTTACGGCCTTGGGCCGTCGCGCCCAGCTTCTCTGTCAAATTCGCGGTTTTTTTGCGGCGCGCGGGGTGCTTGAAGTCGAGACCCCGCTGCTCGCCTCTGCGCCCGTTACTGATCCCAATATAGAAGCTGTTTCTGCCCAATCACCGTCCGGTGAGGGGCTGATGTATTTGCAAACTTCCCCTGAATTTGCCATGAAGCGTTTGGTGGCGGCCGGTAGTGGACCAATTTATCAGATTTGCAAAGCGTTTCGACGCGGTGAGCGGGGCCGGCGCCACAATCCAGAGTTCACTATGCTCGAGTGGTATCGCCCGAACATGAGCCTCGATGCCTTGATTGACGAGGTAGTGGCGGTCGTTGCGTTGGCCGTCGGCGATGCGGATGTTGCGCAGATGACGTATCAGCAGGTGTTTGAGCTGCATTGCGGATTAAACCCCCATGCGGCTAGTCTAGATCAGCTAAAAGCTTGTGCAATGGAGCATCTGGATCTCAGCTTTGACAGCGACGATCGCGATCTGTGGTTGCAGCTGCTGATGTCGTCGGTAGTTGAGCCCGCATTGAATCCTAAGCAAATCAGTATTGTTTATGACTTTCCCGAAACGCAGGCGGCGCTGGCAAAAATAGCTGTGAATGGCGATGGTCAGCGCGTAGCGCGTCGTTTTGAGGCTTTTTACGCGGGGATGGAGTTAGCCAATGGCTATGATGAACTGCGCGATGCCGGCGAGCTGGTGCGGCGTATTAGTGACGATCATTCCCGCCGCGCTGCAGCGGGACAAGACTTGCCGCCGATAGATCGCTATTTACTCAAGGCAATGGCGAAAATGCCGGAGTGCAGCGGTGTGGCGATTGGTTTTGATCGGCTGGCAATGATTGCCTGCGGTGCTGAGAGAATAGATGAGGTGATCGCGTTCCCGCTTGAGAGTGTGTGATCTTTGCTCGGGAGACGCATTACGGGAGGTGCAAGGGCCTGAATACAGTTTTGTCTCTCGTCTCCCGTTCAGCGTTTTCCGAATTACTTGAGGGTGCCCAAAGTCTCTCCCAATCGGGTAGGTGTTGTCGCTGCAAATTTCTCCGCCCACTGCGCGCGGTCTTTGCCAAACAACACGATGGCGGTGGAGCCGAGTTTGAAGCGGCCCATTTCGGCGCCTTTCTCTAAATGAATTTCTCTTGCGCCTTTGCGGTAGTCGGTGATTTTTATGCCGCTGGGTGGTGGTGCAATTTGCCCATCCCAAACGGTTTCAATTCCCGCCACGATCATGGCGCCGACTAAGATAACCGCCATTGGCCCAGCTTCGGTCTCAAACAAGCAAACAGCGCGCTCATTGCGGGCGAATAAGCCCTGCACATTTTCCGCGGTGGTGGTATTTACCGAAAATAGCGCGCCGGGAATATAGCTCATAGATTGCAGGGTGCCAGCGAGCGGCATGTGCACGCGGTGGTAGTCGCGCGGTGACAAATACACCGTGGCGAAGCTGCCGCCTTCAAATAAAGCTGCGGACTCGCGATCGCCGCCGAGTAATTGCAGCAAGCTGTAATCTTGGCCTTTGGCTTGGAAAATTCGCCCGTCAATGATCTGACCCAGTTGGCTGATAGCGCCGTCGGCGGGGCAGGCAATGTCTTGGGGTGCTGCTGCAATAGGCCGCGCGCCCTCTTTTAATGCTCGCGTAAAAAAGGCATTGAAATTGCTGTAATTACGGTAGTCGGGGTCAGCGGCCTCGCTCATGTCGACCTTGTACTGACGAATAAAGCGGCTAATTAAAATATCCTTTAGCCAGGGGATTTGAGTTTCTGCTAATTTGCCAACAAGCCGAGACAGCAGATGCTGGGGTAGCAGGTACTGCAAAATAATAAACGCGATGTTCACTGAGCCTTCCTTCTGGGTAGCGTTTTAGGGTTGCTGAGCGCTGGTTTGCGGGCGGTCGCCGATTTCAATTGGGGTGTCGTCGCGATTTCCCCATTCGCCCCATGAGCCGTGGTAGCCCTTGATATGAGGGTAGCCAAGAATCTTCATCACTAAGTAACTGAGGCCAGAGCGGTGGTGGGTTTGGCAGTGGGTGATAATGGTTTTGTCGGCGCTGAGGCCGAGTATATCGAGCTTGGCCTGCACTGCCTTCAGGTCTTTCAGGCGCATATGATTGTCGCGATCGATCAGTTCTAGCCAATCGAGATTGATTGCGCCGGGTATATGTCCGCCACGCTGTGCCAGAACTTTTTCGCCGCGATATTCCTCTGGAGAGCGAGCGTCCCAGATTGCCAGCTGGCCGTTGTCGAGCAGGCTGATAAAATCCTCAATCTCGGCAATCGGGGCGCTGTCGAGGATAATTTCAACTTCGCTTGGCGGTGGTAAATTAGCCACCTCTTCGCTGGGGTGGCCGCCATTGAGCCACGCCTGCAAGCCGCCGTTTAAATAGGAATAATTGCGGTGGCCAATCACGTCTAAGGTCCAGATTAGTCGCCCAGCCCAGCCGCCGCCCTCATCGTCATAGGCTATAACGTGTTTGTCTGGCGTTAGGCCAACTCGCGAAAATAGCGCCTGTAACTGCTCAACGGAGGGCAGCTTGCCAACTGCCGGCTTTATGCCGCACTGCAGCTCTGCTGGCGCAATGTGAACGGCGCCAGGCACGTGGTGCTTGGCGTAATTGTCGGCGCTGCTGGTATCTAAGATAAGCAGATTGGGCTCGTGGAGTGAGTCGGCGAGTTGGGTCGCCTCTATAACTAATGGCCAGTCTTTCATAATAAGTAATGTGTTCGCTGATTTTTGGTGAATTGTAGCAGTACAGGCTAGTGTGATGTGATTTAAATGGCCCGTTTCCGCCGGCGGTAGTGTGATGCAAAACGCCGAGTCTTAAAATTACGACACTGTATATACGATTTTACTCACAGGAGCGACTAGTGGCGGTAAATTATTGCGCGCCGAGGCTGTCAATAATTTGCCGATAACTGGCCATGCGCTCGGGGCGAATTTTATCCTCGGCCTCCGCGGCAAGCAGTGCGCAGCGCGGTTCGTGCTCGTGTTTGCAATCCCGAAAACGGCACAGACCTAGGAACGGTCTGAACTCGATAAAGCCCGCCAATACTTTTTCGCGATCCATATTCCACAGCGCAAACTCCCTGATACCGGGTGAGTCGATAAGGCTCCCGCCATCGGGGAAATGGTAAAGTCTGGCAGTCGTGGTGGTGTGCCGGCCCTTAGCTGTGGCTTCAGACAGCGCGCCAATACGGGTGTCGGTGCCAGGCAGTAAGCTGTTAACCAGCGAGGATTTGCCCACCCCAGATTGGCCAACGAACACGCTGATATGTTCGCGTAAAGTGGCTTTCAGCTCGTCGAGTCCGTGCTCGGATTCCGTCGAGGCACGAGTGACTGGGTAGCCTATTTCCTCGTATCGAGCGAGCATGGAGTTAAGGTAGTCGCTGTTCTCTTCGTTAACTAAGTCAGTTTTATTGAGTAGTAAGATCGGGCGAATGCCTATGGCCTCGGAAGCAACCAAGTAGCGGTCAATAAGATTGGCGTGGGCGCGGGGTTCGGGGGCAATTACGATCACGATATGATCGATATTGGCAGCGACTGGTTTAAGCTTGCCGTGATTGTCGGGCCGTTGCAATAGGCTGCGGCGCTCGTTGCAGGCGACCACGACGCCGGTGGGCTTGCCCTCGTGCCATGTAACGCGGTCGCCGGTGACTAAACCCTCAACCTGTGCTCGCACATGGCAGCGCTGGCGCTGACCACCGTCACCCTCGACCTCGACCTGCTGGCCAAAATGGCTAACGATCAGGCCACTTTGCTCTGGGCCAAGCTCGCCCTCGTTTAAGGCTTGGTCGGCGCGGCTGTCGCGTTTGCTTGCGCGCTCGGTGCGTTCGGCCTGAACTTTTTCTATCCGCCAGCGTTGCTGGCGGCTGAGTTTGCGTTTGGTCATAGACACGTCATTCGCCGGAGAAGCGTCATCTTAACCCATGAGCTGATATAATCGACACTGTGGCGTGATAGACACCGCGTGTTTAGCCATCATTTCTAGTTTTGTACAGCCTTATGCGCAGACGCGGCGCGGTTTGGATGGCATTCAATACACCCATTTTTTATATAGCAGAGGCATCAGCATGGCTAAAGCACAGAATCTAATTTGGATTGATCTGGAAATGACTGGCTTAGACACCCTCAATGATCACATTATTGAAATTGCCACCGTGGTCACCGACAGCGATCTCAATGTGTTGGCTGAGGGTCCAGTACTGGCGATTCATCAGCCCGATGAGGTGCTCGCGGCAATGGATGAATGGAATACGCGCCAGCACGGCGAGTCGGGCTTGGTTAAACGGGTGCAAGACACCTGCATTACCGCGCTAGAGGCCGAACGCCTGACCCTCGCCTTTCTGGATAAACACGTCGAGAAGGGTGCTTCGCCAATGTGCGGCAATAGTATCTGCCAAGATCGACGCTTTATGGCTAGAGAAATGCCCGAGCTAGAAGCCTTCTTTCATTACCGCAATCTCGACGTTAGCAGCGTGAAAGAATTGGCGCGGCGCTGGCGTCCGGAGTTGATGAAGGGCTTAAAGAAGTCCGGCGCGCATCTGGCCTTAGACGATATCCGTGACTCGATTGTCGAGCTCCAATATTACCGCGAACATTTTATTCGTATGTCCTAAGAGTTTTAGGTTGGCTGCGGCCCCCCTGTCGGTATAAACCCCTATTGTTGTCACTGACAACATAGGGTCTTCTTGTTGTTTTTATAATGTAGTTGCATGTTTGTTCGTTGGGCATTTTGCGAAGTTTTATGTCGCACTAGCGAAAACAGATATATCAACTATCTTGTAAACAATAATAAGGGGAAACCAATATGAAAAAACTGACCGCACTCTGCGCAGCAAGCCTGCTGTGTTGTACCCAAGTTTCAGCGCAAAGCTACTTTGACGAATTGCTAATTTTCGGCGATAGCCTGATGGACTCTGGCAATTTAGGTTTGCGTTTTACCAACCGCGTCGACGACGGCAGCGGTAATTTTTCAACGGGTGCTTATGCCGAAATTGCACCTCAGCATCTGGGTAAGGCGCTCGGTTTAGCAACTAATCCGGCGGTCGGCGGCGGCACAAACTATGCGGTCGGTGGCTATGAAACAGCGGATATCCTCAACTCAATTAACGGTACTGGTTTAGCACTGCCCGCCGGTGGGGCAGTAGCGAGGGCGGCTTATTTAACCGAATTTCCGCGGATAAATCGCAATGCCTTGATCTTGATTGACGGCGGCGGCAATGATTTCCTCAACGGCACAGCGAATAGCCAAGCGACTATTATTGCTTCGGCACAAACCTTGATAGCCGGGGTGACGGCATTAAGTAATGCTGGTGGTCGCTATATTATGCTCAGTAACTTGCCTGATCTTGGTAAAACCGCCGCCGCGCAGGCCCAAAACGCACTCACGCCAGGTTATGCTGCGACGGTATCTGCCGGCGCGGCAGGCTTTAATCAAGCGGTGCAGACTTATGCAAATTTTAGTGGTGCCAATATTATTCCAGTCGATCTTGCTGGCTTAATTAGTTACGTATCTGATAATGCAGAGGTCTATGGCTTTGCCAACGGTAGTGTTGGTGGTTTTGATCAGCGTTATATGTGTTTCAATGATGGTGTGGCACCTGGGGGCACTAATTCTCCCGGTTGTGTCGAGCATCCGGTATACGGCATCGACGGCTCAAATCCCAACCCTGATAAACTATTATTCAATGACGGGGTGCATCCAACCGCACGTCTTGGCGCGATTACCGGTGATTATTTGATCGACGTTGTAATGGCGCCTCAGGTTGTCGGCCAGGTGCCTAGCTTAGGCTTGGGTATTGCGCGCACTCAGCAGCAAAGCTTGGTTCAGGTAATGCGCGAAAATCGCTGGTTAGCAGATGGTGATCGTCTGTTTATTAGCGCCAGCGGCGCAACAGGTGATGAACCGACGGGCGGCGATCAGGAGTCTAAACATTTAACCTTGGGTCTTAGTCGCTCGGTGTCACCAGGCTTGAGTTTGGGGGCGGCAATTAGTATGGCCGATCATGAGTTAAATACCGATGGCAGTGAAATTGCGGCGACCAGTGTTGGCTTTAGTGGCTTGGTCAATTACCGGGAGGATCGCTGGCTTGCCGAAGGCAGCGTTGGTCTGAATGTGGTGGACTACAGCGACATTGATCGTAAATTTAGCCTCGGCAGCCAAAACCTGACGGCCACGGGTGGGACCGATGGCCACGGTTGGCATTTAGATGGTCAGCTCGCCTATAACATGCTGTCTTCACAAACCGTAAGTTTGGCGCCTGCACTTGGACTGCGCTGGTTAAACAGCAAGGTTGACGGTTATAAGGAATCCGGCGGCGAGGTATCGAATTACCAGTGGGGAGAGCAGAGCCGTGTAAGTCGCCAATTCCGTCTCGGTATGCTTGCCAATGCAGCTTTAAATGAAAACTTTAGCCTGTACGCAGAAGCATTTGCTGTGTCTGAGGAAGAGGACGCTGATGAGACTATTGAGATTCGCAATACTAACTTAGGCTATTCAAGTTACCGCTTGCCGAGCTACCAGAATGATGGCGATAGTTTTGCTGATGTAAGTTTGGGCGCGGCGGTGAGTATTGATAAGGCGCGAGTGGCGCTGAACCTGAATTACAATGATGAGGGTGAGGGGCGTGAGAGCGTGATGTTGAATTATTCGCGGCCGTTTTAAGAGTCGCTAAACGCTTGATGGGAGGCGGGAGAAGCTAAAAGCCCGATGTCCGACGAGTTCGCAGCGCTGATTATGGCGCTGCTTTTTCCTTTAATTGTTCCAATGCCCAATCGATATGCTCAAGCGCGATGCTCTCGGCATTTGATCTCTGTTGCTTAAGGGCGTTAATTGCAGCCTTGCTAGCAGGAGCGTTTCCTAAGCCTACCGCTAGGTTACGCAGCCAGCGCTGGTAGCCAATACGGCGAATGGCGGAGCCTTCGGTGTTTTTTAAGAAGGTTTTCTCATCCCATAAAAACAGTTCAATTAAGTCGCTATTGTCCAGCTGGTGGCGGGGCGAAAAATCCTTTTCGGCGGTGCTTTGCGCAAATTTGTTCCACGGGCATACCAGCTGGCAGTCGTCGCAGCCAAATACTCTGTTGCCCATCAGTGGTCGCAGCTCCTCCGGAATACTGGTTTTCAATTCAATTGTTAAGTAAGAAATGCAGCGCCTAGCATCAACTTGGTAGGGCGCCACAATGGCGCCGGTAGGACAGTCGTCTAGGCAGGCGCGGCAACTGCCGCAATGTCCGGTTTCTTGGGGCGGATCGATAGGTAGCGGCAGATCAGTATAAATTTCGCCTAAGAAAAACCATGAGCCCGCTTTGCTATTGATCAGCATGCTGTTTTTGCCAATCCAACCCAGGCCCGCTTGCTCGGCAAAGCCCCGCTCCAAAACGGGGGCGCTGTCGACAAAGGCGCGGTGCTGCCCGCCAGCGATGCCGCTAATTTTTTCGGCGAGTTGGCTCAGGCGTTTGCGAATAAGTTTGTGGTAGTCGCGGCCCAGCGCGTAGCGGGAGATATAGGCCTTGTCTGGCTTGTCGAGTACCGTGTTCATATTTTCGGCGTTGGGCAGGTAATCCATGCGGGCACTTATCACCCGTATGGTACCGGTGTGGAGCTCGGCGGGTGCGGCGCGCAGGCCCTCGCGCTCGGCCATGTAAGTCATGTCGCCATGATATTGTTTGTTGAGCCACTCCCGCAGGCGCTGGGCATGGGCCTCATTGCTGGCGGGACTAATACCAATATGGGCAAAACCGAACTCGCGGCCCCAGTCTTTAATTTGCTGTGCTAGTAGGTTGAATTCGGAGGAGGTTTGGGTCATTAGATTGCCAGTGCTTGCTTGCGCGCTACGATAGGCAGGTATTTTACACATTTGGGAAGTCGCCGTATGTTGCCGGCATTTTTAGCTGCGTAAAACTATTGTAGTCGGTGGAATTTTGAATGCCGCCGCCCCCGCCTGCGAACTAGATTCAATAGTCGCGGTCAATGGGGCGCGGGTTTTGGATTCATTAAAAACCGTGAACCTTCGCCAAGGAGCGGGGCTTTCATTCGTGGTCCTACGGGGACGTTGGATCTATGTGTTAGAAAGTACCGCCGATTAGGCAAACCCTTCGTGTTTTCACTATTAGGTATTTAATAATTGCGTGTAATTGCCCTTGTGTTGGTAATGCTCCTGACGTCTGGCTGTGCGTCAATGTTCGAAAATATGTCTATGGCTGCTCAGGCCAAGTTTCAGCAAATGCTGGCTAATCAATTTGCTCAAAAATTAAGCTCAGCGATTGATTTGGTGGCGAGGCAGCTGGCGGTTAAAGGTGGTTTCTTGGATGATCCCATCGTGCGAATTCTGCTGCCGCCGCCCTTGGGCTTGGTGATAGATGTGGCGCGGGATTTTCATGACAACCCGCAAGCGGCGTTACTGGAAACCCTGATGAACCGCGCGGCCGAAAACGCGATTCCTGTCGCTGGGCCGATTCTGAAAAACATTGTGGCCAATATGGATGCCGATACCCTGCAAAAACTGTTGAATTCTCCTCAGAGCGCAGCCACAGAGCTGTTAATGGCCGAGGGTGGCTCGGCGGTGCAGCTGGCTCTGTTGCCGGCAGTGAAGGAAAGTTTGGCGGTCAATGGCGCTATTCAATTGTATGGCGATTTGCTGGACGCTCAGCAAAAAACCGGTGCAGTGCTAGATCCCACAGCGGCTGCTGGCGAACAAGCTGCGGCAGAACAAGCGGTTTCCCAAGATCAATTGGGGGAGTACGTGGCCCAACAGGCCGCCGCTGGTTTATTCAAAAAAGTGGCGATAAAGGAGTTGGCCATTCGGGATTCGCTGAACAGTATCGTCGCCAGCCCGCGGTAATAAGCTAGGCGTGATATAGGGCAGCCGGCACGCAGTGTCGGACTGCCGGTGCCCGCTTGCGCTATGATAAAGAGGTATTTTACGTATTCGGGACGTCATGGTATGCCGCAGCCACAATTATCGCCAAGAAAGGCCGTTGCCCCAGAGCAGCTACTGTACACCGCTGCGCAGGTTCGGGAGTTAGATCGTTTAGCAATTGCTAGTGGTATAGCGGGCTTTGAATTGATGCGCCGCGCTGGGCAGGCCGCTTTCGATCTTGTGCAGCAATGCTGGCCAGATCATTCGCCTATCGAGGTGTTTTGTGGTGGTGGCAATAACGGCGGCGATGGCTATGTGCTTGCGGCTCTGGCCGCTGAGGCGGGATTGCCGGTGCGGGTGTGGGCCCTGGCGGCGCCAGCCGCGCTTGGTGGTGATGCTGCTTTGGCATGGCAGTGGGCGCAGCGGGCGGGGGTGGCGGTGACACCGTGGCGAGGTGAGCTGCCTGCTGAAAATAGCGTGGTGGTGGATGCCATGCTCGGCATTGGCTTGCGTGGTGAGGTGCGCGAGCAATACGGCTTGGCGATTCAAGCCATCAATACCACCAACGTTCCAGTACTGGCCATTGATACGCCCTCTGGTCTGTGCAGTGATACTGGTCGAATACTGGGCCTTGCGGTCAGGGCCAGCCAAACCTTAAGTTTTATAGGCTTAAAGCGCGGCTTGTTCACCCTAGATGCCCTCGACTGTGTGGGCGAGCTCAGTTTTGCCGATTTAGCGGTGCCCAGAGATGTGTACACTACACTGGCGGCGGCGCAGCTTGATGGCGCGGTTAGTCATTTGAATTTGCCGGCGATGTTGGCGCAGTGGGGGCCAAGACCCCGCAATGCTCACAAAGGCCTGGCCGGTCATGTGCTGGTGGTGGGTGGCGATTATGGCATGGCGGGGGCGGCGCTATTGGCTGCTAGCGCGGCTGCGCGCAGTGGTGCGGGCTTGGTGTCGTGCGCCACGCGTCCTGAACATATCGCGGCGTTAGTAGCCGCGCGGCCAGAATTAATGGCACATGGTGTTGGTAGTGCTCATGAGTTACAGCCACTTTTAGCCAAGGCCAGCGTAGTAGTGGTTGGGCCGGGCCTGGGGCAGCAGGCGTGGGGAAAGGAGTTATTAGTGGCGGCGTTAGCGGCCAATAAGCCAACGCTGTTTGATGCCGACGCTTTAAATTTAATTGCCAGCGAACCCCAGCTCCTGTTTTCTCACGACGGGCCACGTATACTCACACCCCATCCTGGCGAGGCGGCGCGGTTGCTGGCGTGCAGCACTGCTAGCCTGCAGGCTGACCGGTTCGCTGCGGCGCGTATGCTGGCCCAGCGCTTTGCTGCAAGCGTGCTGTTGAAGGGTGCCGGTACCGTTGTCGCGACTGATGCCGCGCTGTATCTGTGCAGTGGTGGTAATCCTGGTATGGCGAGCGGCGGCATGGGCGATGTGCTGTCGGGGGTGATTGGCAGTTTAGTGGCCCAAGGTTTATCCCCGCAGCGTGCGATTTGTCTTGGTGTTGCGGTACACGCTGAGGCAGCGGATATTGCCGCTGAGGCGGGCGAGCGCGGCATGTTGGCCAGCGATGTAATTGATCAGTTACGAGGTGTAATAAACGGCTATGCAGCGTTATCTTGATGGCGAGTCCGACACAGTCGCGGCAGGTATGTGGCTGGGCAAGGCTTTGCAGGGCGGGGCTGTGGTGTATCTCGGTGGCCAGCTTGGCGCGGGTAAAACCACGTTTTGCCGAGGCGTATTGCAGGCTTTTGGGCATGTGGGCGCGGTAAAGAGCCCTACCTATACCATTGTTGAACCCTATGAGGCGGCTGGGGTCAGTGTGTATCATTTCGACTTGTATCGTCTTGGCGATCCGGAAGAGTTGGAGTATATGGGGATTCGCGACTATTTCGATGGCGACGCGGTATGCTTGGTCGAATGGCCTGAGCGTGGCGCAGGTGTTTTGCCATTGGCCGATATAATGGTTAGCATTGAGGTGCAGGGAGCGGGTCGCCTCCTTGTCGCGAGTGGTGCTACGCCACGCGGGCAGCAAATCTTGGCGCAATTGAGCGAATATGAAACGGATTAACAGTGTTGTCCTGACTTGCCTACTTTGTGTAGCCGCTGCCGCTCAGGCGGCCGAAATTCGCGACGTTCGATTTTGGCGAGCACCCGATCACAGCCGCGTGGTTTTTGATCTAAGTGGTCCTGTCAGTCATGAATTAATTACTCTCAGTAATCCCAATCGCCTGGTTATTGATATTCAAAGCACCACGCTGGGCGCAGACACTAAAAAATTACAGTTTGCTAACAGCCCGGTGACGGGTTTGCGTCATGCCGACAAGCCCGGCGGTGCTCTGCGTATTGTGTTTGACCTGAGTGCTGAGGTGCAAGTGCGCAGCTTTTTATTAGCCGCGAGTGGCGATTTGCACGATCGCCTAGTGGTGGACTTTTTAGATAAGGGCGAATCTGTCGAAGCTCAGGTGATTAAAAGCGTAGAAACTAGTTCGCAGCGCGATGTGGTTATAGCCATCGATGCGGGTCACGGCGGTGAAGACCCTGGTGCTATTGGCCCTGGCCGAGTTAAAGAAAAAGATGTTGTTTTTCAGATCGCCTCGCGCCTTAAAGAGCGCTTTGAACGCAAGAAGGGCTACCGCGTGGTGATGATTCGCAACGGCGATTATTATGTGGGCTTGGCTAAGCGCCGAGATCTTGCTCGCAAGGCTCAAGCCGATTTTTTTGTGTCTATTCATGCTGATGCGTTCACTCACCCACAAGCCAATGGTAGCTCGGTGTACGCTTTATCGAAGCGTGGGGCGACCAGTGCCTCGGCGCGAATTTTGGCTCAGCGCGAAAACGACGCCGATTTGGTGGGTGGTGTGAGCTTGTCGGATAAAGACCAAGTGTTGGCGGGGGTGTTAACTGACCTGTCGATGACCGCCAGTCTCGATGCGAGTCTTAGTGTTGGCGCCCAGCTATTGGGCGAGATGTCTAAAATTTCTCGGCTGCATAGTAAACGCGTAGAGCAGGCGGGGTTTGCGGTATTGAAATCGCCGGATATTCCTTCGCTGCTGGTTGAGACTGGTTTTATTTCTAATCCAGGTGAGGCGAACAAACTGAAAAGTAGCAGTTACCAGAGCAGTATGGCCTTAGCTATTTTTGAGGGTATCGACCGCTACTTTAGAGAGAGCCCGCCGCCAGATACCTATTTTGCAGCCTTAAAGCGCGGTGATATCCCCGCTGGCCGGCCGTCTACGGCCGGTATTCGTGAATACACTATTGCGCGGGGCGACACCTTGTCTGGCATTGCGCAGCGCTATAATGTGCCCCTCGGCGACCTCCAACGTCATAATCAACTGTCGGGGAGTAGTATCCGCGTCGGTCAAAAAATACAGATTCCCGCTTCGTAATGACTAAAATTCGTTTATTAGATCCCCGTTTGGCCAACCAAATTGCCGCGGGGGAAGTAGTTGAGCGCCCCGCCTCTGTGGTTAAAGAGCTCCTCGAAAATAGCCTTGATGCCGGCGCGCGCCGCATCGAATTGGATATCGAAGAGGGCGGCGTTAAATTGATTCGGGTTCGCGATGACGGCCTAGGAATTGCCGAAGATGATTTGCCTCTCGCGCTCAGTCGTCACGCCACTAGCAAAATTTCGGTACTGGAAGATTTAGAGTCGGTTGCCAGTCTTGGTTTTCGCGGCGAAGCGCTCGCGAGTATCAGCTCGGTGTCGCGCTTGTGTTTGAGTACAGCCCAAGAGGGTGCGACGTCTGGCTGGTCGGCGCGCAGTGAGGGCCGAGATATGGAAACTGTGCTGGCGCCAGTGGGGCATCCGCGAGGTACGACTGTAGAAGTACGGGATTTGTTTTTTAACACCCCTGCGCGGCGCAAGTTTTTACGCACTGAGAAAACCGAATTTAATCATCTTGAAGAAGTGGTCAAGCGTCAGGCCTTGAGCCGTTACGATGTTGGCTTTTCCCTGCGTCACAATGGCCGCGCAGTGCACAGTTTAAAGCCCGCCGACAACCAGCTTGAGCAAGAGCGGCGCTTGGCTTCTGTTTGTGGGCCGGCCTTTATGGAGCAGGCCTTGTATATCGACCGAGAGGCGGTGGGCCTGCGGTTGTGGGGCTGGGTGGCGCTGCCGAGTTTTTCACGCAGCCAGGCTGATCTGCAACATTTTTACGTGAATGGCCGCTATGTGCGCGACCGCTTGGTGGTGCACGCGGTTCGCCAAGCTTACCGTGATGTACTTTTTCATGGTCGCCACCCCGCCTTTGTATTGTATCTGGAGTTGGCGCCCGCGGCGGTGGATGTAAATGTGCATCCGACCAAGCACGAAGTGCGTTTTCGCGACGGCCGCACGGTGCACGACTTTATATTCCGCACTTTGCATAAAGTACTTGCTGATGTGCGGCCAGACACTGTGCCTCAGCAGGCTGCGATTGCAGCGGATGGCGGCGAATCGCTAATGGCGATGCCGGAAACCCAAGCGGCTATGCCCTTGGGCGAGGCGGGGTCGGCCTCTTTGGCGGCGCCAAGTGCGGGTGCATTTAATGCGGCGCCGACATCATTTCAGCCCCAGTACAGCTCGTCATATACTCCTCGTTCTAACGCGGGGGTGGCAGATCAGCGGGCAAATTATCAGCGCTTGCAGGCGGGGCCAAACAGTGTTGCACCGGCAGACGACAGTGCCGCGCCACCCCTCGGCTATGCCCTTGCCCAGCTGAAAGGCATTTATATCTTGGCTGAAAATCAGCAGGGTATGGTCCTGGTCGATATGCACGCCGCCCACGAACGCATAACCTACGAGCGGATGAAAAACGCTCGTGAAGGTGAGGGGATTCGCAGTCAGCCCTTGCTGGTGCCTATGAATTTGGCGGTGAGTGAGCGCGAGGCCGATTGTGCTGAGCAGCATGCTGAGGTCTTTGCTGAACTGGGTATGCGCCTAGAGCGTGCCGCCGCCGAATCTATTATTGTGCGGGAATTGCCGACGATTCTGGCCGATACCTCTGTGGAGCAGCTGGTCAGAGACGTGCTGTCGGATTTGTTGGAGTTTGGCAGTACTGATCGCATACAGGCTCACATCAATGAAATTTTATCGACCATGGCCTGCCACGGTTCGGTGCGCGCCAATCGGCGCCTGACCTTGCCGGAAATGAATGGCTTGTTGCGGGATATGGAGGCCACCGAGCGCAGCGGGCAGTGCAATCACGGTCGGCCGACGTGGGTGCAGGTTGGTCTTGCTGAGCTGGATAAGTGGTTTTTGCGTGGTCGCTGATCAGGTGAGTAATTCTATTGAGACCTTGCCATCCGTCATTTTTTTGATGGGCCCGACTGCTGCTGGTAAAACTGACCTGGCCTTGGCGCTGAGTGAGCGCCTGCCCTGTGATTTGATTAGTGTTGATTCTGCCTTAGTTTATCGCGGCTTGGATATTGGCAGCGCCAAGCCGGATGCTGAAACCCTTGCGCGCTACCCTCATCAATTGATTGATATTTGCGACCCAAGTGAGGCCTATTCCGCTGCGAATTTTCGCCGAGACGCACTGGCGGCCATGGCCAAAAGCACGGTGGCGGGGCGGATCCCTGTTTTGGTTGGCGGCACTATGTTGTACTACAAGGCTCTGCTGGAAGGTTTGGCGGATATGCCGCCCGCCGATCAGCAGGTGCGGGCGGAGATTAATACCATAGCCGAGGCCGAAGGTTGGCCCGCGGTTCATGCCTTGCTGGCTGAGGTGGATGAAGCTTCGGCGGAGCGGATACATCCAAACCACTCCCAGCGTTTGTCCCGAGCTCTAGAAGTTTATCGCATAAGTGGTGTTACCATGACCGAGTGGCAGGCTCAGCAAGCTGAGCAGGTTTTGCCGTATCGGGTGTGTCAGTTTGCCATTGCACCGCCGGAGCGCAGTGTTTTACACCAGCGTATTGAGCAGCGCCTACAGCAGATGTTTGCTCAGGGTTTTGTTGAGGAAGTAGCGGCCTTAATGGCGCGAGGTGATCTTCATGCTGATCTGCCTGCAATTCGTGCGGTGGGCTATCGGCAGGTATGGGAGCATTTACGCGGCGATTACTCTCTTGATGAGGCTTTCGAACGGGCCTTGATTGCCACGCGGCAGTTGGCAAAGCGGCAGTTGACATGGCTGCGCGGCTGGCCAGACCTGCAGTGGCTAGAGACCGGCGGCAATGTTGATTTGCAACTAAATTCCGTGTTAGCGCATTCTGGCACTGCCGAATTGCGATAACTTAGGTATACTGGACGCTACCCAGTCTGTTTGCGAACTTGTTGTTGGGTTTGCGATCCTAATACTGCTTTTTGATACGTTTTATCAACGCCCGATTTGGGCATACAGGAGGTCCACCATGTCAAAAGGGCATACCTTACAAGACCCTTACCTGAATATTCTTCGCAAGGAGCGCATTCCGGTTTCTATCTATCTGGTTAACGGCATTAAATTACAGGGCCAAATTGAGTCTTTTGACCAATTTGTAGTGCTGCTAAAAAATACGGTTAGTCAAATGGTCTATAAACACGCCATTTCTACCGTGGTTCCGTCGCGTGTTGTTCGTTTGCCGATGGCGCACCCGCCAGAAGACGACGAAGAGCAAGAAGACGCATAATAACGGCGATTTGTTGATTTGAGGTTCGTCCTTGCTATTTGAAAGACCTAATTCTGGTGAACGCGCAATACTGGTGCACCTGGATTTTCACAGTGAAGACGAGCGCGAAGACTCCAATGAGTTTGTGCAGCTGGTCACCTCTGCAGGAGGCGACCCAGTTGCATTTATAACGGGGTCTCGTAAACGTCCGGATGCGCGCTTATTTGTGGGTACCGGAAAGCTCGAAGAGATTCGTGATGCGCTGATCGCCAATAAAGGCGAGCTGGTGCTCTTCAATCATTCCTTGTCACCAAGCCAAGAGCGCAATATCGAACGCGAATTACAATGTCGCGTGCTTGACCGTACCGGTCTTATTCTTGATATTTTCGCGCAGCGCGCTCACACCCATGAAGGCAAATTGCAGGTTGAGCTGGCTCAGCTGCAGCATATGTCGACGCGTCTGGTGCGGGGCTGGACTCACCTCGAACGCCAAAAAGGCGGCATTGGTTTGCGCGGTCCTGGCGAGAGCCAGTTAGAGACCGACCGCCGCTTACTGCGGGCGCGAATTACCGCTATTCAATCGCGCTTGCAAAAAGTGCGGCGCCAGCGTGAGCAGGCGCGGCGAGCGCGGCGGCGAGCTGAGATTCCGGCTTTGTCGTTGGTGGGTTACACCAATGCTGGGAAGTCGACACTGTTTAATGTGTTAACGACCTCCAGTGTCTATGCTGCCGATCAGTTGTTTGCGACCTTGGATCCTACTGTACGCCGGATTACGGTGGACGATGTTGGGCCAGTTATCTTGGCGGATACAGTTGGTTTTATTCGCCACCTGCCACATAAGTTGGTTGAAGCGTTTCGGGCGACCTTGGAAGAGGCGGTCATCGCTGATTTGTTGATCCATGTTGTAGACTGCGCTGACCCAGAGCGCCAAGACAATATGAAGCAGGTGATGAATGTGCTCGCCGAAATTGGCGCTGCGGATATTCCCATTCTCGAGGTTTACAATAAAACTGACCTAATTGGCAGTGAGCCTCGTATTGAGCGTGACGAAGCTGGTCTTCCTGTGCGGGTGTGGTTGTCGGCGCGTGATGATCAAGGCTTGGGCCTGTTCTACCAAGCCTTGAGTGAATTACTTGGCAATGAAATTTGTGAAACCAGTATTACTTTAACTGCAGCGCAGGGCCGCTTACGCGCACGCTTATTTAATCTCGACGCGGTATTGGTCGAAGAGATGCATGATGATGGCTCTCAGCGCTTAAAAATACGGCTTCCAGAGGCGGATTGGCAGCGAATACTCGCTGGCGAATCAGTTACAGAAGCGTCGCTGGACTCTAGTCGTCCGGTTAGCACAAAGGAAGAATTCTGCTAGACTGCCCGCCGGACAAAGTCGTGATGTCGCGGGCGTTCCGCAGCACAAGTTGGCTGCGGCATAAAAATAGCGAACCACAACGATAATCGATAGGAGAGGGCTATGGCCTGGAATGAACCGGGTGGCGGTAAAGATAATGATCCTTGGGGTGGAAATAACCAAGGGCCGCCAGATTTAGATGAGGCTCTGAAAAAGCTGCAGGAAAAGCTGAACAGTATTTTCGGTAACGGCAAAAAAGGCAGTGGTAGCAACAGTGGCGGTGATTTTAATCTCAGCGCCGGAGCCTTGGGTGTTGTTGCGGTATTGTCGCTAGCCGTTTGGGGCTTGTTTGGATTTTACCAAGTTGACCAGCAAGAGCGCGCCGTGGTTCTGCGCCTTGGAGTCTACCATGAGACAGTAATGCCTGGTTTGCGCTGGAGTCCGCCGTTAATGGACGAAGTGAATAAAATCAATGTCACTAAAGTGCGAGGTATTGCGAGCCGCGGCCAGATGCTGACCGAAGATGAGAATATCGTTGATGTCGCTTTGTCGGTGCAGTACACAGTGTCGGATCCAGCTAACTTTCTTCTTAAGGTGAAAAGCCCTGAGCTGAGTTTGGAGCATGCGCTAGAAAGCTCGCTGCGCCACGTGGTTGGCAGTTCAAAAATGGATCAGGTTATTACTGAAGGTCGTGAGCAAATTGCGATCGATACTCAGCAGCGTCTTCAGGGTTATCTGGATACCTATCAGAGCGGTATTTTGGTTGCTAAGGTCAATATTGAAGACGCGCAGGCGCCATCTCAGGTGCAAGATGCCTTTGATGACGTAACCCGTGCTAAGGAAGATCGCGAACGTCTAAAGAATGAGGCTGAGGCTTATGCTAATGGCATTATTCCTGAGGCCCGCGGTGCGGCTCAGCGTCAGCTTGAAGAGGCGCAAGCCTATAAAGAGCAAGTGCTAGCCAGAGCCGAGGGTGAGGCGCAACGCTTTGTAAACCTTTACGACGAATATCGTAAGGCGCCGAAGGTAACTCGTGAGCGCTTGTATATCGATGCTTTAGAAACTATGTACAGTGATGCCACTAAGGTGATGGTGGATGTTGATGGCGGTAATAATATGATGTATTTGCCGCTGGATAAGTTGATGGATAAAGCGGCGGTAACGCGTCAAACGGCTTCGGAGCCGGACGTGAGGCAGTTGACTGACAAGGTTATTGAGCAATTGCGTCGCGATAGCCAAAGTACGCGTAGGGAGGGTCGTTAACATGGGCGGACGTAATTTTACGATTGTTGTAGTTCTGCTTGGGTTTATCGTATTGGCCTTAAACTCGCTGTATATCGTGCGTGAAACTGAGCGCGGTGTGTTGCTCAAATTTGGTGAAGTGGTAGATCCCGATATTAGTGTGGGGCTGCACATCAAAACGCCATTCGTGCACATGGTGCGTAAATTTGAGCGTCGTATTCTTACCTTGGATGCGCCTACTCAGCGGTTTTTGACCATTGAGAAAAAGCCTCTGGATGTTGATTTTTACGCTAAGTGGAAGGTAATCGATACCCAGAAATATTACACGGCAACCAATGGCGAAGAAGGTCGTGCCGAAGGTTTGTTGGCTCAGCGGATTAATACCGGCTTGCGTAATAAATTTGGCGAGCGGACGTTTCATGAGGTTGTATCTGGTGAGCGAGATCTGTTGATGACGGATTTAACTCGCGACCTGAATCAGATTACCACCTCGGAATTTGGTATTCAGTTGGTTGATGTGCGGGTGAAGCGCATTGATCTGCCGTCGCAGGTAAGTCAGTCGGTATTTGATCGGATGAAATCAGAGCGTGAGCGTGAAGCTCGTGAGCATCGCTCGACTGGCCGTGAGTTAGCTGAAAAAATTCGCGCCACGGCAGATCGTCAGCGCACGGTTATTGGTGCAAACGCCTATCGAGACTCTGAAATCTTGCGCGGTGAAGGTGATGCCGAGGCTGCGCGCACTTATGCGGCCGCTTATAATCGCGACCCTGAGTTCTACGCTTTCTTGCGCAGTCTTAGCGCCTACCAGTCTTCCTTTAGCAATAAAGGTGATCTGTTGGTGGTTGACAGCAAAAGTGAATTCTTTCGTTACCTGAAGCAGGGCGGTAGTAAGCAGTAAGCCTTGTTTCGCTCCTCGCTGCGGCGGGGAGTGTGGTATCATTCACGCATCCGGGTTGTTCCGAGGCCTAAACCCCTACGGTCAGCGCGGATTTTTTATGTTTGTAGCAGGCAAAGCGCATGTGGCAGGAACTGTCAGTGGCTCTCAGTCTGGTGCTTATTATTGAAGGTTTGCTGCCATTCCTCAGCCCTGAGCGCTGGCGTTTATTGGCATACCGGATGGCGGATATGGACAGTCGATCTGTGCGTATTGCCGGTTTAGTGAGTATGTTGGCGGGGCTTATTTTATTAAGCTTGTTGCGCTAGCGTCTGATGGCAGAGAAAGAGAGCAAAAAACACGTATGACTTCGGTAGATCGTTGGTTACTCCCAGATGGTGTAGAGGAACTGTTGCCCGCCCAAGCGGCACAGGTAGAAGCTTTGCGCCGGCAGCTTTTGGATTTGTATAAGCGCTGGGGCTACGAGTTAATTATTCCACCGATGTTGGAATATACCGAATCACTGTTGGTTGGTTTGGGTAGTGATATTGATTTGCTTACGTTTCGGGTGACTGATCAGTTAACCGGTCGAATGATGGGCTTGCGTGCTGACATAACGCCGCAGGCTGCCCGAATAGATGCTCATAGTCTTGGTCGCGAAGGCCCGGTCCGGCTGTGTTATGCCGGTAGCGTCTTGCATAGCAAGCCGAAACAGCCGCTGGCATCGCGTTCGCCGATTCAGTTGGGCGCAGAATTGTATGGTGATAATAGTCCGGCAAGTGATTTAGAAATCATTTGCTTAATGCTAGAAACGCTGCGAGTTGCCGGCTTAGATGGCATCACCTTGGATACCGGTCATGTTGGTATCTATCGTGCGGTTGTGAAGGCTGCGAACTTAAGTGCCGAGCAAGAGGCGCGTTATTTCGATATCTTGCAGCGCAAAGCAAAAACTGAATTGAAGTTGTTTGTTGCAGCGCTGCCGGTCTCTGCGAATGTCGCCAAACAGCTGCTGGAATTGAATGAGTTGCATGGCGGTGTAGATGTGCTGAGTCGGGGGCGAGCATTGTTCGCAGATATACCCGAGGCGATCGCGGCCATCGCAAGCTTAGAAGAGTTAACCGGCGCTCTGGCGCTGCGTATTGGCGATATCAAGTTTTACTTCGATTTGGCTGAGTTGCGTGGGCTTCACTACCACACTGGGGTAGTGTTTTCGGCGCTGGTGCGCGAGCACGGTCAGGCGCTGGCCTTAGGTGGTCGATACGACGATATTGGCGTGCTATTTGGTCGCGCTCGTCCGGCTACCGGTTTTAGTATAGATCTTAAAGCATTGTTAGAATTGTTGTCGCCGGTGAAAGAGCCGTCGGCAGTGTTTGCACCCTATGACTCGGATCCTCAGCAGTGGCTGTTTGTTCAGTCTCTGCGGGATGCGGGTGAGCGGGTGATTTGCGGCCTGCCGGGTCAAGATGTCGATACGACATGTGACCGGTTGGTTGGCAAACACGAAGGACAGTGGTGTCTTACACCATTGCGAGATTAGGCCTGCGTACTGTGGGTCAGTTGACTAACCTTTGTCCAGAGAAGCGGATATGAGCAAGAATGTAGTGGTGCTTGGCACCCAGTGGGGCGACGAAGGCAAGGGCAAAATCGTTGATTTGCTTACCGATCAAGCGGCAGCTGTCGCGCGTTTTCAGGGTGGCCACAATGCTGGTCATACCTTGGTTATCGGTGGTGAAAAGACCGTATTGCACTTGATTCCGTCAGGTATCCTGCGCGAGGGTGTAACTTGCCTGATCGGCAATGGTGTGGTTTTGGCACCGGATGCTCTTTTAAAAGAAATGGCTGAGCTTGAGGCTAAGGGTGTGCCAGTGCGTGAGCGTTTGCGCTTGAGCCCTGCTTGTCCTTTGATTTTGCCTTACCACGTTGCCCTTGATTTGGCTCGTGAAGCTGCGCGTGGTGAAGCAAAGATAGGCACCACTGGGCGCGGCATTGGCCCCGCTTACGAAGACAAAGTGGCGCGTCGCGGTTTACGCTTGGGCGACCTGTATAATGCCGAGCGTTTCGCAGTGAAGCTAAAAGAAGTTATGGAATACCATAACTTTATGCTGACCGAATACTACAAAGTGGCAGCGGTTGATTACCAAAAAACCCTCGACGATGCATTGCGCATGGCCGAAGAAATGCGGTCTATGGTCACTGATGTCACCAGTGCTTTGCATCAGTATCGTGCAGATGGTGCCAATATCTTATTTGAGGGCGCGCAAGGCTCGCTGTTAGATATCGATCACGGCACCTATCCTTATGTAACCTCGTCCAATACCACTGCAGGTGGTACGGCAACCGGAAGCGGCTTTGGTCCCTTGTATCTGGATTATGTTCTAGGTATCACCAAAGCCTACACCACGCGTGTTGGTAGTGGTCCGTTCCCTACTGAGCTGTTCGATGATGTTGGTGCTTACCTAGCTAAGAAGGGGCATGAGTTTGGTGCAACAACAGGGCGTGCTCGCCGTTGTGGCTGGTTCGATGGTGTGGCCTTGCGTCAAGCTGTACGTATTAATAGCGTGACTGGCTTGTGTTTGACTAAATTGGACGTGTTGGACGGTCTCGAAACCATTCGTATGTGTGTGGATTATAAAAATCCCGCCGGTGAATCGATTGCAGCACCCTTTGACTGTGAAGACTACGACACTATTACCCCTATATATGAAGATATGCCGGGTTGGTCGGAATCTACCGTGGGTGCTAAGTCGCTTGCAGAGCTGCCAGAAAAAGCGCGGGCATATATTCGCCGCATAGAAGAAATTGTCGGTGTGCCGATTGATATTATTTCAACTGGCCCAGATCGTGTAGAGACAATTGTGCTGCGTCACCCTTTTGATTAATTTATAAAAAGGTTGTGACGACAAAAAACCACCTTCGGGTGGTTTTTTTTTGCAAAAAATTTCAAGATCAAAAGTTTGTTCGTTGGGTGGACGGGCTTGTTCGCGACTACTCTCGTGAAATACTCTGTTCGATTTACTAGCTTACGTGGTTTCCCTTTGTTTGTTTAATGACCGCTAATGTTAGATTTTTGAGTGATAAGTAGTCAGCTTGCTCGTTTAATAAGCGGCTATACAAGTATTTCAAATTCTTTTGCGAAGTGTGTTGACTCCCAAGCTGGCGTGTCTATAATGCGCCTCCTCAACTGCTGACGCGGACTTCACCGAGGTGAGGGAAGCAGCAAAACGAAGCGGTTGAGGTGGTAAGAAAGTTTAAAAAACTACTTGCTACCGAGGCTAAGATGTATATAATACGCCTCCTCGCTTAAGGGTAATAACTCAAGCGGACATCAAAACCCCGGCGGTTTTGAGCTATTTAACAAGACGAGATTAGATAATTCGTGTGGGTGCTTGTTGGTTGAGATTGCGACAGCAATTTTCAGAAACAAGTGACCTACATAAATGCAGAAATGAATTTTTGTAGATTAACGTTTCTGAGCCGAGATTTTGAATCGTAGCGCTGGCAAAGCGAAACGGTTCCATCATGCGAAAGCTGATGTAAAAGATTAAACTGAAGAGTTTGATCATGGCTCAGATTGAACGCTGGCGGCAGGCCTAACACATGCAAGTCGAGCGGTTGAGAATAGCTTGCTATTCAAGACAGCGGCGGACGGGTGAGTAACGCGTGGGAATCTACCTAGTAGAGGGGGACAACTCGGGGAAACTCGAGCTAATACCGCATACGCCCTACGGGGGAAAGGAGGGGATCTTCGGACCTTCCA
>NZ_JBFRYA010000012.1:0-144517 GCF_040892635.1 Zhongshania guokunii | reverse complement strand
ATTAGAAACTGGGAACCGATAAAAGACGTTTATCTTAACCCGGAAAAGCCAGCGGTCGTGGACGAGAAAAACAAGGCGGCATAAATCAATCTGAGGCGACAACTACCTTGAAAAACGCCGCTGTAGTAACGACTGAAGAAGGTCACCAGCGCATCGTAGACTTCGCCCTCTTCCCGAGCTAAGTCGAAGTTGTCTTTGAGCTGCGCCTGAATCGCTTTAACCTTCGGTGACTCGTCCGGGTTAAAGCCTGCATCAGCAGCACCCTTTTTGGCTTGTTCCAGCGCCTGCTCTAACTGCGTTTTATCTAAGCTCGCAAACTCGCTAAAGGCTTCTCTGGCGATGTTCGGCAGATCTTGTTCAATGAAGCGGTTAATGGCGTCCTTGCGTGCATGCATGATCCGGTAAAGCCCAAAGTCCAACTCTGGCTGATCGAGCTGAAACATCTCTCGCAGCAGCCCGGCAAACTTGTCGCGACGTTGTGCGGCTTTAAGTTCTTGTGTGTTGTTGCTCATGCTGTGTCCTGTTGTTTCTATTGGTGATGGCAGCCTTGCTATCGCCGTTATTAATATTGGTGGTAAATGTCAGAGCTATGACGCTGAGTCTAAGTTAAACGCATTACGAACCATCGCCTCAGCTTCAGCCACCTCGGCGTCGGTCATCCAACTAAAGTGGCTATGCTGCTTGGTCTTGGATAACTGACCGCCATTCTGGTGTACGACTCTTACAAATAGCTCTAGGCTGTGATCAGGCCAATCGAGAAGCTGATTAAGCGTCTGGCATGCTTGATCGAAGCCAAGTAAAAAATCGATCTCGTGCTGTAAGTCCTGCTCTACTGTTCGCTCAAGAGCTTCATACAAGAACTCGGCTTGCTCAGTCGCATCGAAGTAACGGAAGTACACCGCATCATTGCCCGTAGCTGCTAGCTCTGGTGAATCTGGCGAGTATTGGGTGCGCGCTCGAACTCGTTTAGAAAACGCCTCCAGCACCTCAATGTATTTATCGAGGTTAGCGAGAATGACCGCCGACACCGGCAGCACGATGCCTTTGGGGGTAAACTCCGCGTTCGCCAACACCTCGTGAATCAGGTAGCGGTGGATTCGACCGTTGCCGTCCATAAAGGGGTGAATAAACACAAAGCCAAAAGCGACAGTGGCGGCATAAACAACGGGGTCACACTTTAGTTTCATGGTTTCATGATCAGCAGGCGATAACACCGCGCTTCCAACCTCACCCTGCACCATGTTCAATAGCCGCGCTCGCGCCGCGGTGTCTTGCAAACCAGTCATTAAAGCGGGTACGTCTTCTGGCCGCGGCGGCACGAAATCAACCTGCTGGCGATAACCTAGATCTCTACCTACCCAGTTCTGTTGGTGGCGCCATGTAAACTCGTGAAACCGTGGATCAAGAACCGCCTGTTGTAATTCGACAAGGCGGTCTTCCGTTAATGCCTGACTAGTATCAGCATCTCGCAGCAAGTCTGCAAAGCGCTGCGTTCTATCTGCCGAAGGCTTCTCGCGCTCCACCTCAAAGGAAGACTGAGTTTCCTTCAGATACAAGAATGCCGCTGCTCGCCGCAAGAGATCTTTGTCGTAGCGCTCAAGGGTTTCTCTGGTGCGCTGCCGCAAGTCCTTTTGAACCATGGCGGTCAGGAAGTCGGTTCTACGCACCGTTGGGCAAAAGTCCGGAGTGCCAAGTAGATTGTTCATTACCCGGTAACGTGTGTCTCGCTGGGCAACGCCAGAGCCGAACTGCTGCGCGGTATCTACTACGTCAACATAGCTGGCTTTTGAAGGAACTGGTTGCTCGATCGATAGCTGTTCTCGGCGGAGCCATTCATATAGAAAGCAAGCTCGCCGGGCATAGACAGAATTTGGACTATCACTAATCCAGTGAATAAGTGGCTGTGGATCGACCTGCTCGAATAGCAGCGCGAGTAACTGTAAATTCAAGCCCTCGTAACGCAGGGCGAATTGCAGATGCCCGACCAAACTCTCTTCTGGCTGGTAACGGCCCTCAAAGAGCTGGACATTGTGGGTGCCGAGATCTTGCTCTTTCCGGCCACGCGTAGCACTGTCGATATAGCACTGCTGCCAATGATCGATAACCGGCAGTGCATAGTGCTCAATTAGCCAGCTGTAACCTACAAGCGTTCTCATTGCGTGTGTATGAACCCCACCCTTTTATCTGAAGCGCGTCCGCAGATTCTGAAATATTGCCGCAAAAATATTTATTATCCGATTTTCGTCCGCAAGAAGGCGTCTTGCAATCGTTTTTCAGAAGATCTTCCAAAATGCCGACGAGATTATGCGCGCTGCGCACGTTTTTCGGAAGTCTCGCGCCCCTTATTATTGCTAAACCACCCGCCAGCGAATTCTAAATAGCTGGTGGCTAGAACTCTGCCTGTGCATTTGCTGCTCTAGGGCATCGATTAAGCTGTCCCGGCGGGCTTCGATCTCGTCTTCTGCATCAAAGATCTGCTGACGCTCACGGCGCTGCTGTCGCTCCAATTGTTTGATACTTTCTTGCGCGACCTTTTGCGCCTCAACCGTACTGGCAAGTCGAGCTTGGCGCTTGGTTTCCTTCAGCTTAGCCCGAGTATCCTCTAGCTTGCCCTCAACGCTTAGTAGCTGGTCGGCGGCCCATGCATCAAGCTTGTCACGCTCACGCTGAAAGTACTCACCATTCTCATCAAGTGCGCGACTCAAACTGGCATCGAGCTGACGCTTGGCGGTATCCGCTAAGTAGTCCAGTGTCACTGTAGCGTCAACGCTTTCAAGTTCAGTGCTACTGGCTTCAAGCTGAAAGAGTTGTTCACACAGCTCCTGATCAACAAGAACATGTTCATCTGTAACCGCCGTAAACACGAGGTGCTCTTCACGCTGAAAGCTGTCTAGCTCAAGCTGGTTTAACTCTAGCCAACCAGACTTGCCTACATAACCTTCGAGTGCCGACATTTTTGTTTTATGCTCGCTGAGATGGAAACGCAGCTCTCGTACCGGTGTTACCAACCGGCGACCGGTGTCCAGCACGTACTCGCCAAGAGGATGGCTTAAACGATAAAGGTGGCAATGCTCCGGTACTGGCTTACCCTTCTGGATAAGCGCATAGCTACCACCGGCTACGCTCTTAAGTGGCGGCGCCGGTAATTCAAATCGCAAACGGTCATCGTCAAAGCTCGCCACGTCGACCAGCTGATGTCGAGTTAAGCGCCAGAACAGTCTACCTATCCGATCCAGCTGCTGTTCAGCACGCTGATGCTGCACCTTTAGCAGGTCATGGATTTGACTATCGAAGTGCTCCAACAACTTCTCTTGGGTCTCGTGCATCTTCTGCTGAATGCTAGCTTCGAGTTCCTTTTGCAGGGCATCAAAGGCTTGTTCGATTTCTTCTAAACTACGACAGCTGTTGTAGATACTGGCAATACGCTTTTCAAAGTCTACACCGGACTCAATCCGACCAAGCACTTCGTCCGAGGCTCCGAACAAGCCATCGAATAAATGAAACTTCTCGGTGAGTAATTCGAGCACCCGGCGATCAGCATCATTGCGCTTATTCAAGAAGTTAATGACAACAACATCAAAGCGCTGGCCGTAACGATGACAGCGACCTATGCGCTGTTCTATACGCTGAGGGTTCCATGGCAAGTCGTAGTTGATAACCAAGCTACAGAACTGCAGGTTCACACCTTCGGCCGCGGCCTCCGTTGCAATGAGGATCTCGGCGTCTTCCCTGAAGTAATCAATCAACGCTGTACGGCGGTCAACTGCCGGACTGCCGGTGACTTGATCTGAGTCAGCATTGGCTAATAGCCAGCGCTGGTATATCGCTGTAGATGCCGCATCGTTATTGCTGCCACTAAAGCTAACCGTCTTACTGAGAAAGCCACGAGCTTCAAGATACTGGCGCAGATAGATCTGTGTTCGTCGACTCTCCGTAAAGATGACTGCTTTACGCTCCGCCCCCATCTTACTCATGTGCTCAAAGCCCTGCTCCAAAGCAGAGAGCAAGGCGGCTGATTTGACGTCTTCTGTAATACGAAGGGCTAACTCTAGGTATTGCTCAAGCTCAGCAATTTCACTGCGCAGCTTGTCGAGTACTATAGGCGCTGTCGCAACACCCTCTGGCTCTGCCTCGTATTCAGGCGCGGCATCCCCCACCTCTTCAAACACTTCGTCTTCAAGGTCGTCATCACTGATTAGATCCTCAAGCCAGTTGTCGTCAGCATCTTGCTCCTGCTCTAGCGTTTTCAGGCGCTTAATCATGGTTTCAAGGGTATTGATAATTGCGCTGGTTGAGGACGCAAGTAACTTCCGGACTACGAGAGTCACTAGGTGGCGTTGTTGTCGGGGAACACCGTAGCTTCCCTCACGCTGTAAGTACCCAGAAACCAAGTGATACAGCCGCTGTTCGTCATCTGAAGGCGTAAACGGAATGGTCAAGGCACGGCGTTCGGTATAGCGGATATATTCCAGCACCTGCCGTCGCAAGGTGCGCTTAGTGAACTCTTTGATCCGTTCCCGCAAGCCCTCTATATCTTCACCACCGCGCATGTATTGGCGCCGAAAGCTAGTAGCATCGCCAAAGAGCTGTTCATCTATTACCGTGGATAAACCATACAACTCCATCAGTGAGTTCTGTAGTGGCGTAGCAGTCAGTAGCAATTTGCGTGTGCTGCCAAAGGCCTGTCTCATCGCCTGCCCAGTGCGATGGTTCTCCCGATGAGCATTGCGCAGCTTGTGGGCCTCGTCAAAGACCACCAAATCCCACGGAATAGTGCGTAACTTGTCGGCCATGCGTGTCGCGAAGTTATACGACACTATCGTAACCAGCTGCTGATTGAATGGATCAGCCACGCCCTCCTTGCGCAGCATCTTCCATGTTTTATCATCGAGTACTTGTGACTGAAGATGGAATTTTTCGGATAGCTCATTGGCCCACTGTTTACGGAGCGCCGCCGGGCAAACAACAATAAGACGACGACGGCGTTCAGCCCAGTATTGCGCCAAGACCAACGCGGCCTCAATGGTTTTACCCAAACCAACTTCATCTGCAAGCACCACGCCCTTAACAAGCGGGTTCTGCAATGCGAACAAGGCAGCGTCTATTTGGTGTGGATTTAGATCGACGGAGGCATCAAACAGCGATTGACCAATACGGTCAACAGCATCACCCCGCCGTTGGCGAGTTAGGTCATAGGCGAAGTACTTGGCGTGATAATCCGTTATTTGCATCAACTCATCCTTGGGGCAATCGCATAACATAGTGCCTGAATGGAAATCAGAGCATGGTCACACACTATAGCTAAATAACCGCCACTGACAACTACAGCCACTTCAAGCCATACCCTAGAGGCTGCCAGAAGGACTGTGCACGAGCACACTCTGAGCACACTTAGTAACTAAAACACCCAAAAACCGCCTCATCCACACTCATTGCAACTCATTGAAAATAAAGCTATTCTCACTCGTGCAGATCAACTTAGTCAGGCTGTTAATCATTGGGTCGCTGGTTCGAGCCCAGCAGGCGGAGCCAAATTTAAAAGGGCTTATGCGCAAACATAAGCCCTTTTTTATTGCGAAAAATTCCTTAACTCGCCCCCCAATCAAGCCGCACCCTACAAAGACTGCGCTATACTCATCGGGTGAATTGATTTCTCCAATTACGAGACCTTTTTGATGCTCGCTGTAAAAGTACAGGCCCTCACCTTTTCCATCGGTTGCTGCGCATTACTTGGCAGCAGTGCCCTGCACGCCCAATCTAAAGACTTCAGTAACGCCCACAAAAAAATAGAGCGAGCCATTGAAAGTGCAGCAAATAAGAATCCTGTAGACGCAATGTGGGTTCGACACGATGCTTTGCTAATTGCCGTAAACAAAGACGAAACGAATGCAAAAAGTTATGCGAAAGGTGTTTGTGAGTTTTTAACCCAGAATGGCTTTGCCTTACAGCACACCACCATCGTAATTGCCGACCAAGCCGCGCTGCGCTTGCACAACCGGGTCATGCAACTCGCTGAACGGCGCTGCGACTAAGCACTGCTTTGGTGTGGCCATTTTTAAAACGGCCACACCAAAGGCACAATGACTATTGTCGTGATGCCAACCAAAACTGTGAGCGGTATACCAATTTTAAAGAAATCACTAAAGCGATAATCACCAGGGCCGTAGACCATAAGATTGGTTTGATAGCCAATGGGGGTCGCAAAGCTCGCTGACGCCGCCATCATCAGAGTGACAGCAAAGGGCAGCATACTGACCTCAAGCTGCTGACTTGCGGCCAAGGCGATAGGAAATACAATAACTGCTGCCGCTAAATTCGAAATCACTGCCGAGAACAAGGTCGTCACCACAAAGATAGCAACCAAGGTAGCCATCGGCGAGCCCGCAGCCACGCCAATTATCTCTCCAGCAATAATCGAAGCCGCGCCTGTAGACTCAAGAGAGCCCCCCAGCGCAATAGAGGCAGCTATAACCAGCAAAATTTGCCAATCCACACTTCGACGTGCATCAGCTGCGCGAATACAGCGTGTCGCCACCATCAATCCCGCAGCAAGGAATGCAGCCTTGAGCATCGACAACCACCCCGCCGCAACAACGACCACCATCGCAAGCATGATGACACCTGCGCGCAATCGATGCTCGTGACGCACAGGCCGAGAATTTTCAATTTCGCTCACCAACAGAAAGTCTCGTGAATAACGCTGGTTCGGAACAAAATCCTCATAGGCCTCCAGCAGCAGAGTATCGCCGGGCTCTAACTCAACATCACCTATCCGACCCTTTAATTGTTCGCCATTACGAGAAATGGCGATTATCGCCGCCCCGTAATTGTTCCTGAACTTCATGTCGCGAACCATACGCCCCAAATGGGGAAAGTTCGGTGATATCACCACCTCGGCCAAGCAGCGTGATAAATTATTCGAACCTAATTTAAATGCTTGATCCTCAGCTAAACGCAGGCCATGAAAGTTCTTAAGATCCACCACTGAACGGACATCGCCTGCAAAAATTAAGCGGTCACCTGCCATCAGTATTTCTTTAGGGGATACGACCGTCATTAAGCGCTCATCGCGCACAATCTCGATAAGGAACATCGCCGGCAACTGCCGCAATCCCGCTTCTTCTATGGACTGGCCGATCATTGGACTCGTATCTTCCACCATCATCTCGACAATATATTGCCGAGTATCACCAAAACGCTCCGCCTTTCCTCGATTAGAAGGGAGCAGAAATCGGCTGCTTAAGATCGTAAAGCCGATGACCAAGACAATACAGGGCAAGCCTACCCAGGCCAAATCAAACATGCCTAGCGCCTGCTCAGGTACCGAGTGCAACAGCATGCCGTTAACCACCAAATTGGTGCTGGTGCCGATTAATGTGCAGGTACCACCGACAATGGCTGCGTAACTCAGAGGGATCATCAACTGGGAAACCGGTAAATTATTGCGTTTTGCCCAGTCACGCACTGCGGGAATCATCATCGCCACAACCGGCGTGTTATTGAGAATACTGCTGAAAACAGCTACCGGCGTCATTAAGCGTAACTGAGCGATTCGCGCCGATTTCGGCCGCCCCAACATACTGTGTGAAATCCAGCTCACCACGCCGGTTTCCGAGAGGGCTTGCGCAACAATAAACAGCACGCCTACCGTAACCATACCCTCGTTAGACATACCTGCCAGCGCCTCCTTTGGCGTTAACACGCCAAGTACCAGCAATACCACTACGCCGCCACACAGAATCATATCCGGCGGTCTACGGCTAAAAATCAAAGCCAATAAACAGCCCGCAATAACGGCTAGGGCAATCCACGCATCAACGGTAAACATCATTAAATTACATGTTTCCGTAAAATTGTTGGAAGCGATCTATAAAATTGGCAAGGCTGGTCATTGGCAAATCGTTAATGCCCGCCGCTGCTGCGCGGCCACCACCAGAGGGGAACTGACGGCAAAATTCATCGGCACCACGCTTGTTATTTAGGGGCGCACGGATACTAACCAAGTAATTGCCGTCTTGCTTCTCAGTGAGCACGGCGTGAGCGCGATCAGGACTGTCATTCGCTAGGTCGTTGCTATACACACCACTCACGCGGCGCGCCCAGCGCTCATCCGGCAGTATAAATACCGCTGTAGCGTTGTCGCTGTGGGCGGCTGGCAGCTCACTGGCCGCGCGCATATCGTTCTTATAGCCTTCTTCAAGCTGCGAAAAAGTGTCTTTCGCTTCTGCCATAAAAGCGCGCGGACTGGCGAAAGGCGCGATATTCCGGTAAAGCGCCTCTGGATCAAAGTGCAGGTCTTCGATACTGGCGCCATAGCCGTTGTAATTAAGATAGATCCCCAAGCTCTCAAGCTTCTCTAATTCTGCCGCACTGAGGTTTAGGGGTTTGGCCACAGCTAGCGCGCTATTGCGCAAATTATCACCAAAGGCGCCAACCACCGCCCACTCCGCAAACTGGCCTTTTAAAATACCGTTTACTAGCAAACTGGTGCAGACGTCCGACGCGGTATTAATATGTGCAGTTAAATTGGGGTGCTGGGGAATGTCACCAGCAAAATGATGATCGACATACGTCACCTCGGCGCCAGCCGCTAACGCGGCTTCCAAACCAACACGGTTTTTATCCAGAGACACATCCAACACTGTGAGCTGATCGCCCTCAGCTGCGGTCACTTGATCTAATAAATTAATATCGCGCTTTACGCCGGTAACCAGACGACTCTCTACAGGCTTAGCATTGCGCAATTGCACCAGCGAACACAAACCATCGGCATCACCATTAAACACATCAATATAATTCACATTAACTTCCTTATCGTTAAAACGGCTACTTAACTGAGCTTATGTCACTCAATAGCCCAATGATTGATTAATAATTTTTAGGGCCGCCAAAGGATCTGCACTTCGTGTAACGGGGCGACCTATTACTAAATAGTTACTACCCATGGTCATGGCCTCTAGTGGTGTAGCTACCCGCTGCTGATCACCAAGATCGCTACCCGCAGGGCGTATACCTGGCGTAACCAGCAAAAAGTCATCTGAACTCTGAGCCCGCAGTATTGGGGTTTCCTGCGCGGAGCACACCACACCGTCTAAACCACAATCAGCGGTCAAAGCCGCGAGCCGCGCAACTTGGCTCTGCGCATTACCTGCCACGCCAATCGCAGCCAAATCGTCGCTGTGCATAGAGGTCAAAACGGTGACCGCGATTAACAGCGGCGCATCTTTGCCATAGACCAACAAGGCGCTTTTAGCGGCAGACATCATTTTTGCACCGCCGCTGGCGTGTACATTGACCATCCACACGCCGAGTTCGGCTGCGGCGGCAACTGCAGCTGCCGTGGTATTTGGAATATCATGAAATTTTAAATCGAGAAAAATCTCAAAGCCACGCTGCTGGAGGCTTTTCACAACCTCAGGACCATATAAGGTAAAAAGCTCCTTACCGACCTTGAGGCGGCACTGACTGGGATCCAATTGATCTACCAAAGCATCAAGCTCGGCTCGCACAGCAAAATCTAAAGCGATAATAACGGGGGAAAGCGGTGTTGTTGGCGTCATCGTAGTTGTTTAATCACCCTGGGTGCCTCGAATGGGCGTTATGGTACCCCACTGCTCACAACTGGGACACAACCAGTGCAATTTTCGGCCAGAAAATCCGCATTGCCGACACCGGTAGGATGGCCGTTCAGCGCGTAATTTAAGCACTATGTCATGCACTAATTCCAGTGCAGGCCCCGTCCCAGCTTCAGGCTGATCAAGAACAGTACTCACCAAGCCCAATGTCGGGCGCTGGCGGGTTGCCGTCAACAGATATTGAAGCGCTGAATTAGCGTCACCCTTGGCGCGCATTAATTCCGCTGCCTCAATAAAAAAAGCTGAGCTTTCAGTCATTTTAGCAATTCGCTGTAAAGCATCTAAATAAGCCTCACGCCCACCAAAGCTATCAAAAGCCTCGCGAAACAGCGGCAGCACTTCGGAACTAAAGACCGCCTGCCGATCAACCACGGTATGCAACAAATCTAAGGCGAGCTCCGGCTTGTGCTGTTTAAGCGCAATTGTGGCCGACAGCATATAAGCGCGAACGTTGTCGCGATCATACTGGCGAGCGCTTTGCAGCACAGTATTGGCGTCCTTAAAATTATGCTCGGCCAGAAATTTCTGGGCTTTTTCACAATAGAAATGGCTCAGTGCACACTCTATACGGCGATCACCACGGCCAGCCGGCGCTTTTTTCAGCCAATTGCGGGGCGGTAATCGTCGCAGCGCAACCGCAATAGCCTGCTCCCACTCACGCTCGCTTTGATAGATATGCTGCAAATGCTCAAGGGCGTCACCGCGCAAAACCTCAGATTCGTCGACAACATCTTTTAATAAGCGCTCCGCACGGTCGAGCACCCCTGCGGAGATATAATCTCGGGCCAACTCAAGATGGACCTGATGAAGCTTGCCCCTAGGCAAACTAGGCCGCGACAACAAGTTTTGATGGATGCGGATCGCACCGTCGACCTCACCCTTAGTACGCATCAAATTACCGAGCGCCAAATGGGTGGGCAGGGTTTCTAAATTAACAGGCAGCTCGTTAATAACCGTCATCACCGCAGCATCAGGCTGCTCGCTCAGCAAGTAATTAAGGCCCTTATAGTAGGAACTACTAGCGTCAGCGTCCTTGTTTTCCGTGCGGGGACGATACCAATAGCCAGCTAACCACCCCGCCGACACTGCGACCAGAAAAAGCACAAACTGCAGGAGTTCATTGCTCATTTAAACTCAAACACCCGTGCCGCGACTCTCCACCAAGCCCTTGCTTGGCTTAGCAGCAAGTTGACGACGCAGGCTTAAACGAGACGCTTGCAAGCGCAGAATGGCAATCGATGCGGCAAGTAATCCACATATGCCACCACAGAAGAAGGCAAGAATAATCCAGGTAGACAGGCGCTGCGCCGGCAGCTCAGTCACCAGGACATTAAGCGGCACAAGCACATCGTTTTCTAGGGTAAAAAGCAGCCCCAAGCCCAACACCACGAGCAACAACACAATTACCAATATTGAACTGATTAGACGCATCAAGTTTTATCCACACAAAAAAAAACGATATAGTCAAAGACCATACCGTTTCTTAAAAAATAACGCTAGCAGATACCGCCCCTAAGAGCCTGATTGAATACTCAGATTTACCCGCTCACGCAATTCTTTACCAGGTTTGAAATGAGGAACATATTTACCAGGCAGCTCCACTGTATCACCGGTTTTAGGATTCCTCCCCATGCGGGGCTCCCGATAATGCAGCGAAAAACTACCAAAACCGCGTATTTCAATGCGATCGCCCGTCGCCAAAACCTGAGACATATGCTCAATCATGGTCTTTACCGCCAGCTCTATGTCCTTGTGAGACAACTGGGGCTGGTGCTCTGCGATCAGCTCTATTAACTCGGACTTGGTCATTGCTTGTTCCCGTTGCTACCAACATTCAAGCCTAGCTTAGCATTTTTTTGCATATAAGCCAGATAGTTACGCACACTTATCGAGATAAGTGTGCGTAACAGACGCAGACCTTAGTCTTTGTTTTCCATCTGCGCTTTGATCAAGTCACCAATAGTGGTTGCCGGAGCAGCCGTTTCGGTGTCTTTCTCACGCAGTGACTTAACTGCTTCTTTCTCGTCGTCAACGTCCTTGGCTTTAATAGACAAGGTCATTGCGCGGTTCTTGCGGTCAACACTGATAATCTTAACTTCAACGGTCTCGCCCACTTTCAGGACGTTACGCGCATCTTCAACTTTATCACGGCTGATTTCTGAAGCTTTCAGTACGCCTTCCACTTCTTCGCTCAACACGATGATAGCGGCTTTAGCATCTACTTCTTTAACAACACCATTTACAATGGCGCCTTTGTCATTTTCAGCAACATAGTTAGAGAACGGGTCGTCTTCAAGCTGCTTAATGCCCAAAGAGATACGCTCGCGCTCAGGATCGATAGACAGGATTACCGTCTCGATCTCGTCGCCTTTCTTGAACTTACGCACGGCTTCTTCGCCAGTTTCGTTCCAAGAAATGTCTGACAAGTGAACCAGACCGTCGATGTTGCCGTCTAGACCAATGAAGATACCGAAGTCAGTGATCGACTTGATAGCGCCCTTGATCTTGTCGCCTTTAGTGAACTGGCCACCGAAAGCATCCCATGGGTTCTGCTGGCACTGTTTGATACCAAGAGAAATACGACGACGCTCTTCGTCGATATCCAAGATCATTACTTCTACTTCGTCGCCAACATTAACCACTTTAGAGGGGTGAATGTTTTTGTTGGTCCAATCCATTTCTGAAACGTGAACCAAACCTTCAACGCCTTCTTCGATTTCAGCGAAGCAGCCGTAGTCAGTCAGATTAGTAACCTTGGCTTTAACGCGTGAATTCTCTGGGTAACGGCCTTTGATAGCCACCCATGGATCTTCGCCAAGCTGCTTCAGACCCAATGAAACGCGGTTGCGCTCACGGTCGAATTTAAGAATACGAACGTCAATTTCGTCGCCAACATTCACGATCTCGCTTGGGTGCTTAATACGCTTCCAAGCCATATCGGTGATGTGCAACAGACCGTCAATACCGCCCAGATCTACGAATGCGCCGTAGTCGGTCAAGTTCTTAACGATGCCTTTAACAACCATACCTTCTTGCAGAGATTCGAGCAGCGCTTCGCGCTCTTCGCTGTTTACGCTCTCAAGAACGGCGCGACGAGAAACAACAACGTTGTTGCGTTTCTGGTCCAGTTTAATGACTTTGAATTCGAGTTCTTTGCCTTCGAGGTGCGCAGTATCGCGAACCGGACGAACGTCAACCAAGGAACCGGGCAGGAAGGCACGGATGCTGTTGATGTCGACAGTAAAACCACCTTTAACCTTGCCGTTGATGATACCGATAACGGTTTCTTCAGCTTCATAGGCCGCTTCAAGGGTAGTCCATGCTTCAGCGCGCTTGGCTTTTTCACGTGACAGTTTAGTTTCACCAAAGCCGTCTTCTACAGACTCTAGAGCAACTTGAACTTCGTCGCCGATCGCCAGAATGAACTCACCGCTTTCGCTCAGAAACTGCTCACGAGGAATAACACCCTCAGATTTCAGTCCAGCGTGAACGGTAACCCAATCACTGTCGATATCAATAACAACGCCGGTCACGATTGAACCGGGTTTCATATCAATGGTTTTTAAACTTTCTTCAAATAGATCAGCAAAGCTCTCGCTCATTAGTCATTACCTGAGTATTAATAGTGGCAACGCCACCGTATCGCCGTGTATCCAGCTTACACGGGTCAATTCATATTGCCCCAAAACAACGCCAGCTGGTATTTGCGCTGTTTGCGACGGTTTTTAGCCGACTTTTACAAGCCAAGCAGACGAATCTTGGCTTCTGCCAACACCCGTTCGAACACTTCTTCTATACCTAAACCGCTGCTATCAAGCTGTATCGCGTCTGCTGCGGGCTTTAAGGGAGCCAGTTCGCGCTCAGAATCTCGCTTATCTCGAGCCTGAATCTCCCCTAAAAGGGTCGCGAGATTAACATCATCGCCCTTTGATTTCAACTGCTTGTAGCGCCGCTGCGCGCGTTCCTCAGCGCTGGCGGTTAAAAATATCTTGAGGGGCGCGTCGGTAAACACCACGGTACCCATGTCGCGACCGTCGGCCACCAAGCCCGGTGCCTGCGCAAAATCCCGCTGACGCTGCAATAAAGCGCTGCGCACGGCGCCCAAAACCGCCACTTTCGAAGCTAACAAACCAGTTTTTTCGGTGCGCAGCTCGCCGCTCACATCGTCGCCTTCCAGCAAAACTGAGGTAGGCTCGCCTGATTCACCAGGAACAAACTGCACATCTAAATTTTTCGCCAACTCTGCCACTGCCAGCTCATCGTCCAGCGCTACGCCGTGGCGATCGGCAGCCATACCCGTCAAACGGTACAAGGCGCCGCTGTCTAATAAGTGCCAGCCAAAATGGCGCGCCAAAGTTTGGCACAAGGTACCTTTACCTGAGCCGCTGGGGCCGTCGATAGCGATAACAGGAACCACTAAATCACTCATGAGGCTTTCTCAGCGTCCAGCTGTTGAATTTGCATGCCTAAGCCAGCAGCCAATTCAACGAAATTAGGAAAGGAGGTCGCGACATTATCACAATCCTGTATCCGAATTGTTTCAGTCGCGCGCAGCGAGGCCACCGCAAAGGACATGGCAATACGGTGATCGTGGTGGCTATTAACTGTTGCACCGGTGATTTGACCGCCTTCAATCACAATACCGTCTTCAGTCGGTACAGCCGAAATACCCATGGCCTGCAGACCGTCTGCCATTACCTGAATTCGATCGCTCTCTTTAACCCGTAACTCTTCGGCGCCGGTCAGTACCGTGCGGCCTTCCGCGCAAGCGGCTGCCACAAACAGCACGGGAAATTCATCAATTGCTAAAGGCACCTGATCTTCAGGAATATTGATACCCTTAAGCTTGGCATGGCGAATACGAATATCTGCCACTGGCTCGCCACCCACTTCGCGTTCGTTAAAGACGGTGATATCACCACCCATAGCGCGAAGAATATTGATGACACCAACGCGGGTGGGGTTAATGCCAACGTGTTCAAGGGTTAAATCGGCATTGGGGCAAATACTCGCCGCCACCATAAAGAAGGCCGCCGAAGAGATATCTGCAGGCACATCAATATGCACCGCTGACAAACGACCGCCACCCCCAAGCGTGGCCACGGGGCCTGCGACCTGAACGTCGTAGCCAAAACCACGCAACATGCGCTCGCTGTGATCTCGAGTGGGCGCTGGTTCAGTGGTGCGGGTTTGACCTTCCGCGTACAAGCCAGCCAGCAACACGCAGGATTTGACCTGAGCACTGGCCATAGGCAGCACGTAATCAATACCCTGTAATTTACTACCGCCGCGTAAGGTTAAGGGTGGACGTCCACCTTCACCGGTTTCAACCACCGCGCCCATTGCACGCAGCGGCGCGGCTACCCGCTCCATAGGCCGCTTACTCAGCGATACGTCGCCAGTCATGGTGACATCAAAATTCTGACCCGCCAGCAAACCCGCCAGCAGGCGCATCGAGGTGCCGGAATTACCCACATATAAATCCCCAGCAGGCGCTTTCAATCCATCGCGACCAACGCCGTGAATCACTACCCGGCCATTTTCTGGGCCGTCGATTTGCACACCCATGGCCTGAAAGGCTTTCAGCGTCGACAGCGCATCTTCACCTTCAAGAAAACCATCAACGGTGGTGGTGCCGTCAGCAATGGCGCCGAGCATAATGGAGCGGTGGGAAATAGATTTATCGCCGGGAACACGGGCTGTACCGCGCATCTGACCACCGGGCTGCAATAGGAATTCCACGATTAGAGTCTCTTTAATAAGCTAATTAAGATGAGGGCGATTTCTTTTGCCGACTGAGATACTGCCCTAGAAAGTGTTCGTCACGAGCGCGCTTAGCACGATCAAAGGTCGCGTAAAGACTGTCACCGTCGCCGCTGGCAATGGCCGCGCGCACTTTGTCTAAATGGGCACTGAAATCATCGATACCCTGTAATATCGCGTCCTGATTGGCAAGGGCAATATCGTGCCACATCGTCGGGTCACTCGAGGCAATACGAGTAAAGTCACGGAAGCCACCGGCGGCAAAACGGAAAATATCCGCGGCAGAACCATTCTGAGCGAGGGCATCAACCAGTGTATACGCTAGCACATGAGGCAAATGACTTGTCGCCGCCAGCACCGAATCGTGCTCAGCCACATCCATGCACACTACTTCGGCGCCGCAAGCTTCCCACATGGTCTGTATCAGCGCTGTTGCAGCTTCGGCAGTCGTGGCTAAAGGCGTCAGAATCACACGGTGATCTAAAAACAAATCGGCGGTGGCAGCTTCTACACCACTCTGTTCGGAACCGGCAATGGGGTGACCCATCACAAAATTTGCAGGCACTTCACCAAACACCCGTTCGGCAGCGCGCAGCATATTGCCTTTTACACTGGCAACATCGGTGACAACCATCGACGGCGTCATTAACGGTGCCAGCTCAGCCAGTACTTTTTCAGCAATCAAGGTCGGCGTGGCAATGACCACCACATCGGCATTAGCGACAGCCTCTTTCATATCAAGAGTCCACGCGTCGATCACACCCAGCGCTAAACCTCTTTCTAAGGAGGCTGCGCGGCGTCCCGTGGCAACCACCTCACCTACCTCACCCTGCGCTTTTAGTGCACGAGCCAGTGAGCCACCCATCAGTCCAAGACCGATAATGGCGAGTTTATTGATATAAAACTTAGGCACTCAACACCTTTTCCAGCGCAGCAAGAAAGCGCTGATTTTCGTGTTTAAGGCCAATCGACACCCGCAAGTGTTTGGGCATTTGATACACGCCAACCGGCCGCACAATGACGCCTTCACGTAACAGCGCTTGATAAACCGGCATCGCATCACCAGCCAACTCAATAGCGACAAAATTACCCAACGAGGGAATATAAGCCAGACCTAGCGTATCCAAACCCTGACATAGCTGCTGCATACCGTCGCGATTGACCTGCTGGCTGCGCTGCAAATAATCGTCGTCGTCAAGCACCGCTAGCGCTGCCGCTAAGGCGGGAACACTGACGTTAAAAGGCGCTCGCACACGGTTTAGTAAATCGGCGGTTTCAGGGGTGCTTATACCATAGCCAATACGCAAACCAGCTAGGCCATAGGCCTTAGAAAAAGTGCGAGTAACAATAATATTGGGGTAGGTCTTTAAAAAATCGAGGCCATCCGGAAAGTCATCGGCGCCGGCAAATTCAATATAAGCCTCATCAAGCACCACCATCACATGGTCTGGAACTTTGGCGAGAAACGCTGACAATTCTTTGCGATTTAAGTAATTGCCAGTGGGGTTATTAGGGTTGGCAATAAACACCACACGAGTATCAGCTTCAATTGCCGCCGCCATGGCATCAAGGTCGTGACCCCAGTTTTTCGCAGGCGTTACTATCGCACGGGCACCCACCGCCTGCACGGCGATGGGGTACACAATAAAAGCGTGCTGGGAAAAAACGGCTGAGCAGCCTGGCCCGAGAAACGTGCGCGCAACAAGGTCAAGCACATCATTCGAACCATTGCCGAGAGTAAATTGCAGCTCAGTCACACCTAATTTTGCTGCCAATTTTTTCTTAAGCTCAAAACCGCTGGCATCGGGGTATAAATGCAAATGTTTTAATGCACGCTCAGCTGCGGCCAAAGCCAGTGGCGACGGGCCTAGCGGATTTTCATTACTCGCCAGCTTGACCACATCACTCAGGCCTAGCTCGCGCTGCAATTCCTCAATCGGCTTGCCAGGCTGGTAGGGCTGTAAACCACGCACACCAGCATTGGCCAGCGCAAACACATCGCAACTCACTATTCAGCTACCTTCCGCATTAGGGCTAAGGGCTAAGGTCAAACACATAACTAAAGTGCCGCCTTAGGGTAAGAACCCAAGACTTTAAACATAATGGAGTGCTGCTCAATGGTATTGAGAATATCGATAATTTTGGGGTCTTCGCGATGACCTTCAAATTCGATAAAGAACACATAGGTCCAGGTTTCACTTCGCGAGGGCCGCGTATCAATACGGGTCAGCATCACATCGGCTTTTTGGAATGGCTCAAGCAATTTAAACAAAGCGCCTGGACGATTGCGAGCAGAAACCACCAAGGACGTTTTATCATGGCCGCTTGGCGAAACATTCTCGCGACCAATAATGAGAAAGCGGGTGGTATTGTCGGGCTGATCTTCGATATTACCCGCCAAGCGCTGCAAGCCGTATTGGGTTTCGGCCAAATCCCCAGCAATCGCAGCGACGCCCTCCTCCTCTGCCGCAATTCTCGCGGCTTCGCCATTACTACTCACTGCCGAGCGCTCAACACCTGGAAAATTGGCATCTAACCAGCGCCGACTTTGCGCCAAGGCTTGCTGATGAGCGCAGATCCGTTTGATTTCTTTACCTGCAGTTTTAGCGCTGACCAAAAGATGCAAGCGAATACGCAGCTCAACTTCACCGCAAATTTTCAAAGACGAATTAATAAAAGCATCTAAGGTGTGAGAAACCATTCCCTCGGTAGAGTTCTCTACTGGCACCACACCGTAGTGACACTGCCCAGACTCCACCTTAGCAAACACACCATCAATGGACGCCAGGGGCAGACTGATTACTGCGTGACCAAAGTGCTTCAATGCCGCCGCTTGGGTAAAGGTGCCGCCGGGGCCGAGATAAGCCACTTCCATCGGCTTTTCCAGCGCCAAACACGCCGACATAATTTCGCGAAAGATAAACGCGACAGTGTCGTCAGCCAAGGGGCCCTTATTGGCCGCCTTCACCCGCTCTAAGACCTGAGCCTCACGCTCTGGACGATAAAACAATAATTGCTGGGAGCTATTGCTGTCGCCACTGGACTCAAACTGCTGGGCCGCCGCGAATTCAGCCAACTTAACTTCAGCCACTTGCTGGGCACAGCGGGCGCGTCTATTCAATAACTCGTGTATCTGGGTATCGATACTATCGATATCCTGACGCAGGGTATTGAGATCTACTGGCGACGTTTTGCTTTCACTCATAGTCTTAGCTGTTCTGCTCGGCGAAGGTTTTCATGTAAGCGATTAATGCATCTACTGCTTCTTCTGGTACCGCATTGTAAACACTGGCGCGCATACCACCCACAGAGCGGTGGCCTTTCAAATTCAGCAGTCCCGCTTCTTCAGCACCGGCAAGGAAAGCTTTGTCCAAGCTTGCGTCTGCCAAAACAAAGGGAATATTCATCAGCGAGCGGCTCGCCACTTCAACGGGGTTGCTGTAAAAACCGCTGGCATCAATATAGCTATACAGTTTTTCTGCTTTGCGGCGGTTAAGCACTTCCATCGCTTCCAGCCCACCTTGGGCCTTCAGCCATTTAAATACCAAGCCCGCCAAATACCACGCCAAGGTTGGCGGAGTATTGTACATAGAGTCATTATCGGCAGCCGTCTTGTAATCCATCATCGTTGGCGTCATCGCGTTGGCTTTACCCAACAGATCTTTGCGCACAATAACGATGGTCAAACCGGCAGGGCCGATGTTTTTCTGGGCCCCGGCGTAGATCAAGCCAAATTTATTCACATCCACCGGACGCGACAAAATAGTCGACGACATATCGGCGACTAAGGGCACCTTGCTTTCTGGTGTCCAGAAAAACTCCAAACCGCCAATCGTTTCATTTGGCGTGTAATGCAAATACGCCGCATCTTCGCTCAGCTTCCAGCTATCAAAAGCAGGAATTGTGGTGAAGTTAGTGTCTTCTGAACTGGCGACCACATTCACTTTGGCATAGCGCTTGGCTTCTTTAATAGCCTTTTTAGACCACTCACCAGTATTCACATAGTCAACAACCTTGCCTTCACCCATCAGATTTAAAGGCACGGCAGAAAATTGGCTGCTAGCGCCGCCTTGCAAGAACAGCACGGCGTAGTCGTCGGAAATCCCCATCAACTCGCGCAGATCCGCCTCAGCCTCATTGGCGATACCAACCATCTCATCGGAGCGGTGGCTCATTTCCATCACTGACAAACCGCGCCCTTGCCAATCCAGCATTTGCTCGGCGGCTTCAGTTAATACGGCTTCAGGAATAGAAGCTGGGCCTGCACAAAAATTAAAACGACGTGCCATTTACGTTGCCACTCCAAAGATTAAAAATTAAATAGCGGCAGAGCGTTAAGCCCGCCGCCTTTACTTAGCTAAAAAATTTGCGAATAAACAGCTTACTCGTCAACCGCAGGCGCATCGTCAGCGGCGCTATCATCTGGCTCAGCGGCAATCACATCCGCTTCGCTCGCAACAATTGGCTCGCCGTCTTCATCCAATGGCAATGCTTCGTCCTCTTCGTCTACCCGTTGCACGCCGACCAAATGCTCGTCTTCTTTAAGACGAATAACTCGAACACCTTGGGTATTACGACTCAGAATCGACACTTCATCGGTGCGGGTACGCACCAAGGTGCCCTGATCACTGATCAGCATCAGATCGTCGCCTTCAAAGACTTGCACGGCACCAACCAACGGGCCATTGCGCTCACTCATGGCCATGGCGATAACACCACGGTTACCGCGCCCCTTCGCAGGGAAGTCTTCAACCAAAGTACGCTTACCGTAGCCATTTTCAGACACAGTCAGTACGCAGCCGCCCTCTTGGGGAATAATCATGGCGATAGCGCGCTGACCTTCGTCCATCCGAATACCACGCACACCGCGCGCGGTACGGCCCATGGCGCGCACGTCTTGCTCAGCAAAACGCGCCGCTTTTCCGGCGCTGGTCAATAGCAGAATATCGTTCTCGCCATTGGTGATTGCGGTGCCGATTAGCACATCGCCCTCGTCCAGTTCTATTGCGCGCAAACCGACGCTACGCTGGCGTGAAAAGGCCTCTAGCGGGGTCTTTTTAACAGTACCCAAACCGGTGGCCATAAAGATAAAGTAGCCTTCGGTGTATTCATTCACCGGCAGTATTGAGGTAATTCGCTCGTCTTCACCCAATGGCAATAAATTCACCATTGGTCGGCCCCGGGAGTTGCGGCCTGCGACTGGAATTTGGTAAACCTTCAACCAGTAAACCTTACCAATATTGCTGAAACACAAAATAGTGGTATGAGTGTTCACCACCAACAAATGCTCAACAAAATCTTCGTCTTTAACCGAGGTCGCCGACTTGCCCATGCCACCGCGACGCTGGGCTTGGTAGGTGTCTAAGGGCTGCGACTTGGCGTAACCGCCATTGGAGATAGTCACAACGCGGTCTTCTTCGGGGATTAAGTCTTCGTGATTCAAATCCAAATGCGACGCAACAATCTCACTGCGGCGCTCATCACCATAGTCGGCAACAACCTGCTCAAGCTCACCGCGAATAACCGCAATTAACACATCTGGATTAGCCAAAATATTCAGATATTCAGCAATTTCCAACAAGCGTTCCTGATACTCGCCCAGCAGCTTTTCGTGCTCAAGACCGGTCAGCTTTTGCAGACGCAAATCCAGGATTGCCTGCACCTGAACTGGCGACAGAAAATACTGGCCGTCACGCATGCCGTACATGTCTTCTAGATCATCTGGGCGGCAGGCATTTTCGCCAGCGCGCTCAAGCATTCCAGCAACATCACCCAGCTGCCAAGGCCGAGAAATCAAAGCTTCCTTTGCTTCCTGAGTCGTTGCCGAGGCTTTGATGGTGGTAATAATTTCATCGATATTGGAAATCGCAATCGCGAGACCTTCCAATACATGGCCGCGCTCCCGCGCCTTGCGCAGCAGGTACACTGTACGACGAGTGACCACTTCGCGACGGTGACGAATAAAGTATTCAATAAGCTGTTTTAAATTAAGGATGCGCGGCTGCTTGTCGACTAGCGCAACAATATTAATACCAAACACATTCTGCAGCTGGGTCTGGGCGTAAAGATTATTCAAGACCACTTCGCCGCTTTCGCCGCGTTTCATCTCAATAACCACGCGTAAACCGTCTTTATCAGACTCATCGCGCAGCTCAGAAATGCCTTCTATTTTCTTCTCTTTAACCAGCTCAGCGATTTTCTCAATCAAACGCGCTTTGTTTACCTGATACGGCAGCTCGTGGATAAGAATCGTTTCACGGTGAGTCTTTTCATCGATAATAACTTCGGCGCGGGCGCGGATGTATATACGGCCACGGCCGGTTTTATAAGCTTCGACGATACCTGCGCGGCCGTTAATGATTGCGGCCGTTGGAAAGTCTGGGCCAGGAATATGCTCCATCAACTCTTCAACGGTGATATCGGGGTTATCAAGGGTTGCCAAGCAACCATTAATCACTTCCGTTAAGTTGTGGGGCGGAATATTGGTCGCCATGCCCACCGCAATACCTGATGAGCCGTTAATCAGCAGCGCAGGAATCTTAGTTGGCATTACCTCTGGAATTTGCTCGGTGCCATCGTAGTTAGGCACCCAATCCACGGTCTCCTTGTCGAGATCGGCGAGGATTTCATGGGCAATTTTGCGCATGCGAATTTCGGTGTATCGCATCGCCGCTGCATTATCACCGTCGATCGAACCAAAGTTACCTTGGCCGTCGACCAGCATATAGCGCAGCGAGAAGGGCTGCGCCATCCGAACGATGGTGTCGTAAACAGCAGAATCGCCATGGGGATGGTATTTACCAATAACATCACCAACAACACGGGCCGACTTCTTATAGCCCTTATTCCAGTCGTTATTAAGTTCGCTCATCGCGAACAGCACCCGGCGGTGAACCGGTTTCAAACCATCCCGGACGTCGGGCAGTGCACGACCCACAATTACGCTCATTGCATAATCGAGGTAGGACTGCTTTAGCTCATCCTCAATATTGACCGGCAAAATCTCTTTAGCTATATCAGCCATGAACGGGGTAATTCCTTATTATGGATACTCGCTTCGCAGCATTGGCGCTGAGAAATCGGCCGCATCCGGTATTTAAGCCAGTACTGACGCCATCACCGCAAGCGACGCAACAGCTCGAAGCAGAAAATAAAAGGGCAATGATAGCATAATTCCAACGCTCGTAGACAGTTCAAAATCGCCGCAAATCAATATGCTATCGCCACAAATCAGCCCACAGCCGCGCACTTTGCGGGTATACTTGCGACTTTGCTCAACAGGATCCGGACAGCCCTATGCCCGCCCCCATTATCAATCGCGCCGACACCCTGATTTTTGCCCGCTGGATCATCCCAATTGCCCCCAGCTCAGCCCCCTTGGCCAATTACGCCATTGCCATTAGCAACGGTAAAATTAGCGCCATTCTGCCCGCCGCCGAGGCGCAGTCGATTACCGCCACCAAAACCCTCCAACTCAAACACCACGCGGTAATGCCGGGGCTAATCAATGCCCACGGCCACGCCGCCATGACGTTGTTTCGCGGGATGGCCGACGACAAAGCCCTGCACACCTGGCTTAACGACCACATCTGGCCCGCCGAAGGACAATGGGTAAATGCCGATTTTGTGCGCGACGGCAGCGAGCTGGCCATTGCCGAAATGCTCCGCAGCGGCACCACCACGTTTAGCGATATGTATTTCTTCCCCGAGGCCACCGCCGAGGTGGTCCGCAAGGCGGGCATTCGCGCCCAGCTCAGCTTTCCCATATTCGACTTTCCCTGCGCCTGGGGCAGCGGCCCCGACGACTATCTGCGCAAAGGCTTAGCCCTGCTCGACGAACACAAACACAGCGAACTAATCAATATCGCCTTTGGCCCTCACGCTCCCTATACCGTGGGCGACGATGCCATGCAGCGAATAGTCACACTGGCCGCCGAGCTCGACGCCCCCATTCAAATCCACCTCCATGAAACCCAGCAAGAAGTGGATGACGCAGTAACGCAAACTGGCAAACGACCCATCGCGCGCCTTGCGGAACTTGGCTTACTCGGCCCCAAAACCCAGTGCGTGCACTTAACAGCCCTCAACGACGAGGATATTACCACCCTCGCCAGTCATGGCTGTCACGCAGTGCACTGCCCTGAATCCAATTTAAAATTGGCCAGCGGCTTTTCACCTGTTGAAAAAATGCGCAAGGCGGGCATTAATGTCGCCATTGGCACCGACGGCGCCGCCAGCAATAACGATCTGGATCTATTTGGCGAGATGCGCACCGCTGCCCTACTCGGCAAAGCCGTAGCCGGTGACGCCAGCGCCCTGCCCGACAGCTACGCGCTAGAAATGGCAACGTTGAACGGCGCCAAAGCATTAGGTATCGACCACTTGGTCGGCAGCCTAGAAGTAGGTAAGCAAGCCGACATTATCGCCATTGATCTATCGGCACTAGAACAACAGCCTATATACAGCCCCGTATCGCAAATTGCTTACACTAATATCAGCCACCGAGTTCGCTATAGCTGGATCATGGGCCGCAAGGTGCTGGATAATGGCGAACTGACCACGCTAGACAGCCGGGACATCATTGCCCGTGCCGAGCTCTGGCGCAAAAAAATTAGCGGAGAATAAAATGCAGCAGGCTCAATCAAACAGCGCAGGCAATAATGTCGACCCCGCGGAAATCGCCAAATTTGAAGAACTCGCCCACCGCTGGTGGGACCGCAACAGCGAATTCAAACCCCTGCACGACATCAACCCACTGCGAGTTAACTATATTGACGAGCGCTCACCGCTGGCCGAGCGCAAGGTTGTCGATATCGGCTGCGGCGGCGGCATACTGTCTGAATCCATGGCCCAGCGCGGTGCCACAGTAAAAGGCATCGACATGGGCGAGACGCCCCTCAGCGTTGCCCGCATGCACCAGCTGGAGTCAGGCACCAAGGTTGAGTATTTACAAATTACCGCCGAAGAACTCGCCGAAGCAGAAGCCGGCAGCTACGACGTGGTCACCTGCCTGGAAATGCTGGAGCACGTACCCGACCCATCCTCGGTAATTCGCGCCTGCGCCAAACTCTGCAAACCCGGTGGCGATATTTATTTTTCTACCATCAACCGCAATCCCAAAGCCTTTATGTTCGCCATTGTCGGCGCTGAATATTTATTAAAAATGCTACCCCGTGGCACTCATGACTTCAGCCGCTTTATTCGCCCCGCCGAGCTGGCTAACTGGGTGCGCCAAGCTGACTTGCAACTACAGCATATGACGGGTTTAACCTATAACCCAATACTGCGCACCTACCGCCTGAACGACAACGATGTTGATGTGAATTATATGATTCACGTTAAGAAGCCACTGTAATGTTAAAGGCTGTATTATTTGACCTAGATGGCACCCTGCTTGATACCGCAGTGGATTTTACCGCGGTATTAAACGCCATGCTCAGCGAGCGCGAATTAGCGCCGCAGAGTTATGACAAGGTGCGCAAACGAGTGTCCGATGGTGCCCGCGCGGTGGTCAGCCTCGGCTTTGAACAGCAAGAAGGCGATGCGGGTTTCCAAGCCCTACTTGATGAATTTCTCGACCGCTACTTGGCCCAGCTCGCGGTTAGCACCACGCTCTTCCCCGGCATGAGCGAAGTTTTGACGCACATAGAATCACTCGGCATGAAATGGGGCATCGTCACCAATAAGCCCGCCCGCTTCACTGAGCCACTGCTCGCCGCGATGGGCCTAGACCAGCGCTGCGCCACCGCGATTTGCCCAGACCACGTCACAAATCGCAAGCCGCACCCAGAACCGATCTACTTGGCCTGCAAAGAAATCGACTGCCTGCCCGCGCACACCATTTATGTAGGCGACCACCGCCGCGACATCGACGCCGGCCGCAATGCCAGCATGCGCACCGTGGCCTGCGCTTACGGCTATGTTTCAGCCGGTGACAGCGCCGAAAGCTGGGCCGCAGATTACCTTGTTGCCCAAGCCCTAGATTTAATTCCCTTAATTAACCAACTGCATACGTCTTAATCCGAGGATATTCCGTGCCCTTAAGCCTGCCCAGCGATTTCAACGCCACCCCCGAATGCCTTGCCGGTAAAACTATTCTCGTCACCGGTGCCGGCGACGGTATTGGTCGCGCCGCCGCACTGACTTATGCCAAACACGGCGCCACCGTCATTTTACTGGGCCGCACCGTCGAAAAACTGGAAGCGGTCTACGACGAGATCGAAGCCGCCGGCTACCCGCAAGCGGCTATTTACCCAGTGCATTTGCGCGGCGCGGTGATGAAAGATTACGAAGAACTGGCCAATACCATTGAGCGGGAATTTGGTCGCCTTGACGGCCTGCTTCACAACGCCGGCATACTCGGCCAACGCCGTACTTTGGCACAAACAACGATCGACAGCTGGGACGACGTATTGCACGTCAATATCACCGCAGCCTTTATGATGACCCAAGCCCTACTGCCCATGCTGGCCGCAGCCGACTCTGCCTCCGTCGTGCTAACCTCATCCAGCGTCGGTCGCAAAGGCCGCGCTTTTTGGGGCGCCTACGCGGTATCTAAATTCGCCACCGAAGGTTTTATGCAGGTCTTAGCCGACGAAGAGTTTGAGCTAAACAACACTCGAGTAAACACTATCAACCCCGGCGCCACCCAAACTGTAATGCGCCGCACCGCCTATCCAGGTGAGAACCCACAGGACAATCCACTACCCGAGGCCATTATGCCGCTGTATTTGTATTTAATGAGCGATGCCAGCGCCAAGGTAAACGGCCAGCAGTTTGACGCACAGCCAAAAGACTAAGACATTACAAGGCAAGTCTTTTGGCAAAGCAGTCACAAAAGGATATAAAAAGAGGGAAAACGCGCTGCTAGGTGAAGCGATCACCTTGCAGCGCAGTACAGCTCACTAGTCGCGAAGCAAACCCTGCATCAATTCGATTTGCTGCTGATAGGCTTCGTCGCCCTCGCCCGGAATAACCGGCAGCCCCAAGCGTGCAAATGCACTGACTTCTGTCCAATCAACTTCTGCTAGAGGATGCTCGGTTCCTACATAGGTTTGAAGTCTCGCCACGGTAACGATATCGGCATAATCCGCCACTTTAATGTCACGCTTAAAGTCAGCGCAGCCTTCAGGTACTGCAATCAACTCCTCAGCAAAGCCCCACACCTCTAAAATTCGACGCCCGACCTCTGGACTCAAACTTAATAGCGCCTGATCCAATAACTCGGGATGATCGCGCAAAAAGCCACGACCAACGGCATAAGACAAAATTGGTAGCGCGCCAATCTGATGGATAATACCCGCAAGGGTGGCCAACTCAGGCTTGAGGTGAACCTGGGATTTTGCCAAGGTATTGGATATTGCCGCCACATCGGTACTTTGCACCCAAATACTGCGCATGCGCTGATTCAGCGACTCTTTGGTAGACAGAAAGATTTGCTGCATGGCCAAGGTCGTCACCAAGGTACTGGTATAACCCAAGCCAATCCGACCAATTGCGCCTTTCACATCATTGATCGGCTGCAAGCCGCGGAGTAGAGAGCTATTTGCAACCCGTAAAATCCTTGCCGCAATTGAGCTATCGTTCTCAATAATCGTCGCAAGCATGCCAATATTGACCTCGGGGTCGCTGGCCGCCTCACGAATTTCTAGGGCGACCTCCGGCAGGGTCGGCAGCACCACTGAATCATTTTCGATCGCCTGTAGCAAATCGCTGCGAATCTGCTCTATCAAGGGATTCCTTTCACTCACATCTACACTCACATCAAAGCACTCATCAACAAAGACAACTGAAGATTAGCAGATAATTCGCCTCTGCACGGAATTCTATAAACACTAAATTTAGACCAGCATCGCATCCGCAGCAGCAAGTGCCGCCTGAGCGTCACACTCATAGCCCTGCGCCTGCATCGCGGCGGCCAATGCCGATAGCAGCAAGCGAATATTTTCAGGTTTTGCGCTGTAACCCATCAAGCCGATACGCCAAACCTTACCCGCGAGATCTCCCAAGCCAGCACCAATTTCAAGACTGTGGTTAGCAAGCAAATACTGACGTGTTGTGGCGTCGTCTACACCCGCCGGAATATAGACACTATTGAGCTGCGGCAAACGTTGCTCAGCCGCCACCACGAACTCGACTCCCAAGCTTTCTAGGCCCGCGGCTAAGGCTCGGTGCATAGTCGCATGACGTTGCCAAGCATTCTCCAGCCCCTCTTCCTGCAGCATAACCAGCGACTCATGCAAGCCGTATAAGGCATTGACCGGCGCAGTGTGATGATAAGCGCGCTTGCCGCCCTCACCCCAGTAACCAAGAATCAAATTCATGTCTAAAAACCAGCTCTGCACTGGGTGCTTACGCGCTTTTATCGCCGCTACCGCTGCGGGGCTAAAGGTCACTGGCGACAAACCTGGTGTGCAAGACAAGCACTTTTGGCTGCCGGAGTAGACTGCATCAGCTTGCCACTGATCAACCAGCAACGGCACTCCGCCCATAGAGGTAACTGCATCGACAATGCTCAGGCAGCCGTACTGCTTAGCTAGGCCACACAGCGCCTCTGCATCACTCAATGCACCGGTCGAAGTTTCGGCGTGGACAAAGGCCAGCAGCTTAATATCACTATGTTCTTTTAAGGCCGCTTCTACTGCTGCAGGGTCTACTGCTGTGCCCCAAGCAAAATCTAAACGAATAGCAGTGGCGCCACAGCGAGTAACATTCTCAATCATACGATTGCCGAACACGCCGTTCACACACACCAAAGCTTTATCACCAGGCTCTAGCAAATTAACAAAACACGCCTCCATACCTGCAGACCCAGGCGCAGAAATTGGCAAGGTCAATTCATTGCTAGTTTGGAAGGCGTATTTCAACAACTCTTTGGTTTCATCCATCATGCCAACAAACAAGGGGTCAAGATGCCCCAATGTTGGCCGCCCCAGCGCCTCAAGAATACGTGGGTGTACGTCTGAAGGACCAGGGCCCATCAAGGTGCGAAGTGGAGGATGAAACGAAGAAATAGCCATAAAAAATCTCACTGATCGGCTGCTACGCTGTATACGCAAGCGGCTGTTTTAATTAGAACGACGATGTTGACGGCGATTATACCCCAATAGCACGCAAGGGTAGAGACCGAGTTCACTTGGCACTCTGCTCAGTAAATTGCGATAGCGGCAACCACCACAATTCATTCCGAAAAGCCCGCAATAGGCGGTAATGTTCATATTGCAATTCTTTAGGCTGCTTGCAGCGCAAACTCGCAGCCGCCAAACTCAGCGGCGTAGCACTATCGCCAAATTCCAATAACTGCGTCAATTTCGCATCCCAAATAAAACTGCCGTAATGTCGCCAGTCATCCACCAAATGCCATTCGCTATTACCTGCTGCATTCTGCTCATAAATCAACACCGGCTCGGTAAACGGCCACGGCTCATACAAATAACCCGTCAGCGCAGCTTTTACAGCCGCTATTGCTTGCATGCCACCACCGTCGTTGGCGCCAATATCTGAGACGCAGGCACCGCACTCACATTCTTCACAATCAGCAATTACACCCAAGCGCCGCGGGCATAATTGATGCTCTACCGCCAACTCCGCAATACGGGACTTAGCGTGTTTGCGGTCGCGAAACAGCGCAAGGACCTCGCCGGTTTCCGCTATATTCGCCGGCAGGCCCGACCGCAGACGCAGCTGTACATCGCCGTTTGCGGCGCTAATAAAACGCGCGCAGCAGGCTCTCCCCAAGGCTTTAGCGCGGCGCTGCATCAACGGCTTTTCAAAGCGCAGCGCAGAACTATAATGCAGCCCCACAGACAAATTTCCTGCTAAGGCCTGCCACTCAACTCTATAAATCCGCCGCGCTAGTTTTACAGCTTTGCTGTCTCCGGCGGAGTTTTCAAAGTGCCTGAGCACCTGTGTCTGAAGCGAGCTAGCACTGCCCAAATACAATAACTCTCCTGCCTCGCCCCGCAATCGATAAATACCAGGCAGACAGGGAATCGCGTCCACCTCCTCCTGACTAATCGACGGCGGTAACACCGGTAAGCCAACCAGTAAACCCACTTCAAAATTAAACACCGCCTCCCCTTTGTCGGCGCGGGCGTAATCGAGAAAGGCCTTCATCGCATCCACATCCGCCATGGCGCGGTGATGAACCTCAGAATAAAAGCCTATGCGTTCGCAAATGGCCTCTAAGCCATGACGTGGCCACTCAGGGTAAAGCGTTCGAGCCAGTTTTAAAGTACACAAAACGCGGGGCTGATAGTCGCGACCAACACGCGCAAAATTAGCGCGCAAAAATCCCGCGTCAAAGCGGGCGTTATGGGCCACCAAGATAGCCTCATCCAAATACGACCACAGGGTCTCCTCCACCTGGGAAAAACTCGGCTTACCTCTAACCATACTGCTATGGATACCGGTTAGCCCCTGAATAAAGCTCGGCACCGCGCAGCCGGGATCAAGCAGCGACTGCCATTCGAGTTCACGCTCGCCATCTATTAAGCGAACCGCCGCCTCCATAATCTGATCGTGATCTGCTTGTCCGCCGGTAGTCTCTAGATCGACCAGGGCGAAGCGGTAATTTGCTAGCACTCCACACCCCGCATCGCGAACGCGACGCGCAGCACTGTGAGCAACAAAGTACGGTGGCAAGCCAATCTCATGGTTATCAACCTAAAGTGAATACATTTCAGCAATGATAAACCACCTAACGATATGCTACCCAATTTGTTTTACTTTAAGCCAAATGGTGCCAGCTAAATCAATGAGAAAAGAATTGCAAAGCCTCTGCTATTACAAACCGCAATAACAGAGGCTGAGGAGGATGTTTACTAATCAGTTACAGCTAACTTCAACAGTTTTCGGGTACCAGACTGGCAACACAAAGTTCACAAAGCCACTAGCAAATGCATTTAAAAAGCTAAGTTCAGTCTCTACAGAAGACCAAGTACTAGAGCCGCATTCCTCACTAAGATTAACCGGGTCACTCACCTCTACCAAAGCCAAAATAGCATTGTGATGCCACTGCTCAGTAACAATTTTAGCTTCGTTTGGCGTGCCATTATCAAAGTGTATAGTGGTACAACCAGCGCTTGCTAGCAACAACGCAAAAACAGCAATACGTTTCAAATACATAACCTTTTCTTCCCTATTCACCGAGGATTAATTACACCAAACTTTAACGCTATGTGGAGCGTAAATACCCAAAGTAACAGCACCTAAAAGGCCATCAACAAAGGTTTGCTGAGACTGCATTTGCGCTACATTCTGCTGAGCACAAACAGCTGTAACATCAACGCGATGCTCACCAGCCAAACCCCAAAAGAAAAAATTCTTCCGCTGCTGATAGCTTGGCTCAGAAGAAAGCTTTGCCGAAGAACTGGGATTAATCGTCACCGTAGAACAGGCCCCCAGAGACAGCGCCAGAAACACTGTTGTAAATTGTTTTTTCATGAATATCCTTGTTACAAATCATATTAGACGTAGACGGCGCATTACCGAATGCCAAGCCTGAAAGCCGAAGTAACTGAGAGACATCGCAGACACCAGCCAAAAATACCTAAAAAGATATTCATCGCTGTCATCATGGACTGAAATAAATAGATAAACCGAAAGGAGTATCGCCAATTCCCTAGCATCAACCGCTCACATACCTGTGCCGCGCAAGAATAGCGACAATAGCCTTTACCCCGCAAGCGCTAAATGTGATTTAATACTACTTCGCATGCGTACCAAAGCTAACCAAAATAACGCCAAAAGATGAGTGACCAGCATGAGCAAGCTAATCAAGCCTTTTAAAATAGATATACCACAGACCCAACTCGACGACCTCAAAGCTCGACTGGCCAATACCCGCTGGCCAAACAAAGAGCCGGTCGACGACTGGAGCCAAGGCGCGCCCTTAAACGCAGTACAATCACTTTGCGACTACTGGCAAAACCAGTACGACTGGCGCCGCTGCGAACGCGAAATCAATGCCCACCCCCAGTTCACTACCGAGATCGACGGTCTAGAAATACACTTTTTGCACATTCGCTCGCCGCACGAAAACGCCATGCCCATGATCATGACCCACGGCTGGCCCGGTTCAATACTCGAATTTATGAAGGTTATTGGTCCGCTAACCAACCCCACCGCCCACGGCGGCAAAGCGGAAGACGCCTTTCACTTAGTCATTCCCTCACTGCCCGGCTACGGTTTTTCAGGCAAGCCAAGCTGCACCGGCTGGGGACTAGAGCGTATTGCCAAGGCGTGGATCAGCCTCATGGCCCGCCTAGAATATGCGGAATTTGTTGCCCAGGGCGGTGACTGGGGCTCTGGCGTAACCAGCGCTATAGGCCATATACACCCGCCACAATGCCTAGCGATCCACATCAACATGGCACTAGCACAACCCTCAGAAGAGGACTTAGCCTCCCTTAGCGAACGCGATCAAAAAGCATTGGCAGATATTCAATACTATTTCGACTCCGACTCTGGCTACGCCATGATTCAAAAGTCACGGCCACAATCAGTCGGCTATGGTTTAGCCGACTCCCCCGCAGCACAAGCGGCGTGGATATACGAAAAATTCCATCGTTGGACCGACAATAACGGCCGCCCAGAAGACGCACTCACGACCGATCAAATGCTCGACGACATCAGCATCTACTGGCTAACTAACAGCGGCGCCTCATCAGCCCGCTTATACTGGGAAAGTTTCGAAAGCATTTTTGCCGAGCCAATGACCATGCCCTGCGGCATCACAATTTTCCCAAAAGAGCTGTTCCGCCCTGCACGCAAATGGGCCGAGCGCATTCACCAAAATCTAATCCACTGGAACGAAGTAGAAAAAGGCGGACACTTTGCCGCTTTTGAACAACCCGAAATTTTTGTTAATGAGGTACGAAGCTGCTTTGCGAAAATTAGGTAGTTGATAGTACAGGGTTTGTGAAAAGCCCTGTACTTAATTCCGGCTCTAACTAGAAGATCAAATTCATTTTTAGAGCCTCGGTAACTCGTCGACCGTAGCCCCGCTCCACATCCATTCCAACACCTCTTCAGCGGGAACGCATTTCATAGATACCAAGGCTGGCAGAGTCTCTTGCCTATGCTGTGCGGCCAGTCCTTACTGAGCGACAAGCCCCTTAAGCGCCTCCTTTTTTCTAAGCTGCCTGTGCGGCAGTGAACAATTTGAGGAGTGCAAGTGTCTTACTCAACAGTTTCTAAGCTGCCTGTGCGGCAGTGAACAGTGTAGTTTGACACTTGCAAGCACGGCTATATTTCTAAGCTGCCTGTGCGGCAGTGAACCTTTTGCGGGGCGGGCAGACATTTCAATGCGTTTTCTAAGCTGCCTGTGCGGCAGTGAACCCCTCATCTTCGACAAACCAACATCCACACTATTTCTAAGCTGCCTGTGCGGCAGTGAACCGTCACAATCACAATCGGCAACAACGCCGCATTTTCTAAGCTGCCTGTGCGGCAGTGAACTTCTAGGGCGGTGCCGGCCAGCATTTTTAATTTTTCTAAGCTGCCTGTGCGGCAGTGAACCATGAGCGTGATGTTGCTTAGTCCATTTTAGATTTCTAAGCTGCCTGTGCGGCAGTGAACAATGCGTGCGCTCTCTTTGGTGCTGTGGCCTAGTTTCTAAGCTGCCTGTGCGGCAGTGAACCACTGGTGTGGCTGTTAATGCGGTTGTTCGGTTTTCTAAGCTGCCTGTGCGGCAGTGAACAGCCCAGCGAATCCGCGTGATCTCCTCTTGGCTTTCTAAGCTGCCTGTGCGGCAGTGAACGACCACCCATGGCACTCACTGTCATTTCTACTTTTCTAAGCTGCCTGTGCGGCAGTGAACGCATTTTTAATTCGCCGCGGTTATTGCGCTGCTTTCTAAGCTGCCTGTGCGGCAGTGAACGTGCACCCAAGAACCTGCGCCCCTTTCAGAAATTTCTAAGCTGCCTGTGCGGCAGTGAACTCCCAAAAGCTTGCAGCGGTTACCGAGGCAATTTTCTAAGCTGCCTGTGCGGCAGTGAACATCAATAGCCGGAACGCCAGCAGCGCCGCAGTTTTCTAAGCTGCCTGTGCGGCAGTGAACCTGATATTTATATGTTTTTGGTCGGAACGGCATTTCTAAGCTGCCTGTGCGGCAGTGAACCGCAGCCTTGTCAGCCGACACAACCAGTTCGCTTTCTAAGCTGCCTGTGCGGCAGTGAACGACGCCTAACAGACCTAAGCCGCGAAGAGTACTTTCTAAGCTGCCTGTGCGGCAGTGAACACAAGATTTTCGAGACTACCGCAAACCATAGTTTTCTAAGCTGCCTGTGCGGCAGTGAACAAGAACGAATATTGGTTGTGCGTTCCGGTTATTTTCTAAGCTGCCTGTGCGGCAGTGAACGCTAACTGCTGTCTGTTTTTTTGTGCGTAAGTTTTCTAAGCTGCCTGTGCGGCAGTGAACCCGCACTGTTGTGAATCCGCACCCAATCATCATTTCTAAGCTGCCTGTGCGGCAGTGAACCTCGCCTGCGAATGTACTCACCACCTCAGTGCTTTCTAAGCTGCCTGTGCGGCAGTGAACTGTTCTACGATACTCAATTTGGCATAGTTGTTTTTCTAAGCTGCCTGTGCGGCAGTGAACATCGCGGCAATGCTGTATCAGCACGATTTCGATTTCTAAGCTGCCTGTGCGGCAGTGAACATGGATGACGAAATGCTGCACGTCGCTGAGACTTTCTAAGCTGCCTGTGCGGCAGTGAACCTTTATGTATGTATTATCGCTGTCGCACTTTGTTTCTAAGCTGCCTGTGCGGCAGTGAACGATCCCAACCAACATCCCTAATAGTGCTGTCTTTTCTAAGCTGCCTGTGCGGCAGTGAACTTATGAGCGTGTTTGAACTTGAATTTGAAACATTTCTAAGCTGCCTGTGCGGCAGTGAACGCCTGGCACTATCTCCTCGCGACGGCTGAACATTTCTAAGCTGCCTGTGCGGCAGTGAACCTTACATCAAGCTGGCGCTCTGCGCTTTCTTTTTTCTAAGCTGCCTGTGCGGCAGTGAACGGGGCGCTATACGAACTGTGCCTAGACCCGCTTTTCTAAGCTGCCTGTGCGGCAGTGAACCGAAGTCGATTACGAATACCCGCGCGGCCTGTTTTCTAAGCTGCCTGTGCGGCAGTGAACCTCCCCTGGGTATCCCCTGTGGATAGACAAGTTTTCTAAGCTGCCTGTGCGGCAGTGAACGCAGCGGCGGTGTAGTCGCCCTGGGCTTTTAGTTTCTAAGCTGCCTGTGCGGCAGTGAACGCTTAACTGGTGGCGCAATAGCGTTTGTGCAATTTCTAAGCTGCCTGTGCGGCAGTGAACTGTTCGATTTGCGGCTATTGCCCGAGCTATCATTTCTAAGCTGCCTGTGCGGCAGTGAACGGGCGGCAGTTGGATTACTGGTGCGACTTACTTTTCTAAGCTGCCTGTGCGGCAGTGAACAATTCCAGAGTTTGTCTAAGATTTTATCCATCTTTCTAAGCTGCCTGTGCGGCAGTGAACAGTTGCTGTCTTTGCCGCCATGGCCAACCTTGTTTCTAAGCTGCCTGTGCGGCAGTGAACTCTAGCTCTAAATCCCAATACATGGTTAGTGTTTTCTAAGCTGCCTGTGCGGCAGTGAACGGCGCAAAACAAGTGGTCGTTTAAATCTAATATTTCTAAGCTGCCTGTGCGGCAGTGAACATCTTCTGGCAATCCTTGGTGTCGTTGTTTTATTTCTAAGCTGCCTGTGCGGCAGTGAACGCGAAGGCGAACAAAGCGGCAGCAATAGCCAATTTCTAAGCTGCCTGTGCGGCAGTGAACTCGGTCTATACCGGCCTTTGTGATATTTCTGATTTCTAAGCTGCCTGTGCGGCAGTGAACAACGTCTTCCATCATTGTCACGCCATCGAGCGTTTCTAAGCTGCCTGTGCGGCAGTGAACTGAATTTTACAGCACAAAAAAATAGCTGCAACAGGTACTTAGGTAAGTTTGCGTGCAAATACCCTAGCATTTCACCTAAACTACAACTAGTTGAATTTTATAGATTTTTAAAGAGCGGAAAAAATTTTGGTATTTACTCAGTTAAATAGTCCATCAATAGACCATCTGCCCATTGAGGAAGTGGCTATTGTATAGCTGTAACTAGACCGTCACCAAGCACGGCAATTTGCTTGAATGGGTTATCTGAACGAGAGTTGTCGAGCAAGTAAATACCATCGCATAAGGGCAACACTTGTCTGATGTTTTTCAAGGTACGCGGAATCCATTCGCGAACTTTGTTTCTGGAACAGAATGTCCACCTTCTTCCGCACCTGATATACGCTACCAGAGGAGTTGTAGCAGATTGCTACAACTCCTCTTACTCGTATCAAAACCAAGGGACTGTGGCAGTTTTGGAAATGCCGTAGCCATTAAATACCCCTTCTATTGGCTGCCCAGCCATACGCCTATTTAAAAAAAGTAGAAAATTTTCGCCGGTACTAGCACTTTTTAAGCTGACATGTGGTAAATGAAGTGGTTGCTTCATCTTGTCTAATGCAGCGACTTCTAACTCGCTTGTCCAAGTACCTCTTTGCAAATGCCGTTTCTTTAAACGCTCAAAACGGCTTTTCCCTTTGGCGTGTACTCGTGTGAAAAAGACGTGTTTTGTGACCGACAAAGGTATTACATTTACTTGTGTAATTAGCCCATAATCTTTAACAGCAGCCATATCACTTAGCTGCTGAAAAATTTGCTCTACATCACTTTTAACACCAAGCACCCGAATAATTCCGCCTAAGGTTCTTTGCTGCCCGTAGGCGGGAAACGACAAGCCAATTCGTCCACAGTATTGCGGCAGCACCCTATGCAGTTTTTGCATCAAATGTGCAATAACTGCTGATTGCAGAATTTCAGCATTGGGTAGTGCTTTAATATCGAAATAGCTATCCATGCTCTACTCCTTGCCACTTGCACCAAATACGCCACCACGAATTAAGACAGCCATCACGTAATGCTGGTTAGCAATATCAGGTTTTTCACCTTTTAATACCCATTTATCGAACAGGCTGTAAAAATCCAGCTTTTGTTTTGGTTGTCTAAAAGCAGTGCCCAAAGTGGTTACTGCGCCATAAGGTTCAATTGCAATGGGAAATTGAGCGTCTTCGCTGTACCACATATCTATGGTACGAATGGCATTGCTAATTTTTTGAGAATGCATGCCTGCCTGCTTGCTCACTTCGTTATTAACATAAAGCACCTTACTTTTGGTACTACCTGTATCAAGAATCAATTCTTGTGATGGAAACACCTCTTGTCCATAACCTACCATTGCCTCGCCTTTCACATACAACAAAACGAACAACTCGCCTTTCAAGCCCTGCTCAATCAATTCGGCCAACTGGTTAAGTTCAGTTGATTCCGTAGAAAAATCATTAAGTGAAAATACTTTGGCGTCATCAAAGATAATTGTGTGCTTGGTATCAGCCACAGTGCATTCAACCGTAACTTTTACTGATTCTGATCCTAAGCGGTTGCGCCATAACCAGCGAGCATTGGCCATATTCATAGCGTAATGTTTTGCTAGGGTTGATACGCCTTGTTCTTGTAAATAACCTTTTACCACTTGCTCTAAAGCAACTTTATAAGCTGGATCGTTACATACACTAGGGCTTCCGGTGAATGGTAATACCTTGCAACTCCATTTAACCACCAAGGTATCCTTGCCCACCTCTAGGGAAGCAACATCTACGCGTTGCAAATTGGCCTTTTCAATTTCAGCATCAAGTTTTACGGGGTCGCTGGCTATCGCATTTTTTAAACGGTTAGAAATTGTACCGCGCACCGATTTTTCTTTAACCGTTACAGGTGTAGGTAAAGCCCCATCACCTGCACTGTCACGCTGCCAAAAGAAAGCGTCTGAAATATCCAAGTTACGTTCAAAAGCCAACACGCTAGCAGTTTTTAAATCACTCATAAATTTCTTCCTTAAAGTTTATCGTTGGTTTGTGTTACTAAATAAAGATTGTTTTGTGGTTGGCTATAACGCCAAAAGCAGGCACTTAAATCATTCAAGCGATAGGGAAACACCCACTTACCCAAGCTATAAACACACTCAACATATTGGCTGGGGTATTCTGGGTTGCGGCTATTGGCAAGCTGGCTCGGTGCAATTAATGGTGCAATGCCCTGAAAACCTATGGGAATAGGCACTAGCCAACCACGCCCTGTTTTTACACTGGTCGCTCGCCACTCGGTTTCTTTTTGCTCTGTGTCAGGCGGAATATGATGCATGGTTTCAACATCAATCAAAGCATCCAAGGCTGTTGCTTGTGGCTGATTTTTCCGTATTTCCTCCGTAATTTCAGCAAGATCATTTTGTGCATCCATCAATACAAAAGCAGGCAATAAAGCGCGTTGTAAGTCTCTACTGGTAGATTCAAACCATTTAATAGACCGCATATTGAACACGCTGCCACCGGCTATACGCTGCTGCATAATTAGCTGCTTAATCGTTTGTTCAAACTCATCGGCGCTTTCTCTTAAAGCCTTGTGGGCTTGGCGGTCAATATTGACTTCAATAACCAAGCTGACCGTTAAATTAACCTTACCTTCTTCAACAATAGCTGCTGTCTTGCCGTCCTTTTTAATCGGGTTTCGGGTTTGGTTAAAGGTGTAATCCGCGTAGCTATGGGGGCGATATTGCTGAACACTGCATTGATGCGAAGCAATCAACACACCACCTAAACTAATGCCGTTTTCTGCTGGGAGCCTTCTACCCAGCGCGTGTATTGCACCAACAAAACCTGTAATAGCCGGAAAGCCATACGTCAGTGGGCTAGAGATTGTATTTGCAGCCTGTATCTCTAGGCGATCTAACAATAAGTAGCTGGTATGCGTCATATAAATACTCCTTGCCCTGCACGTTGGCTGGCTTTTATAGCGTCACGCATTTCTCGTACCCATTCGGTGTATTCGGCATCGGCAAATTCATATTTCTTACTGGGGAATTTTCGTTTTAAAATATCGTTTAGCCAAAGTGAAAAATTTTGTTCAATGGTTCTAGCCCAATCCTCGCTCTCTCTGCGCTCAGCAAAAACCTCCTCTCCCTCTATGTCGGCTCGCTGTGGGTCTAGCCAATATTTTTCGGCCATATCAAGCTGATAGTCCTTACTCCAGCCCGCGACATATTGGCGCTGAACTTTGTCGGCCAAAACTAAAATTTCGGCCAAAATAACATCTATTGCTTCCTTGCGCTGATCTCGCCATTCCACGGTATTTTTAACCGATCTCACAACAATAAAAAGCTGCTGCAAACCTAAGTAACACTGATAACGCAGGCTGTTGTTAAAAATGGTGGCCTGGTTTTTACTCAAGCTAAATTCACGCTGCGGTTTTAGCTCTGGTGGCAATGAGGGTAGCAAATAGCTCCGCCCACCCTGCCCACTGGTTAACTGGCTTATATTTTGGGGTTTTGTGCCCCCAAGTTTCTTTACTGCTAAATCACTAATAGACACATAAGCAGCCTGTTCTGCCGTTTTCTTTTTGCGATTGTCTCGCGCTTCTTTATTGGCTTCGCTATAGCGAATATCATTCAACTTTTGGAATACCGCATGGGTTAGCGCCGAAGGATGGAGAGGTACCAAGGTGGTATATTCATTCGTTTGCGCTGCATTTTCAGTGCTGGGCCAAAGTAATTGCTTATTGCGCTCATCTGTTGAGGGTTGGCTTTGCTCATTACTCAAGGCCGCTTTAAATTTAGCTTGGTATGCCTTTGAGTTTTCTGGCGTAGTTGAAAATGCACCCGCTAAAGCGGCGTGATTTTGCAAAATTAAATCACGTAAAGTAAGGCCTGATTTTTCATCGACAAGCACATTGAAAAATGACGCCAAGGGTAAAGATGCAGCATTACCATTGGCATCTAGCGCTAAGCTGCCTAGAGTTTGAGACCCAATCAACCCTATAGGCAATTCACGCTCATCACGAAAATTAACATTATCGCCTTTAGAATCAGGATGAACGCCCTTGGCGATATGCGTACCAAAATTTAGCTCCGCTGCCATTTTGTTAGCAGCGTTAGCCATCCAATTGTCCAGCGCATACTTTTGCCGTAACTTTGAGATAGCCTCCTTAACATCCTGAATCGCATCAATGTCATTGTCTTTTTCAGCTTTATCCAGCCGCTTTAGCTCTGGCTCCAGCTTTTTATTCTGTTGGGTCTGCAAGAATTCAGCGATAGCGTCCCTAACTTGATTTGAGCTTATTCCACTCATATACACTCCTCGTTAACATTAAGCTGAAAGTAGAACATCCTTATCCAGCAATATCTCTATTCAATAATCATTTAAATCATCGCCTTTTAACCATTCATCTCTATTTTCCAAACGCACCGTTCTATTTAATCCGCGCCACATAAGCTAATTCCCCGCCCAAAATCCAAGCAAAGGATGAAACGCCCACCCTTTCGCCTTTTCGTCTAAACACACGGTGGCATAACGCAGCGCCACTGGCTTTAACTCGTCTTCGCCCAGTTGTTGGGCTAATGCGTTTAACGCACCACCTAATGACTCACCCAGCCACGGCTTTACCACCGTACTGCATGGCTGAATATCAGTAAATCGAAGCCAGCTGTTCACTGTGGCCGCATCACTACCACTAGCCCATGCCAATTCAGACGCATAAAAACTAAAGCCACTTTCAGCGTTATCATCAGGCAAGCACACGTAGTCATCTTGCTTTTGTGCCTGCTCTCTAAAGGGGCTAATACGCTGTAAATGTACGCAGGCTTGGCTGGCACTGTCTGGCTGCCAATAGGCGTTTACCACGTTTCGTTTGGGGTTGGTGAACAGGCTGGCCATTACCGCGTGCTCTAAATCGGCCAATTGCGTTTTGGGTTGTAGCTCATTGGGTTTGGTTATTCTTGAAATGGCCGTTATGGGCCGCAATTGCTCTTCACTAATCAGCTTTTCCACGTTATGGGTGCTTAGTAAAAACGGCGTTTTGGCCTCTTCAAAACCTGGCCGCGTGAACACAGCGTCACCTACGCCTAGATTATTTCCTAACTTTAAGGCGGCAATATTGGCGGCCATTATTTTTATGTTTGGTGTTTGCGCTTGCTTTTCTGGCCGATGCCGCCAAACCCGACCTGCCAATTGAATAATTGAGCGCATTGATGATGGCTCAACAATTGCCCAATCGTAGTCGTGGTCTCTACCCACTTCGGCTACCGGTGTGGCTAGCACGATAAAAACATGGTGTTTTTGGGGGCTGGTATTTACCGCCAATGGTCAAACAAGTTGGCGGCGTTTGATCTATCAAGAATGCGGTCTAGCTTTGTTTCCAGGCTATTTCTTAATACTAATAGTTGCCTTGCGTGGTAACAGCATAAATGGACTTCGGTATCTTCAAGTGTTTCTGAAAACTGATACAGCTCCTGCGCTATTCGCACCATGGGGGCAATATTTGCGCAGCGAATTAAACCAACACTGGCCGTTTTTTCTGTGCTTTTATCTATGTTGTGGTACTGGTGGTGTAGATTGTTAGCCTCTGCCAATAGCAGCTCCGCCAATGCACCAAAATTTATTCTGTCGTTTTCTTCAACTGGCGGCGGCAAGTTAATTGGCAGTATTTCGCCTATTCGGCGTGGCGGCTCTTTCGCTAATTTGGCCGCTCGTTTTGTTACGAACTCGCCTTGCTGGGCTATAAATTGATCTGCCTGAGAGCACTCTGAATGGCTTTGGCCATTTTCGTCAAACCATGCACAAACCACCTTAGATTTGACCAAGCCTGTTTGTGCATTCCAAATGTCGCGCCCTGCTTGATAAGCTGCAAATAATCCGGCGGTTAAATCTGGCGTTAAGGTGGCGGACGACAATAAAACACGACTGCCAAACATACCCGCCAAATGGACTAAGCGCGACAGGGCTGGTAGGTCTGATTGCCCAAAGTCGTCTGGCTCGTCCAAGATTAAATCACTGCTTAGTAAGCGTAAAATTGGGGCAATATGTTTTCCGCCACGGATGTTTTCGCTGGCATTTATTATGTGATCTATGGTGCAACTAACGACGGGGGCGAACAATAAATCGCGTGCTTTTGGGTTTTCTATCACTGTGCCCAATATTGAGCTATCAATGCCGCTGTCGCCAAATTTTACGGTTTCATCCACTAATTCTGCCAGTGATTCACTACCCACGCTTGCAAACTCATCGGCATCTTCATCAGCAGATTGATTATTTAATTCAAATAATTTTCGGCTTGCGGCACTGCCTACCAAAATTGCAAGGTTGCTTTCGTCTAAATCTAATCTTTTGCGCAGCGCCAAGCCTGTTTGTAGTGTTAACACTCTTAGGCCCAAGGCGATGGTAAAACGTGTGCCTCGCTTAGGGTCTGCCAAGGCGTGCATGATGCGGGCGTTTGCCAAGGTTTTACCGCAGCCGGTTGATGCCATATTGACACCAAAAAACCCTTGTTTTTGGGTGGTTGCTTGCAGCTTTGTGGCGAGATCAAACGAACGATTTTGCCACTGAAAGCGTGACGCACTGGTACGCTGGTTAAACGCCTTGGCTTTTAATTTATCTATGGGCGGTAAATGTAAAGCAAGCTGGGGCAACATCCTCGCAAACTGAGCAGAGAACCGCGCCACGCCTAAAAGATGCTGATCTAAGGCCTGTTTCGGCAGACCGGTCTTTCTATCGGTATTCGCCAGCAACTCATCTTTTAGCGCTTTATCACCTTTTACTTGCTGGCTTTGCTCTAGGCTCAGGCTTGAAAAGTTATGGTCGCCTATCATTAAACATAAGCGGGCCAAGTGCATAATGAACGGCTCGCTAATCGGCTTTTCAGCTAACTGAATCAACGGTGCATGGTTTAATGCTTTATTCGCCCAACGGGCTAGGGCGGTTTGCCACACATTGCTGTTTACTATAGGCGCTTTAAGCTGCCAAAAATCGGCATTATCTGAGCGACCTTCAATGCTTTTAGGATTTTTAACCCAGTAGTCAACGGCTTTTAACTGCTCATAAAAGTCTGTAATTGTGTTGTCGAGCAAAAAGGTATTCGCTCTAAGAGCTTTACGGTTTTCTGGGCTAAAGTAATTTTCGTCGTAAAACGGCAAGCGATGATGGGTCACAATTAGCCAGCCCAGTAATTTCGCTAACGGTGGCGCAGATTCAAGCCTTGGCTTTTCCTTTTCTTCGCCTAATGAGCTGAGCCAGTCTGGTGTGCCTGCTATATAGCTAGAAAAGTTCACCAACCTTTTAAGCCATGCTTCATCATCGCCACAACCGTTAATCATTGCCAAAAATATATGTAATGAAATCCATTCGTGCCGATAAGGGTCGCCTTTATTTACACCGAACTTTGCATGAAGCTTCTTCTGAAAACCTACTGTGGCTTTACCAAGGTCATGTAGCAAAGCGGCCAAAGCAGCAAGAACTTGAATACTGTAGGCATGGTGCCATTGATTCTCCCAATCGGAGTGTAATAAATCATTTACAGTGCTATTTACCGGCACTCGCCCCAATTCATTAAATTTTGTCCTATTCCCAACCACCCAAATCAGCTCACTCCTTGCCCTATTCCGAATCCAATGGCAACTCACCGCCGTATTCTTTGTTGCCGTTTTGCGCAGTAACTTCTTAACCGCCAGCAAACCCTCTTGGGTGATCACGGTTTGCCATGTGTTGTCGCCAATACGGTCGGCAAAGGCATCTAAGACCCGCCTGCTGCGGGCAATGGCCTTTTTATCGCATTGGGAAACAAAGGTGACCATCATTTAGCAGTATCCCCGCCAACTGGCGTCGTCATTACTTTGGACATAAAATAAGATTTCTTTTGATATCTGCGGAGTGACGCCATGCGTATTACGCCCAATATCGATGATGCCTTGTATATCAAAGCAGCGAGGTTAAACCGTATTGAAGATAAATCGGCATTACTTAATGAAGGCCTTACCGCCTTGATTGGCGGGGAAAGTGCCCGTAGCTTGGCCGTTTCAGGCAGTTCTGAGCCTGACTTGCAGCCTATTCCTTGTCGCCAAACTGACCTCGCAAAGTAATGGCTCTGCTTTTGAGCTGATTGATTGTTAATCACTGATTAGCCCCTTTCAAAGCCGCACTTTTTACTTGTTCAAACATAAAATCCAAGGCCTTGTGCTGGGTAAAGGCTTGCAGGCATTGTTGACGAAATTCTTGTTCGGTGGCCTTTTCTTTGGCGCAGATAAAGGCCCACGGCAGAATAATGGCGTCTTTGATTAGATCGGCAATATCAAACACCAAGGCGCCGCGGCGGGTTTTACCGTGCATAACGGCAAAACCGTGGGGAATACCGAGCACCCAAAGCGTTGTGGCCGCTAGGCCGTAAGCGAGATAGTTGCCGTGATTGAGAAAGGCGTTGGCGGTGTCTACGGCTTCGCGCTCACGCACGAAGTCGCCGTATTGACTGCGATTGGCGGCTATTTTGTAGAGCTGCTTGGTGAGTTGTGCTTCGGTTTGTAGTAGTTCGCTGACTTTGGCGGCTTTTTCGGTTTTGCTAAGGAAGATTTCAAGGGCCTGCGCGATGTCTGCGTCGTTGGCATTAAAACCTTCTAATTTTAGGTCTTTGTCTCGGGCCCAAACACTCTGCAAAAATTCGATTCTGGCCCTTTGCAATTGACGGGCAACCAGTAAGCGCTTGGCGTCATCGAACCAGAATTGCATCCATCCCTGAATATATTCGGTGGGACGATATTCGCTTTGCGGGCTTAGCCATTCAATTTCCGTGGCCATTAACAGCGGTGTGTCGCCACCGCCACAAAACCCTACCATTACTCCAGCCTGCGCTAACATGCGCATTGCTGCTTGGGTGAGCGAGGTGCCTGTACCCAGCAACAGACAGGTAGTATTGGCGATGGGGATATTCCAATACTGGTTTTCGTTTTTGGCTTCGGTTAAATACAGCACGCGACCGTCTTTTTGCATGACGCGGCATTTTTCTAGGTAGTAAATATTCGCCCGTTTGGAATGCAGTATCGCTTTTAGGTCAGTGAGCTGTTCCATTCCCTCTCCTACGCACATCATCCCTGTTAAATTATGATCTATTCGCTGCTGCGCATGCCCGCTATTTCACAACTAGATCACACCTTAGCACCCTTACCGGTCAAAACCTGTCCTGGCGATATATCCAGTGCTTTTGATCGCCAGTTATAAGCCTAAAAATTGCGCGCACTCCCGTCACGAATCACTTATACAACTGAATGGCTTGTTTAAGCCGATTATGTACTGCTTGGCGAAGTTCGCTTGGTTGCTCAACTGTAACGTCGGGGCCGTAGCGCAGAATATCTTGAATAAGTTCTCGCTCATCACTGTATGGCAGGCTTAACAGGTAATCACGCCCATCCCATTTTCCTATTTGTTCTGGGTGCCATTGTTGCATGGCAATTTCGTGGGCGAGCGCCGGTCCAAAGCGTAATGTTGCGGTGTATTTGCCTGCGCCAGAAAAAATGCCGTAGCCTTTGGTAAAGTGCGCCGTTAGTTGTTCGCCTGTTATTGGCAATGCGCTGTTATCGAGAATATTGAGCTTTTCTATTCTGGCTAAAGAGAAGGTACGCAGGTCATTACGAAGATGGCACCACGCGTCGAGGTACCAGTTTTCGCGGTAATACACCAAGGTTTGCGGGCTTATCTCGCGCTGGGACGCTTGTTGCTGGTAGTTGCGGTAGTTAATAATCAAACGTCGTTTTTTTAATACGGCCTCACACACTTGGGCAAACATTTGACTAGCAAGGTAACGGTTACTCAGCGGTAGCACCTTAATGTGTTGATCAAACGCGCTGCGTTCAATACCCCGCGAGGCCAATAATTTGGTAATAGACTGCTCGATAACAGATAGCTCTTGATTTAGCAGGCCGTTGCCAAAACTGTTTAGTAGTTGTAAAAGCAGGGCCAGCGATTGCAGCTCGGCACTGGTTAGCCACAAGCCGGGCAGTTCGTAATGGCCTAGCGCTTGTGGCGCGTATGCCCAGCCTTTTGCTTCGGGGATGTATTCTATGGGGGCGTCTAAGTAATCGCGCATATTGTCGATAGCGCGCTTTACGGTTTTTTCTGAACACTCTAGCAATATGGCAAGCCGAGCAATTGGTATTGGTTTGCGATGCTGACTAAACTGCCGATGCAGAAGCTGAAAACGATCGAATTTATCCAAAAACGATGCCCATCCATGAGTCGCTTACTTTGGGTGATAAGGCTAGCCACCTGTGCACATAAAATACACCGCGAAGGTACTGTAGGTGATCTAAACGTATCTGTTATTGGTATATAGTATTACCTTAACGGGGTTTGAGTATATCCCTACACCACGACTAGACCAATTCACCTAAGGTGATTGTATGCACGCCACAAAACGCCGGTTTAGCGCACTACTGTTGCTTGTCGGATTACTCGGCATTAACCACGGCGCACTCGCTTGGCAATGCCCTCAGAACCTAAAACAATCCCTCCCTACACTTGAAGCGGGAAGCCTCAATCTTTGCGATACCGTACTCAGTGCCAAAGCAGTGTTGGTGGTCAATACGGCGAGCATGTGCGGATTTACGCCGCAATTCGAGGGCCTAGAAAAGCTATACAAGGAATTTAAAAATCAGGGCCTAATCGTACTCGGCGTACCCACGGCCGACTTCGGCGGCCAGGAGTATGACAATGCTGAAAAAACAGCCAAGGTTTGCCACGCTAATTATGGCGTGAGCTTCCCGATGTTTCGCAAAGCCTGTATTCGCTGCGACCAGCCAGACCCCTTACTCCGTTTGGTAGCCGAGGCCAGCGACACCATGCCAAAGTGGAATTTCTATAAATACGTTTTCGACCCAAATACAGGAACAGCGCGCGGCTTTAATTCAAGAACCAAGCCGGAGGATGCCGCTTTGCGCAAAGCAATAACGGATCTCTTAGCTCTCCCGTGAACCAGGCCCTCAAATACTGCTACCTTGTGTTCGCAGTGCTGCTCGCTAGCACAATCGCTGCTTGCACCGACAACAGCCCGCTAGCGACACAATGGCAAGACTACCAAAGCCGACTAGCGCGGGTACTGCAACGCCAAGCCGAACCGCACCGCGACATTGCCTTTCCGCACATGCCCAAGCCCAGAGAACTGCCCCTTGAGTTTAGCGACAGTGGTATCGATTTACTGGACTTTTTACGAATGCGGCGCTGTGCGCTGCGCGACACCATTGCCCAACGCAATAGTATTCTCGGCCGCCACGGCGATGCCGCCGCCCGTCTCATTTTTGATTTGCGCTTTATAAGCCAAGCCGCCACGTGCCAGAAAATACTGGAGGACGACGGTTTAATTGCGCTAGCAGCACAATTGAAAACCGCAACGCAAACAAAACAGCGGGAGTTACCTGCACGTATTTTTGCTGCAAGTTTGACTGGGCCGGAGTTTCGGCAGTTTTGGCAGATGCCCGTTGATTTAAATGTTTATCCACTCAAGGGCAAAGACCCCAGCCTTGCCGCGCTGGCTCGCTGGCGGCAATGGCAAACTGAGTGGCTCAGCGAGCCCCAGGTAACGGCTGCTTGGTCGTCGATAGAGTGGCAGCAATTTAGCGACACACTGCTAAATACCTTAGGCGAAATTCGTTTGGGTGCAGGTGGCAGTATGCTCGCCGCGCAGCAGCTTAATGTAAACGGATTAATTGGCGCCAGCAGTATTATTGCCCAGCGTGTTAATGGCCGGCCGCTCTGCCTTAAGCCGCAGCCGATTCCCGCGGCGGAGCATTTTCGCGGTGCTTTAAGCAGCGTATTTATTAGCCAGCTACAAGCCCAAGCCAGCAGAATTAATCAACACCAATTTGCGGTAATGGCGGTGATAGGCAGCATTGAACATGATGTGCTCGCCGCCATGACAAAAAATAACTTAGCGATTCCATCTGCCTTTATTGAATGGCAAACCCAGCGCGACAGTTTACTCTTCGTCACAACTGAAGCTCAGCGCCACCATGTAACGCTGGCTAGCGCCTTGCTTAGCCAGTGTGGCCTATCGCCAGGGAATTAATCTCTGTAGTGGCGGCGCATTAACGCCGACGTTTTTCCATGCGGCGTAAAAATACTTCCATGACCGAATCGTATAGGCCGTCACCAAGAAATAGGTCTTCTACACCGGAGTCGATACTGGGGTTATCGTTAACTTCAATAATCACTACGCGGTTGTCAGACTGCTTTACATCCACACCATAAAAACCATCGCCAATTAATTTGCAGGCTTTTACGGCAACATCAATCACCTTTTTGGGGGCCTCGTATGTCGGCATGGTGTCGAAGCCGCCCGACTGGCTTTTACTGCTGCTGTGTTTATAAATTTGCCAGTGATTGCGCACCATATAATACCGGCAGGCAAACAGCGGTTTGCCGTCGAGTACACCAATGCGCCAATCGTAGTCGGTGTACATAAATTCTTGAGCCAGCAGTAAAGCGGATTTGTCGAGTAGACGTTTGCTCTCACTCACCAAGCTGTCCCAGTCCTCAACCTTAACCACACCCCGCGAAAACGCCCCGTCGGGTACTTTAAGCACAATCGGGTAGCCCAGCGTATCGGCAATACGGTGTAACTCTTCGGTGTTATCGCGCCGCAAAATTTCTGTGCGCGGCGTTGGCACTTTGTGGCTCTTGAGTAAGTCGGCCAAGTAAATTTTATTGGTGCAGCGCAAGATGGAGGTTGGATCGTCCATCACCACCAAGCCCTCTGCCGCCGCCTTTTTGGCAAAGCGGTAGGTGTGGTGATCTACCGAAGTGGTTTCGCGAATAAACAAGCCATCGTATTCCGGTAGGCGCAAGTAATCCTTCTTGGTAATTAGCTCGGCAGAAATCCCCAAATTTGCCGCCGCCTTGGTAAATTTGCGCAGTGCGCCTTTGTCGCTGGGCGGCAGTTTTTCTTCGGGGTCAACCAAAATCGCCAAATCGTAGCGGAAGGTTTTTCTGGCCTTGGGCTTGCGCCACATTTTGCTGCTAAAGCGCTCAAAGGTCGAGGCAAAGGCCTCTTGTTCACTGCCGGCTTTCAAGGATTTTAAGGCTACCAAGTGCAGCTTCTTAATCTGCCAACGAGTCTTATTAAATTCGAGGGTAATCTCAATCAACGGCGACGGAAAACGCTCAAAAACCGCTTTCGCAATTGCCGCGTACTCGGGCTCTAGGCATTCGCCAAACCAACTCCGAAAGCTAATGCTATCGCCCAGCTTGGCCGCAGGTAATTTAGCTAACAGCGGCTCCACACCTTCCAGCAAAATATCTGAGAGTGACTTGCGCGCCAGTTCACTCAAGGTGTTTACCGAGGGCAGTACATTATGACTGCGAGCCTCGGCAAGCAGTGAGCAGTAATAGCCCGTGCCCAAATAGCGGTAGCTACGCGCCAAGTTGATTACCCGCACCCGCTCGCCGCTGCTCTGACCAACGCGCTCTAAGTAGTCGTCGAAGGTGATGACATCCTGGCTAGGGTAATAGGGCGACCAATCCTTTAGATCGTCAACAACAACAAAAAAACGTGACATTAGCCATCTCTCAATAGGGCAAACGATGAGCCGCATTCTGCGACCAATTTTTGCTATTAACAATATGCCGTTAAAGAATCTAGCGGGTAAATATTACGCAGAATAAACTCACCGCCAACTGAACTTTGACGCCAGCCCGCACCACCATTTAAGGTCTTATTATCGCTGTGATTTTGATTGGCTTTTGGCGCGCCAGCGCCCACAATTCACCAGAGTAAGATCACCCTAAATAGGTTGTTGTAATGAGTTCTATCCGCGCGGCCACCGAGGGCGATTTAAACGCCCTGGAAGCTTTGGAAAACCGCTGCTTTAGCGGCGACAAATTGTCGCGCCGCAGTTTTAAAAGCCTAATCAAGCCCGGCGCCCACTCGGTATCGGTAATCTTAGTGAACGACCACATTGCCGGTTATAGCATAGTACTTTTTCGCACCGGCACCAGCTTAGCTAGGCTTTACTCGATTGCCCTCGACCCCGATTTTCGGGGCCGTGGCTTGGCGCAAGCGCTGTTGGCCGACGCCGAGCACCAAGCCCGCACTCGCCACTGTTTGTTTGTTCGCCTAGAGGTGCGCAACGACAATCCCGCGGCCATCGCCCTTTATAAAAAGCTCGACTACCACGTTTTTGATGACATCGACGACTACTACGAAGACGGCTGCACCGCCCTGCGCTTTGAGAAACGCCTACACCCAGAAACCAGCCCAATCGTCGGCAAGGCGCCGGCCTACTACCGGCAAACCACCGAATTTAGCTGTGGGCCAGCGGCGTTGATGATGGCCATGGCCAATATCAATACCGACTACGCAATGACTCGCCGCGAGGAATTGCAGCTCTGGCGCGAGGCCACCACCATATTTATGACCACCGGCCACGGCGGCTGCTCGCCCCACGGTTTAGCCCTGTCTGCGCTGCGCCGCGGCTTTGGCGTAAATCTGTATATCAACCGCAGCGGCACCCCGTTCATCGACAGTGTGCGCAGCACGGAAAAACGCGAGGTTATTGAACTGGTTCATCAAGACTTTACCGAGCAATTAAGTCACTTTCCGGCCAACATCGAAATTAACCCTTTGGGCCCCAATCAATTCCGTGAGATTCTGGAGCGACACGACAATGTGCTCGCCCTAATCAGCACTTGGGCACTCAACCGCAATCGCGCGCCCCACTGGGTGTATGTGAGTAAAACCGACGAACATTTTGTGTATATCAGCGACCCCGACACCAACGACAGCCGCTGGCAGAGCGAAACCGATTTTATGCACGTGCCCATTAGTATTGAGGCGTTTACCGCCATGGCTAGCTTTGGCCGCAACCGTCTGCGCTGCCTTATCGCCATTCACCCCGCTAGCACGGAGTAACCCTGCCTATGCCTAGCCCAGCACTAAGCAACGCCGATCGCCACTACTGCGAATCCCTTAAGCAACTTTCTGAGTCCCTCGTTGCAATACAGAAGCCCATATTGATCCTCGATGCGATTAAATGGCCCCAAGGAATTGAAACCCAATTCTTTGCCGACAAGGCGAATAAACTGCCGGCGGTCGATCGCAATTACTATTTACAAAACCCCCTCAACTTTGACCCCACCAGTAAAATTGGCGAACTTAAAGCCCTGCGCAGCCAAGTTCACAAGCAGCTGGGCAAGGGCGACCCACTTGGCAAAATTTTAGTGGAGACCATTGAACAGTATTTGATCGTTATTGATCTGGTAGAAAATCGCGGCCGGCCACGCTTTTTAGAAGCCAGTCGCGAGCTTTACGGCTCGGCCCGCGACCATTTGCGCGGCGATAATTTAACCCTTATTGAAATGGGGCAGCGGCTCTGCCATATTTTTTCGCTCCCAGCCGCCAAACATCTCGCTGCTGCTTACCCCAAAAACCTCAGCGCAGAAGAAGCCGTAAAACAATTAGAGCAGCGCCTTGCGCCCTATTTTTCCGATAGTGCTTTTTCGGTTAAGGAAACCGACGGCATTGTGTCTGACGCCGCCGCGGGAGGTGACTGCATTAAGGTCAATACCCACTCCTCGTTTTCCAGCCTCGATTTACAGGTGCTCGAAGTTCACGAGGGCTGGGTGCATGTGGGCACCACGCTCAACGGCCGCAATCAACCTTGGGCTACTTGGTTGAGCGTCGGTTCACCACGCATAACTGCCCTGCAGGAAGGTTTGGCAGTTTTAATTGAAACCCTGACCTTTAGCTCCTTCCCCGCCCGTGCGCGGCGTATTAGCGACCGTGTGGTGGCGATTGATATGGCCGAAAACGGCGCCGATTTTCTTGAAGTCTACCGGCACTTTGTGAGCCAAGGACTGAGCCAGCACGACAGCTATAAAATTGCCCAGCGGGTATTCCGCGGCGGTATGGTCGAAGGCGGCAGCTGTTTTACCAAGGACTTGTCGTATGTGAAAGGTTTTGTGGAGACCGTGAATTTTATTCGCAGCGCGATCTTGTCGGATAAACCCGAAATGCTGCCGATGCTGTTTGTGGGTAAGGTGGCCTTAGATGATGTGCCGGTGCTTCACCACTACCAGCAAGCCGGCTTTATCGAGGCGCCCCGCTACCTGCCACCCATGTTTCGCGACCTTAATGGCTTATATGTGTGGTTTGGTTTTTCCAGTGGCATGTCGCTGCTGGATTTGGCGCGAATCCAAGAGCATTTCAAATCCTTGTTTGAGCAAACTATTGATGTTCACTCGCACTTAAAATAAATAGCGCTGATGAAAATATTTTTCTTAGTCGCCAACAAGGCCTAAGTTTGCCGATTTAAACCGCCACTGCTGACGAGATAAAGCACAACAACTGCGCAGTAGCGCGCAGCATTTGTGCAAAAAAATTCATTTTTAGCAATAAAAAAGGCCTTAAATCGGTGCGTTGCAATTATTAAAAAACACCGATTAAGGCCTGTAATTTATCGAGTAAGATTAGCCGCCGTAGGGTTCTACGGTCTGGTTTGCCTTATACGATGAGGTGGTTTGTCCGCCGTAAACCGGTGACTCAGTAGTAACGTATTGATCAACCGACGGCTTAACCTCAATTTTACCGTTAACATCTTTATGGACACTGCAACGGTAGCTGTAGGTACCCGCTTGGTCAAACTTCAGGCTGTAGGTATTACCTAACCACGGGCTAGTCCAAATACGCGAACCCATTGCCCCATCAAAGGTAATGTCGTGGGAGATTTCGTCGTAGTTAACCCAAGTAACTTCGGTGCCCACTGGCACCACCAGCTGAGCAGGCTTGGCGTGGAATGTAGAGATATACACCTTGGTGGGCTTGGCTGGCGATAATACTAAGGTGCCAACCAATTCCAGCTCTACTCGGCGATTCAAGGCTCGGCCGTCTGCAGTGGCATTGTCTGCTATAGGTTGCGTAAAACCATAGCCTTTAGGCACCAGTTGGGCCGGATTAACACCCGCCGAAACCAAATAGAATTTGGCGGAATTTGCGCGATTCTGCGACAAATTCATATTGTAATCAAAGGACGCGTTATTATCGGTATGGCCCTCAATCGCGACTTTTATCGTCGGATTCTCCTTCAGCTCCTTCGCAACTTGATCGAGAAAGCTCATCGAGGACGGCCTCAATTTCGCCGAGTCGTTATCAAAATGCACTTCCCGCAATATAAGCGAATCACCTGCCTTGCAGCCATCTAACTCAAGTGGCATACCCGGCGCAGGTGAGCGACAAGTACCTCCTTCTGCACCTACCAATGGTGACATAGCTAGCATTACTACTGATAAAGCTATCCCTATTCGTATATTTTTCATGTAACCCCCGTTACGTGATGACACCAACATCACCGACGTTTAATTCGCCAGTTAAGTCGGTTTAATCGCTTAAACAATCCAGATGGATCATCGCTAAATTGGCATTCCGTGCCAGCACCGGCAGACGGTCCGCGAATAAGACACAGCAAAATATGCGCCGCTTTTCACAAAATTAGGATTTTGTATCGTGGCGAGTATGTTTTGTGCCCAAAGGAGGATTAACAAAGAAGGTAAAACAGGGCCCCTAGGGCGGGAGATTTTAAGTAAAGATGGGTGCGTTAAGCGCAGCCATCTTTACTTAATAAAGTACAGCCGAAAAATCAGCCGTAAACGCACAAGTAGGCAGTGTTTACCGCTACCTGTAAATCAAAGTGGCTATTAGCTGGTACATCAAAGCTCTGACCATCGGCAAAGGTCTGCCATTCAGTCTGGCCTGGCAGCAATACCGTCAAGGCGCCACTAATAACGTCCATGCGTTCGGCCGCTTCAGTGCCAAAGCGATATTCACCCGGCGCCATTACTCCCACAGAAGCTGGCTTGCTGGCAGTGGCAAAGCCCAGCGACTGGACGTTGTTGTCAAAGTAACTATTATGCTTAATCATGATGGCCCCCAAGGCGTAAAAAACCGCGCAATGATACGCGGCTATGCCACTACACGCCAGCTTGAACTGGATCAGCCTCCAAGCGCTTGGTTTTAGCTGAAGCCTGATGGTCACGGCCAATGTACATATACATCGCAGGCACCACAAACAAGGTAAACAAGGTGCCGATGGTCATGCCTGAGCTAATCACCATGCCCAGCGAGAAACGCGAGGCTGCGCCAGGACCGGTAGCCATTAGCAATGGCAGCATTGCCACCACTAGCGCCGCAGTCGTCATCAGAATCGGCCGCAAACGGATTGAACTGGCTTCTTCAATAGCCTCGCGCTTAGACAAACCCTCTTCCTGCATGCGATTGGCAAAATCCACAATCAATATACCGTGTTTAGAAATAACCCCAATCAAGGTGACTAAGCCTACTTGGGTGTATATATTCAAACTCATGCCCGAAAAATTGGTTAGCTGCATACCATTAGTCATCGCAAAAATATTCAAGGTTAGCAATGCCCCACAGATCGACATCGGCACCGTCACCAGAATAATCAAGGGGTCGCGAAAGGATTCAAACTGCGCCGCCAAAACCAAGTAAATAATAACCAGAGCAAAACCAAAGGTTGCTACCAGTGCAGAGCCCTCTTGTTTAAACTGCCGCGACGAACCCGCGTAGTCTATTTGAAAGCCCGCCGGCATCTCTTCACGTGCTATCTCTTCAAGCAGTGCCAGTGCCTCACCTTGGGAAATATCCGGGCGCGGTACCGCAACAATGGTATTAGACGTCAACTGTTGTGCGTGAGGAATAAAACGAGGTACCACCCGCTCGCGCATGGTCACGACGGTAGACAGCGGAATTAAATCACCACTGCCAGTGCGGGTGTAAAACCCAGCAAGCTGACCCGGGTTGAGCCTCGACTCTCGCTCTACCTGAGCAATAACCTTGTATGCTCGGCCCTGAAATGCAAATTTATTAACCTCGCCACCAGCCATCATGGCCGCGAGGTCGGCACTTAAGGCATTCATATCAATACCTAATAACGCTGCTTTTTCCCGATTAATATCTAACACCGTTTCAGGCCTATCGATATTTAAATCTGGTGCCACGAAAAAGAAGCGATTGCTCTGCATAGCGCGCCCAACAACCGCATTGCCCACGTCGGCCATAGTTTGTGGATCGGCAATGGACTTAAGCACAAACTCAACAGGGTAACCCTGCCCTGGAGTAGGTAAAGCAGGGGGTTGGAATATCGCCGTGCGCACACCGGGTGAAGCGCTTACCTTGGCATTCACTTCATTAGCGATCTGCGTCATTGTCTGGTCACGTTCTTCCCAGGGTTTGGCAATCATACCGAAAAAGCCGGTGTTGGTGCCGCCACCCTCGTTGCTACTAAATGCAAATAGATGGCCTACATTTTCATGGCCCAAAGCAATCTTTTGGTTTGCCATAAAATACTGGGACAAATACTCTTTCGATGAATAGCCGTCTGCTTCGTTTAACGCACCGGCAAATCCAAAGTCCTCGGCAGGTGCAAGTTCTGCTGGGCTTGCTACAAACAAAAAATAACATGACAACAAAACAATAAGACCGAACACGCCAATAACATGACGTTGATCTAAAGCGCCATGTAAGCGAGTCCGATAAGCACCGCGCAAACGATCAAATTTTTCGTCTAGGTAATTGGCGAGACGCCCCCCCTTTCCCGAATCATTGTGAGAGGGTTTTAATATTTTGGCACACATCATTGGCGTTAGGGTTAGTGCAATCACCCCTGAGATTAATACCGCACCAGCCAAGGTAAATGCGAATTCAGTAAATAACTTACCGGTAATCCCTGTCAAAAAGCCAATTGGAGCGTAAACCGCGACAAGGGTAATTGTCATCGAGATAACTGGGCCGACCAGTTCCCTAGCGCCCATAATAGAGGCTTTGTGCGGTTCAATACCTTCTTCAATATGCCGATGGATATTTTCTAAGACAATAATCGCATCATCGACCACCATGCCTATCGCTAACACCATAGCTAATAGCGTCAACAAATTAATGGAAAAACCTAATGAATACATCAAGAACAGCGCGCCAACCAATGACAGAGGTACTGTCACAGCAGGTATCAGGGAGCTGCGCATAGAGCCCAAAAACAAGAAAATAACCACTACCACAATAATAACGGCTTCGACTAAGGTCGTTTGCACATCATTAATCGCACTGCGAACATAGGCCGTAGCGTCGTAGCTCAAATCACCATGTAGGCCTTCGGGCAAGGCTTTAAAAATAGCGGGCAGGTGTTCGCGCACCTCGGCCATTACATCGAGTAAATTAGCATTTGAGCGCACGGTTAAGCCTATAAACACACTGGGCTTGGTATCCCAATAAGCACTGGTGTCATAACTCTCTGCACCCAAGGTAACTGTGGCGACATCTTCCAATCTCACCAAACTATCGCCATCAGAGCGCAGCACCAGTTTACGAAACTCGTCTACATGATGCAGATCAGTACCCGCAGTCAATCCGACTTTAATGTAGTTACCATTGGTCTGGCCTACGGCGGAAAGCACATTTTGCTTACGAATTTCGGCCACCACCTCGCTGGCACTAAAATTAAATGCCACTAGCTTTTCAGGATCTAGCCAAACCCGCATCGCATAGTTTTTTGCGCCAAGCACGCTGACCTTTTCAATACCCGCTATAGCAGATATTTCCGGCTCAATCACCCGCACAATATAATCCGTTATCTGGCTGTCATTGAGCACATCGGAATAGAAAGAAATGTACATTGCCGCGGTGCTATTACCATCGGCTAGCTGTATAACGGGATCTTCTGAACCCTCAGGCAACTGATTGCGAAGCTTTGACACCTTGGCCGAAATTTCGGTCAGCGCCTCATTAGGATCTTTATCTAAGCGCAGGTTAGCCGTAATAATTGCGCTACCCTGAACTGACTTAGAGGTTAAAAAATCGATACCGTCGGCCGAGGCGATTTCACGCTCTAAGGGCGTTGTAACAAAGCCCTCAACCAAGGCAGGTTCTGCGCCAGGATAAGCCACCATAACGGAAACCTGGGCGTTCTGGAGCTCCGGATATTCACGAACCGTCAAATCCATACCGGCACGCATACCCAATAACAAAATAATCAGGCTGACCACTACCGCCAGAACCGGTCGTTTTATAAATATATCAGTGAAATTCATTGTTGCTCTCAGCTCGATTTTCAGCTTATCGCCAGTAATCCGTTACACCAGCAACGCTGGCGATCTAATACCCGTCAACCGACCCCTCAACCCGCCGGTGGCTGGGGCTGTATTTCCGGTCGTGGCGCGTTGCTATTATCAATAACGACTGGCTGTTTGTTCCGTAATTTAAGCAAACCCGTGGTTGCCACCTCAGTGCCTTCATCCAGACCAGAAGTAACCGCAATAAAATCACCACGCGCCTCACCCAAAGTAACAAAGCGCTGAAGCACTTCTAATTCGACTCCCTTCGCTTCCGTTCCTGGCGCCGCGTCCTCAGACTCAGCCTTGGCTTTTTGCTGCACTACAAACACCGAGTCGCCATAGGAAGTGTAATTTACCGCCGAGCGTGGGATCACCACCACCTCATTCTTACCAGGTAAAGTGATCGCCACGGTGGCAAATAAGCCTGGTTTTAACTGCTGACTAGGATTTGCTAAACGCGCTCGCAAATCAAAATTGCGGGTTTGGGGGTTAACTCGTGGCTCAATAGCCAGAATTTCTCCTTGGAACGTTTGATCGGGATAGGCATCGACCTCAACCGACACAACAAGCCCCGGCGCTAGCACCGACAAATAATGTTCAGGCAGCGAGAAATCGACATTAATGGGGTCTAATTTTTGCAGCGTAACAATGGCAGCGCCCATACCCAGATACTGACCAACATTCACCCGTTTTATACCGAGTTTACCGTCAAAGGGAGCTGTGACTGACTTCTGAGCTAAGCGACCTTTCTGCGCCTCAACAGCCGCGAGGGCCACATGGGTTTCGGCTTCTGCGGTATCCAACTCCGCCTTGGATATCGACTTACCTTTATAGAGTTGCTCTTTACGCGTGCGATTCAACTCAGCCAGTTCGGCTTGAGCCTGCAAACGTTTAAGCTCACCCTGCTCACTCGCCGCCGACAAGGTCAGTAGTAAATCGCCACGCTTAACGGTGTCGCCTGATTCAAAATGAATGGCACTTACCACGCCGTCAACCTCAGCAGTAAGATCAGCACCGTTCACTGCCACTAGACTACCTACGGCCTTTAGGCGGTTAGGCCACTGCATTACTTCTGCGGCAGCACTGGCTACAGTCACTGCTGGTGGCGGCATTGAGTTAAGGTAATCGTTCATCGCCTTATTGCCGAACCACTTCATACCAAACACGCCGCCAAATACCACCGCGCTTAGTACAAGCATGATCACCATCCGCCTACTCATATCACTTCCCTATTCGGTTCAACCACTATTTAGAACAACATCAAATATTTTTACCACTCACACACTAAGTAGCTGCATATAAGCAAAGCCGAAAAAGTAGCACTGTCTGCTGCAAAGGTCGAGTTCCGGTGCGCAACATTACGTTAGCGTAATCGTTATAGACCAGTAACTTAGCCCAGAAAATTAGAATGGTACTTTCAAATCGTAACTTCGCCCAACAGCTTTCAGCGAGCAGTTACAACACTTCATTGAAACTCCTTTGCAAGCAGTGATCAAAGCAAGTCTTTCAAATACGCGTCATCCACCTCAGGCTCTGGCGGCTCAGGGTATTCTCCACCCAAAGTTTCCCAGCTGCGCAGTTGGTATACGTAGGTCAGAATCTGCGCCACCGCCAAATACAGGCCACCGGGGATTTCAGCATCAAGGTCGGTACTCGCAAAGACTGCGCGAGCTAAACGCGGGGATTCAACTATGGGTACATCGTGCTCGTTGGCCAGCTCGCGGATTTTAGCGGCGATATTGTCGGCACCTTTTGCCAATAGCATGGGTGCCGCCATACGCGCTTCGTCATACTTTAAGGCAACAGCAAAGTGGGTGGGGTTGGTGATAATAACGTCGGCGGTGGGCACTTTTTCCATCATCCGGTTATTGGCAGCCGCTTGCTGCATTTCACGCAGCTTGGCTTTTACCTCTGGCCTGCCGTCCGATTCCTTGTGTTCATCCCGCACTTCTTGGCGGGTCATGCGCAATTCTTTGTGGTAATTCCACAACTGCCAAGGCACGTCGATGGCGGCGATTGCCAGCAGCGGCAAGCTCACCACAAAGAAAAACCACACAAGCAGTGAGGCACTGTTTTTAATAGCTTCTTTCGGCTCTTGTAAACCCAAGCCGAGAATATCGCCCGCCAGACCCGACAACAGAAATACCGCCGCCGCGCCAATAAAAACCATTTTCATAAGTGCCTTGGCTAACTCGCCCAAACTGCGCAGGGAAAACAGCTTCGCAACGCCCTTAATCGGGTCCATCCGCTCAGGCTTAACACTTAAATTAAAGGTCCAACCGCCCAAAATAGTTGACGAAAACACCACTGCAATAATCGCTAATAGCATTAGCGGCCAGATTGTCAGTAAACCGCGAACTAGGGTTTCATAGAGCCGCCCCGCAATCTCCCGTTCATCAGCCGCAATTAAAAAACTCGGCGACAAGCTGCTCTCTAGCAAGTTTTGCAATGCCGCCGCTAATTGCCCGCCCGTAAATAGCAAAATAGCTGCGCCAGACAAAGTCACCATCATGGTAGTGAGCTCTTTCGAGCGCGGCACTTGGCCCTTTTTACGAGAGTCAGCGAGTTTTTTCTCGGATGCGTCTTCTGTGCGTTCTTGACCGTCTTCGTTCTCAGCCATGGCTCACATCCCAAGAAATTGCTCAGCGGCCACAAAAGCAGCGCCGAGACCAGAAGACAATAAAGGCAATAAATTGGGCAGCAGGCGATCAACCACCATAAAGCCAATTAACATCGCGATAGGGAAACCCACTGCAAACAAGTTCAAGGTCGGTGCGGCGCGGCTGACCACACCCATTGCAAGCTGCACTACTAATAAGGCAACCACCGCGGGGATCGCCACTCGAATTGCGCCGGTAAACAGTTCCGCGCCGCGCATAATCACCACCCCAATCTGGTCACCCGACAAAGCACTGCCGCCTACTGGCCAGTACTCAAAGCTCCTAGCCAGCAAGCTTAAAAAGTCGATATGACCGTTCATAGCCACAAATAACAGCATGGTGAATATTAATAAGAACTGGGACAAGACCGGCACTTGTACCCCCCGCTGGGGATCGACCATCATCGCAAAGCCAAGCCCCATGCCCATCGCAATTAATTGGCCGGCCAAAATTATGGCATCAAAAACCAGCTGAATAATAAAACCAATACACAGGCCAATGAGGAATTCATTGGCGATCAGCAGTACAGTTTCAATACCCAATAAATTCATGGGGGGACTAGCGGGCAAAATAGGCAGGAGCACCGCGGTAATAAATATCGCCAGTAAAAGTCGGGCGCGGGGGGGAATGTAAGCAGCACTGAATAGTGGCGCGGTCATCATCGCGCCGCCAATTCGCACAAACGGCAGCCACGCACTGGCTAGCAAGACGCTGAGCTGGTCCGCCGTTAAACTCATCACCTTAGGGTCACCCCACGAGGCCAGGGATCATTTCAAACAGCTGGGTGGTGTAGTCTATCAAATGGCGCAACATCCACGGGCCAGTGAGACCAAGCACCAAGACCAGTACCACCAGCTTTGGAATAAAGCTCAAGGTCATGTCTTGAATCTGGGTGGCCGCCTGAAACATACCTATCATCAAACCCGCCGCCAGCGCCGACAGCAACAAGGGCGCAGCTAACAGCACGGTAACGTTCATGGCCTGACGGCCAAGTTCAATTACAGTATCGGCATTCATGTGTAAAAACTCGCGGCCAGTGAGCCCATTACCAAGCTCCAACCGTCAACTAAAACAAACAGCATGATCTTAAAGGGCAGCGAAATCATCATCGGCGACAACATCATCATACCCATCGACATCAGCACACTGGCAACCACCAGGTCGATAACCACAAAGGGAATAAACAATAAAAAGCCTATTTGAAAGGCGGTTTTGAGCTCACTGGTTAAAAACGAGGCCATTAAAATAGTAAACGGCACATCTTCCGGTTTATCGAAAGCATCTTGGCCGGAAATTTCAGCAAAGCGCGCAATGTCCTCTTCGCGGGTTTGGCGCAGCATAAAGCTTCGAAACGGCTGAAAACCTTTTTCAAGTGCTTGCTCAAAGGGTAGCTCTTCGGCGATATACGGCTTAATTGCATCGTTGTAGGCAATTTCAGCCACCGGCTGCATAATAAACATGGTTAGAAACAAGGCCAAGCTTAGCAGTATTTGGTTAGATGGCGTCTGCCCTGTGCCCAATGCCTGACGCAAAATAGACAGCACAATCATAATGCGGGTAAACGCAGTCATACCCAGTAGCAGCGCGGGCAATAAGGTTAGCGCGGTCATCACCGCCAGCAATTGCAGCGACACCGTGTATTCCTGGCCGCCCCCCGCTGCGGGCAGTGATGTTACTGCGGGCAAGGACAACTGCGCGGCATTGGCCAGCATCGGCAAACAGCAAGCGATAAGAAATAGTAGTTTGCGCAAGCCCCTCATGGCGGACCTCCGGCATCATTTCTTGGCGTATTGGTCTTCGCCGAAGACTGAGTGGGCAAGCGCGCCAATAATTTAGCAAAGGGTGAATTCTGGGCCGCAGAGGCATCGCTATTCTGGGATGAAGGTGACGACCAAGTATGCAGGGTATTAATTGCGCTGGCAGTGCAGCCAAGTAATAGCTTGTCGTCACCAACCTGCACTACCAATAATTTTTCTTTCATGCTCAGCGGAATTTGCCCCACCACCGCCACGCCGGTGTGATTGGGACCAGCAACTAAGCGACTTTTCCGCAACAGCCACATTAGCACCACTATGCAGAGCACCACCAGCAACAAACTGCCGAGCATACCGCTAACATCAAGCTGCGCTAAACTGGGTGCCGCAGGCGCTGCCGCGCTGGATTTATCGCCAAGCTTCGCGCTCGCCGCCACTAAGGGCTTGGCGACTTCTGCCACATCCTCGGCCCAAACTGGCAACGCCGCGGCAACACTGACAAACCCGTAACACCACCTTGCCAGATAGCACATCATCCCCGGCGCTCACGCTCGTCTTGGCCAACAACCTCGGTGAGCATAATGCCGAACTTATCTTTAACAACCACAATTTCACCGCGTGCAACAAGGGTATCGTTGACCAATACATCAAGGGGCGTACCTGCCGCGCGATCTAACTCAATAATGGCACCCTGACTCAGTTCGCGTAAATCGCGGATACTCATTTTGGTCCGACCAACTTCTACCGCGACATTAACGCTAACATCCATGATCATATCGAGGCTCATATCATTACTCATGCGGCCACTCCTCGAGCTGGTGTCGGCGGCTGGTTTTGTTGGCTGAGCGCTAGTGTGTTCATTTAATTCCTTAATTTCCGCGGCGGTAACCGCCTCATGTTGACTGGCGGCACCCGCCGCTGGCTGTTGATCATTCACGTCGTCAGACATATCCCCTCCTCAGCGCTGCGGTCGTTTTTTTGGCACTGGGCCCTCAAGCTTGACCGCTAAATTGCCCTGATGACTGCCGAAACGGCCTCGCATAAAGGGCTTGCCATCGACCTCTAAAATCAATTCTTCTGGTGAGGGAATGTCGATGATATCCCCCACTTTAAATTTGGCCACTTTTTTCAAACTGAGCTTGGTATGCGCTAACACGGCTACCATCTCTATTGGGGCAGACTCCAAACCATCTAGCAGGCGGTCGCGCCAATCATCGCTAGAGGGCTTTGCTTTACTCTTTGCTGGATCGCCAATACTGTCGCGCACTGCATCAATCGCACTCCACGGTACTATCGACCACAAGCCGCCACTAAATTCGCCAATATTCACCGTAAAGCGCGTGGCGACCAATGAATCGGCTTCGCTAATAGTGTCGAGCATACGGGGATCATTGTATTGCACTGCAATACTGGGCGCAGTTTTCATAACCGACTTCCACGCGCCGGCAATGTCGGGCAACAACGCGGTACTGAGCATTTCCATAAAACTAAATTCAGATACCGACAAGGTCTCGCGATCGCCCTGCTGACTGGCGCCAGAGCCACCAAAATAACGGTCAACCAACTGAAAAACCAAATCAGATTCAAACGCCAAAAATAGGTTGGCATTCATCGGCAGCCCCTGCACCACCGACAAACTGCACGGTGCCGAAAGAGTATTCAGCATCTCCTCAAACTTCATTACCGTGATTTTATCGGTTTGTACCGAACTCACTGCGGCAACAAACTCCTGCATGCGATCCTTGGTTGCACCTGCAAACTGCGACTGAATAAGCGACAGCGCCGGTATTAGGCGCTGCACAGCATAATCTTGGCGGGCAAGATTGTACTTACCCTTACCCGGCGCGTTGTCGTCCTCACCCGCCATTAAGGCTTCGAGTTCTTCTGGATCGAGTACGTCACTCACTGGCTCAACCTCACTGCACGACAAACTTGGTGAAATACACCGCGTCAACACCGCCTTTACCAGATTCAGCGATTAAAACGCCATTAATCACCGCCATCGCCTCTTCCTGTATTTTCATACGCTGCTCAACCGTAGCAATTGCCTCGCGATCCAGTTTACTAAGAAACAACAGCAAGTCGTTGCGAATACGCGGTTCATATTGCTCAACCCGGCTAAAGGTATCGTCACGGCGCGACATCAACTCGATCTCGATCATTAAAAAGCGCATGCCGCGTTCATTCTGTAAATTCACCACAAACGATGGCGACAGACTGTAGTACTCAGGGGCCTTCATTGCTGGGCTAGCCACGGCCATCATTTCACCTTCGGCTTCGGTTGGCATCGGCGCAGGCGCCGAACTTTTCATAAAAAACCACGTTCCGCCAACTGCGGCTAACAGCAATACCAGCACACCCACAATCAGGATAATCTTAGATTTCATAATCTGTTTCCAACATTCCGCATACAGAGACAACATAGCTATTATTAGGGCAAAAGCAAGGCTTATGCCAATGAAAATTGTACTTAAAAATCAAACAGTTAATATAGCTAAATATGCCTACGACAAAACTTTGGCTGTTATTTGTCAGAAAACAGCCGCTACACCGAGTCAGCGTGAACACCACGTAGCAAGAATAAACACAAAAGTTACTGCTATAATCCTGCCTGAATTCATCATCGAGATACAATTATGACCGTTGCCTCAGCACGACACATACTGGTTAAAACCGAACAAGAAGCGAAAGATCTTAAAGCAAAAATTGCTAAGGGCGGCGATTTTGGCGAGCTGGCTAAAAAGCACTCAGATTGCCCATCTGGCAAACAGGGCGGCGACCTCGGCGAGTTTCGTCCAGGCCAAATGGTAAAAGCCTTTGACGACGTGGTCTTTAAAGAAGCCGTTTTAGAAGTACATGGGCCAGTAAAAACTCAGTTTGGCTACCACTTGATTCAGACTATTTACCGCAACTAAGCCGTATTTAGTCAGTAAAAATCAAAAAGCCCCGACGGCTGTGTGCCGGCGGGGCTTTTTGATTTAGCGCTAGAGCAAATGAGCAGCGTTTATTCCGCGACTATCTCAATAAGCACCTCACCCGGTGTTACGCGATCGCCTTTCTTAACAAAGATATCAACGATCTTACCGGCAATCGGCGCTTGCACCTCGGCTTCCATTTTCATCGCTTCGGTTACCAATACAGGCTGACCCAGCTTAACCACGTCACCTACCGCTACCAGCACCTCTACAATATTGCCTGGCATATTGGTCGTTACGTGGCCTGGCTTGTTGGCCGATTTACGCCCCCCACTGCCCTCGGCTTTGTATTCGTTAAGGGCTTCGAACACCACTTCTTCGGGCATGCCATCCAAGGTCATATAAATATGGCGTTTGCCGGTGCCTTTGATGCCAACACCGGTAATAGCCACTTGATAGCTTTCGCCGTGAACATCAATAACAAACTCAGTTGGCGCGCCGCCATCGGTAACCGGCCGCGTACTCGCGCTGCCAATAGGCTCTAACACTTCCGGAGTGAGAGTACCCGCTTCGCGCTCTGATAAAAACGCACGACCCAAATCTGGGAACATAGCAAAGGTCAGCACGTCTTCTTCTGACTTGGCCAGGTCGCCAATATCAGCGCGCAGCTTGTTTAGCTCTGGCGGCAAAAGATCCGCTGGACGCACATCAATCACGTCCTCATTACCTATTGCCAGCGCCCGTAGGTTTTTGTCTACCGGCGCAGGTGCTGCGCCATAGTGGCCCTGCAAATAGCGTTTAACCTCGTTAGTAATGGTGGTGTAGCGCTTATCCGCTAGAATATTCATAACCGCTTGGGTGCCAACAATTTGCGAGGTGGGCGTTACCAGTGGCGGATAACCTAGGTCTTTGCGCACCGCCGGTATCTCTGCAAACACGTCGCCAATGCGGTGTAAGGCGCCCTGCTCTTTTAGCTGATTCGCCAAGTTCGACATCATTCCGCCGGGCACTTGGTTGATCTGCACGCTAACGTCTTCGCGGGTAAACTCGCTCTCAAACTGATGGTATTTTTTGCGCACATCCCACAGCTGGGTGGCAATGTTTTGCAGCGCGGGTAGGTCTAATCCGCTGTCGCGGTCGGTGCCTTTCAGCGCCGCCACCATGGTTTCGGTTGCAGGGTGACTGGTGCCATTCGCAAAAGCCGACATTGCGGTGTCGATAATATCGATACCCGCCTCTATCGCCTTGAGCTGGCACAGCCCAGCCAAACCAGAGGTCATATGGGAGTGCAGCGCTAGCGGTACACTGACTTCGCTTTTAAGCGCCGCGACCAGTTCTGAGGTCGCGCTCGGGGTAAGTAAACCCGCCATGTCTTTAATGGCAATGGAGTCCACACCCATATTCACAAGGTCTCGCGCTTGCTGCACAAATTTGGCCGTGGTGTGAACGGGACTGGTGGTGTAACAGAGAGTGCCCTGGGCGTGTTTGCCGGATTTTTTAACCGCGGCAACCGCCGTTTCTAAATTGCGCACATCATTCATGGCGTCAAAAACGCGGAAGATATCCATGCCGTTATCGGCCGACTTTTGGATGAAGGCCTCGACCACATCGTCGGCATAATGGCGATAACCCAGCAGGTTCTGGCCCCGCACCAGCATTTGCAATTTAGTGTTAGGCAGCGCTTCGCGCAGCTTGCGCAATCGCTCCCAGGGATCTTCTTTTAAGAAGCGCACGCAGGCGTCAAAAGTGGCGCCGCCCCACACTTCCAGCGACCAAAAACCGATGGCATCCAACTCGGCGCAAACCGGTAACATGTCTTCTGTGCGCATTCGCGTGGCGATTAGCGATTGGTGGCCATCGCGCAGGGCAACATCGGTGATTAGAACGGGTTTAGCTTGGCTCATGATCAATATCCTTTGCGTTATAGGCCAGCGTGGGCGGCAATTGCAGCGGCCACGGCGAGGGCAATATCTTCGGGGCGGGTTTTATCCGAGTACTGGGTCAGTTCGGGATGGCTTTCAACAAAACTGGTATCAAAATTCCCAGCGCGAAAATCCGGGTGTTTTAAAATTTGCTGATAGTAAGCCGCCGTGGTTTTCACGCCCTGCAGGCGCATATCGTTTAGCGCCCGCGCGCCGCGATTTAAAACCTCTTCCCAGGTTAGTCCCCACACTATCAACTTTAAGCACATTGAGTCGAAATACGGCGGAATGGTGTAGCCAGTATAAATAGCGGTATCTACCCGCACCCCAGGGCCGCCTGGCGCATAGTAGCGGCTGATTTTGCCAAAGCTGGGCAAGAAATCATTTTTAGGGTCTTCAGCATTAATCCGAAATTGCAGTGCATAGCCGCGGTAGGAAATATCCTCTTGGCGGTAACCCAAGGGCAAGCCAGAGGCGATGCGAATTTGCTCGCGCACCACATCCACCCCCGTAATTTGCTCGGTAATGGTGTGCTCTACCTGCACCCGCGTATTCATTTCCATGAAATAGATTTGGTTGTCGGCCAAGAGAAACTCGACTGTACCGGCGTTTTCATAGCCCACCGCCTCGGCGGCGCGAACCGACATATCGCCAATATACGCGCGCTGCTCTGGGGTTAACTGTGGCGACGGCGCAATTTCGATCAGTTTTTGATTACGGCGCTGAATCGAGCAATCCCGCTCAAATAGGTGAATCACATTACCGTGGCTGTCGGCCAGTATCTGCGCCTCGATATGGCGGGGATTAACAATGCATTTTTCCATGAACACATCGGCGCGACCGAAGGCCTTCGTCGCTTCCGACACCACCCGATCGTACTGGCGGCGTAAATCGGCCTCGCTGTCGCAGCGGCGAATACCACGGCCACCGCCACCCGAGGTTGCCTTAAGCATAATGGGGTAACCGATGGTTTTGGCGAAGTTCACCGCCTCCTCTACATCGGCCAAATTGCCGTCGGTACCCGGTGTTACCGGCACCCCTGCGGCGGTCATTGCGCGGCGCGCCTCAGTTTTATCGCCCATACGGCGAATAACCTCGGCACTGGGACCTATAAAGGTAATGCCACGCTCGGCGCAAACCTCGGCCAGTTCAGCGTTTTCAGACAAAAAACCATAGCCAGGATGCAGGCCATCGCAGCCGGTCTCCACCGCCAACGCAACTAACTTGCGGGGGTTTAAATAGCCCTCAAGAGGGTCGGCGCCCACGTTATACGCTTCATCAGCACGTTTTACGTGCAGCGAAAAACGATCTGGCTCGGTATAGATCGCCGCCGAGCGAATGCCCATTTCGGCACAGGCCCGAACGATACGCACCGCAATTTCACCGCGGTTGGCGATCAGGATTTTTTTCAACATAGCTGAACTCCCTATGGGCAAGAATTACCCCTAACCTAGCCTTACTATTAGCCAATAGCCATTAAAAGCAATTTCATTACTGCGTAAACCCGCGTGCAAACGTGGCGCAGCAATAATGACATGCAGCCACCGTACCGAAAAAAGCGATGAATAAAAAATTAATATTTGTATTGATAAGTATTAGCAATTACTTATAGTAAGGGAATCGACCGCCCAGGAACGAGTATGGAAGTCAGCTTTTTAAATCGTTTAACCTTGCGCCAACTGGACGTTTTCTTGGCAGTTTGCCAGCACCGCAGCTACTCCAAGGCCGCTCAGCAGCTAGCGCTAACCCAACCGGCGGTGAGTTCACAAATCCGCAGCTTGGAAGAAGTCGTTGGCCAAGCGCTGTTTGACTATCTTGGTAAACAGCTATTCTTGACCAACGCCGGTGAACTCATGCTCCGCGCGGCCCGCGAACTCAAACAGCGCTTAGTGCACCTCGAAATTGAGTTAACCGAGCTGCATGGGCGATTGCAGGGCAGCCTCAACATTGCCATCGAGTCCAGCGCCGAGTACTTGCTCCCACCCCTTATTCACAACTTTTGCGAACAGCACCCCGACGTTGATATTAGCCTGCACGTTGTTAACCACCAGCGCTTGCTGGAACGCCTGCACGACAATCTTGACGATCTCGCCATCATGACCCAAGTGCCCGACAGCCGAAGTTTAAGCTACACCCCCTTTGCCGAGCACCAACTGCTGGTGGTGGCAAACGCCTCGCACCCGCTGAGCCAACGGCAAGATATAAGCTTAATCGAACTTTTAAGCTACCCAGCCCTGCTTCGCGAAGCGGGCTCCGGCACCCGACAAATTTTTGAGAGCTTCTGCCGCCAGCACAGCTGCCTCATTCAGCGCCACCGCCAAATGGGCAGCAACCAAGCCATCAAAACCGCCCTAGCCAGCGGTGAGCATTTTGCTATTTTGCCCAAGGCGATGGTCAGCAACGACATCGCCGCTGGTCGCCTAGCTGCAATTGCCGTTGTCGGCTTTCCTATTTTGCGATCATGGTGCACCGTGTACCCCAAGGCCAAACACCTCAACCCCTTAACAAAGGCTTTTCACGACTTTCTTCATCAGCCCAGTACGGTTAGCAAGCCAATCTAAAAAAGGTGTACAAGGTAAGCGCGCTGACTGATTATTTAAGCCCGCAAGCCGCATTCGTTTATCAACCTCAGGAAATCACCATGAGTAATATGTTAATCAGCAATATTGAAATTATTCCTGGCAAAAGAGTCAGCCAACACCTTGGCCTCGTCCTCGGCAGCACCGTGCGCGCCAAACACGCGGGCAAAGATATTATGGCGGGGCTAAAAAACATTTTTGGCGGCGAGCTCGGCGGTTATACCGAACTGTTATCTGAAGCCCGCCAAGAGGCCACCGACCGCATGACCGAACAAGCCAAGGCCATTGGCGCCAATGCGGTTATCAATGTGCGCTACTCCACCTCGTCTATCACCGCTGGCGCCTCCGAAATTTTGGCCTACGGCACGGCGGTTTTCCTCGAGGAAAAATAATGGAAGCCCTCATTAAAATAGGTATATTCGCGCTACTGCTCGGCCTTGGCTTTTTCTTTGGCCGCCGCGCCGAAGCCAAGCACTATAAGAGCATCCTCAGCCGCGAAGATGCGCTGCGCAGCCTTGTGGTATCTACCGACCGCTTTCCGCCGCCAGAGTATATGAACCACCACGCGGGACTGGTTAGCGGTAACGTGGTGATCTCGGTGGATTATTTCAAACAAGTTTCCGCGGGATTGCGCGGCCTTGTCGGTGGTCGTATTCGCGCCTACGAAACCCTGCTCGATCGCGCTCGCCGCGAAGCTTTATTGCGCATGCAAGAACAGGCACACGCAGCTGGCGCCGAAGCCATTATTAACACCAAATTAGAAACTAGCCGGATTTCCGGCAACGGCAATAAGGGCATCGGCTCGGTTGAAGTACTCGCCTATGGAACAGCTTTAATTCCCACTCATAAAAATTTGGGCTAAACAAATCGTGGCCTTCGCAAAACAAAACCCCAAAATTCCGGAGGGCATAAATGCCTCTAGCGAGAACCCCCTAAAGGAATTTTCAATTCTGCTCGGCGGGGTACTCCTCGTCATTACTGCCGTCGTGGCCTTGCTGCTGTTATTTTCTCACCAGCTGGCACCGCTAATTCCCTTTCGCTACGAACAACAGCTGGTCAGTAAATTTGGGCAACTAAGGAGCAATACGGAGAACCGCGAACAAAACATGTTAAGTGCCGAAGCGGCGCTCCAAGAACTTGGCAATCAGCTCGCCAACAAATCGCAGTTAGCACCCGACATCAAACTGCACTTCCATCTTATCGATGAAGCTGATGTGCCCAACGCGTTTGCCACCCTCGGCGGCCATATTTTTGTTACCACCGGCTTGTTGCGCGAAGTGTCTTCAGAGAATGCGCTGGCCATGGTGCTAGCCCATGAAATTGCCCACATCAAATTTCGTCACCCCGCCCAATCCATCAGTGGCGGCTTACTAGTGCAGTTATTTTTAAGCGTGGTAACTGGGCAAAACGCGGTAGTGCTGCAAGGCACCGTTCAGCAAGCAGGCATTATGACCGTGCTCGGCTTTAGCCGAAAAATGGAAAGCGCCGCCGACCGTGCAGCCCTCGACACCTTAGAACAGCACTATGGCCACTTAGCTGGCTCAGAGGCCTTCTTTGAAAAGATATTAGCCCAGCACCGTCAAGCCAGTTGGCAGGCGATTTTTGCCAGCCACCCCGATATGCAGCAACGTATTGAACAGATTAAGAACCGGACTCAAAAGTCTAAAACAGCAGCCACTAAGGCACTAGACCCAAGGCTCAGCTACGAAAATTTATAAACTCGCGGCAACAAGAGATCGCTTCCTTGTGATATAGCCCAAGAAAGCCAGCCCCAGCAACCAAACAACCGAAATACTGAGCGCCGTTTTTAACACCCCTTCCCACTGATAATTGAACAGAATCCAGCCCGCAGAAAACGCTGCAAGCGCCTGCGCGCTAATCACGCTAAATTCATTCACGGCTTGAGCTTTAAAGCGTTCATCCCCTTCGTAGGTCTCAGGGAGTAAAGCGGTGGCGGTCATAAATAATAGATTCCAGCCAAGGCCAAGCAGTACCAGCGCCCACCAGTAATGCATTACCTCCTGCCCACTAAAGGCCACCGCAATCACCGCCAAATAGCAGCTCAAACCAGCAACTATTAGACTCAATCGCAGGCCCTTTTTAAGTAATTTCCCGGTAAGCAGTGAAGGCAAAAACATCGCAACAATATGCGACTGAATAACAATCGTTGCGTGATTAAAGCTATGGCCGCTCATCTCAACCATGCTGAGTGGTGTTGCGGTCATCACCAGCGACATAACCGCATAACCTGTGGCCGCCGTGCCCGCCGCCAAAATAAAGCTAGGCTGCTTAATAATACTCAGCAGTGAGCGCTCAGCCGACACATTTTCGAGCTCAGCCACGCCCCGCTCTTCATAAATACACATAATAACGAAGGCAATTACCAGCAAGATTGCCAACAACAAAAACGACCCTGCATAGCCCTGCGGCGAGGCGATAAGGTCGCGCCCCAAGGCCCCAAATTGCGGACCAATAAAACCGCCCAGCAAACTGGCCAATAGCGCTAAGGTCAGGCCGTCTGCCTGTTGTTTTGGATTCTGCGCGTTTTCAATAATGATAAAGCGGCCCTGCTGGGTAAACGCAAGATTAAAGCCAAAGCAGAGGGTGGCAAAAATAAACAATAAAAAATTCGCCTGCACCGTTGCTAGCAGCGCACAAAGCGCCCCACAAAAGGCAATAAAGATACTGAGCAGAAAGCCCTTCTTGCGGCCAACTTTACGCATAATCATGGCAGCCGGAACCGTAGACACCGCCGTAGCAATAATAAAGCTCGCCATTGGCAAAGTTGCCAGTGAGGCGCTCGGCGCCAAACTGCTACCCAGCAAACCGCTAACCAACACCATTAACGACGAAGTCGCCATACACAGGGAGCTAACAATCGCCATTAAGTAAATATTTTTGGGTAGCTCAAACATGCCGCACGCCTTGATCGAAACCTTTATGAGGAAATGAATAATATCGGCGATAAGCCCGTCCGTCTCTGGGTTTATTAGGATTATTTACCCATTAGCGCTATCGCTTGCCCCACCGCACCCGTATTCCCAATAGCCGTCATTCTGCACTTGATTCAGAATCCAACACATCGGCAAAAAGCCCGCTCACCTCACCAACTGAACCCCTCCGCCCCAAACCTGTCTGAATGCAGGTCCTATCGCGCAAGGGAATGGAATGCATCAGTTACAAAAACATCTGCTCGCCACCAGTTTAGCCCTTATGGGCTTAGCATCGTTGGCCACCTATAGCCTAGTGGCAAGCGCTGAACCCAACAGCAAAGCGCAAAAAATCAGCACGCCCAAACACCGTTACAGCGACGCCCATCTACATATTGTTGATTTTTTCCAAGAGGGTGAGCCGCTTTCTAAACTGATTACCGCCATGGACAAGGGCAAGATTGACCACGCGATGATTAGCGGTATTCCGCTGATGAAAAAATGGCATGAAGACGAGCCTAAGCGGCCCCGCTACTACGCTGGTGATGACGCAGGGATGTATTGGTTTAGCGCCACAGACAGCTACGTTGCAGAGGCCTACCGCAAACTTCCTAAACAAGATCGCGAGCGCCTACATCCCTTTTTATGCGGTTTTAATCCCACCGACAAGAATGCCGATAAGCACCTGCGCCAAATGCTAGAGACCTACCCCGATGTTTGGCAGGGCATTGGCGAGGTATTAACCCGCCACGATGACTTAACCGCCCTAACCCAAGACGATACGCCCCGCGCCAATAACGAGGCCATGTATCGAGTTTATCGCGTGGCGGCGGAGTTTAAGCTGCCGGTGTTGCTGCACAGCAACATCACCTCGAAGCGCGAGCGCAATCCGCTGTATGTTGGCGAAATTGAAGACGCCTTGGCCGCCCACCCCGATGTGAATTTTATCTGGGCCCACGCAGGCACCAGCGCCACATTACACCGCTACCAAGACAAGCTCGATTTTTTATTACCCGCGCTGAGCAAGCTACTTGCCGCCCACGACAATTTATATATCGATCTGTCATGGGCAGTGCTCACGCCCTATTTACTCGACAAGAACCAAGAGGCAGCCGACGGCTGGGTGGCCTTAATCAATAAATACCCCAAGCGCTTTATGATTGGCTCCGACGGCTTGGGTAGCTACGACAAAATCGCCGCGAACCTAGACGAATATGCACCGTTTTTAGACGCGTTAAACAAAGAAGCCGCCCAAGGCGTAGCGCGGGATAATTTTATCGCCCTGCTACCCAAAAAATCGGTTCGCAAAATCTTGGCTAGCGCTCGCCAATATACAGATTCACTTTAGAGAATACGCCAGATTCAAATAGGGCCTATCCCTGAGCGGCTTCGACATAACCAGCACTAATATCACCAAATAAAATATTGTTACTTTTCATAATCTTACAGCGACTCGATAGATTATATGAAATTTTAGATAATCAGCGCTTGCTAGTTATCTAAAATTTTATATACTCCAAGAGTAATCCAATATTCGAGGTGCACTATGGCACTCAAATTCTACGACAGCCCATTTCATGTAAACCATGACAATGAAGTCGCCAGCAAAATGGCGATGAAAATGGATTTATCCATCATGTTATCTCGCTTAATCAAAGAGCAAGGCTGGACTCAGCAAGAGGCTGCTAACAAGTTAAACATCAAGCAATCTAGGGTGTCCGATTTGATCAATGCGAAAATTGAGAAATTCACCATTGATGCAATGTTTGATCTCTTAGATGCATTAGGTTTTAAAGCTCAGATGTCGATGCCAACATTAGATGAGGCATCCATCGCTATCTCCAGAAACCAAGCTGCTTAAGCCGATCTTAATTCAGCTTTCAAATCTTTTAAGCGTTGCTCAGCTAGCTTCATTGCTTTGCGGTCAACGCCATTTGTTGTTTTGGTAAACGAGTGTAGGACGATAACGGTCTCTAAATACTTTGCTATATAAACGCATCTGAACGCGGGGCTGCCATTGATTTTAAGTTCTACAACCCCCGCGCCAATAGCACTTAGGTGTTCAATCGCTAACTCCGGAGCTTGGTCATACTGAATCCGACGCAAGTCTTTTCCAAATTCATCTTGAATATCGTGAGGTAAATCTTTGTACTCACGTTCTGCAGCTTCGTTTACGAAGGCGAATTTCTTCACGATTCATCCCTTGAATAAATAAACGAGCATCCTGCTCAATCGCAAGTATAAATTATAATTAGCTAACGCCCGCCAAGATACAGATTCACTTTAGAAAACTCGTCAGATTCCGCCAAATCCGGCACGGTGGTGGCGCGTTGATATGCCAACCAGTTGTAACCCTCAAACTGAAAATTCCGTACCCGCGAATCGGCAATAAGCACTTGGGGCGCCCGCGCTAGAAATGCCGGCAATAGCGGAAAATTGCTTTTATCGTATAAAACATCGGCCACCAAGATCAGATCGTATTGCTCACTGCTCGCAAAGAAATCCTCGCGGTATTCAAGCTCCACGCCATTTAAGTCGGCATTCGCGCGACTGGCCAAAATGGCATCGGGGTCGAGGTCGCAGGCAATCACCGAGGCCGCGCCCGCCAGTTTGGCGGCGATACCCGCCACTCCCGAGCCACTACCAAAATCCAATATGTGCTTGCCCTGCACAAGGTGGGGGTTATCAAATATATAACGCGCCAGCACTTGGCCGCTGGCCCAGCAAAACACCCAATAGGCCGGGTAATTCATAATGCGCTGGGTTTGCTCGGGGCTCAGGTCTTGCTGGGGATAGTCGGCACTGAGCAGCCACAACTTCATCTCTGGCACCTCGGGCAAAGTAGTGCTCGCCAGCAGCGCATTGGGGATGTATTCCTGTAATCGTAGCGCGAGGATCTCGCAATCTGTCGCCGAAGATGCTTGCCGCAAAGCGCATTTCCTTCTATGTTAGAGCTGTGTGTGATGGCGATATTTTAGCGGAGTGTGCTATGAGTGGCCTACCAATAAAGCAATTAGTTCACGATGTTCTGCTGCAGGTTTACGAGGCGGATCAACAGCAACTTATTTACTGTCAGGACTGCCAGCGGCCAGTCACCGCCGAGAATTATCGGGTACAGGTACAAGGCGAACACCAACATCATTTTGTCAATCCCGACGGCGTGGTATTTGAGCTAAGCTGCTTTCAGGCTGCGCCGGGCTTGATTATTGCCGGTAAAGCCACCGACCACTATTGCTGGTTTCAGGGCTTTGAATGGCAGTACGCCCACTGCGAGTACTGCACCACCCAGCTGGGCTGGTATTACGAGAACGCCTTGAGCGAATCCTTTTTTGCCTTGATCTCTGGCTATTTACGCGCCGGAAAATAGCCAGCGTTTTCCGGTATACTGGCCGCCAATTCTTTGCAACCAGCCAGTCTAATGAGCGCCAGCCCAGAAAACCCCAATACCGATTTTATTGTGCCCTATTGCGACGAGCCTATCGGCTATTTGCATTGCGACGATGACCTGCTCATTGTTAACAAGCCCGCTGGCCTGCTGTCGGTGCCGGGCCGCCACCCCGACAATAAAGATTGCTTAATTAGCCGCGTTGCCGAGGTCTACCCCGACGCCACGATTGTTCACCGCCTAGATATGTCCACCTCGGGCCTAATGATTATTGCGCTACATAAAGACAGCCACCGCGCCCTGAGCCGCTTATTCCAAGACCGGAAAATCGAAAAAGAATACCAAGCCGTAGTCTACGGCGAGCTTGCCAGTATTGAGGGTTTTATCGACTTACCGATGGCCTGCGACTGGCCCAATCGCCCCCGCCAAGAACTGAATTTTGATTACGGCAAAAAAGCCCAAACCCATTACCTGCGCCAAGGCGTTACCGACGACGGCCACAGCCAAATACTGCTAACGCCAATTACCGGCCGCTCCCACCAATTGCGGGTACACACCGCCAGCATTGGCCACCCTATTTTAGGATGCGAGTTTTATGCCCACCCTGCCGCCAAGGCCGCCGCAGATCGGCTGTTACTGCACGCCTCGCGCCTGCGCTTTACGCACCCCTACACTGGCGAAATACTGGATATTCAGCACAGTGCCGATTTTTTTGATTCGAGCAAACAATGAGCATTTTGGCGTGCTTATGGCAAAAATCAGGCAGGACACTTTATGGCATGGCAGCTTTTCCAGCGCAAACACTGGCAGGTGCTGGTAAAAAGCGGACAGCCGGAATACCAAAATCATATATAAGGTGGTATCCAGATAATTGGGGTGCACGGAAACGTGGGGGCATCCTAATCTCAAGGCATTAAACAAATATGAGGGATTGCCTGCCATGCGTTTAAAGCAGTCTGAATGCGTCAATAAGAGATATTAAGGGGTTTTAGAATGCAAGAAAGTAGGCATTCAACGCTCTGTTTGGAAAATCTATGCCTTACAAACAGCCATGCTATTTAGCAAAGACTACTCCCGCCCAAACGGTATATGTATACTAAATAGCTATCGGTCTAATTTAAAAGGACTTTTTTATGAGAATATCATTTTTTGCATTCGCCTTATTATTCATTTCAGGATGTACGCCTCCGTATATAAACTCCTTTGAAATCGGTGTAGATATAGCGCAGGGCAGAACAGATAAACTAAAAGAATTTAACAGTAATTCTTTTGTCAGGAACGCGCAATCCCCTGATCGTGAACCCTATGAAGTGACTAATGCTACTGAAAGTGCTGTTCTTCACAATAACATTGAGGCTATTCACTATTTAATATCAATAGACGCCATTCATCCCGTCTCTGCGCAATACCAGGATGATAAAAATAACACTCATTATTCTCCCGTAAACGTGCCTGCTGCAGAGTATGCCTGTGGCGTGGGTAGCTTTGAAATCATGGCCCTGCTTCAAGAGCATGACCAAACTCAAACAGTCAATTATACGAACTGCCTTCACTACATATTGTATTCGCAGAATATACGCTTTATCAAAAAGGCTAGCCCTGATGAATTGAATTCACGGATTGAGAAGGTTATTTCGCTTGGTGGCGATATCAATAAAGCTCCAGAGTATGGCCAACCCTTGCAAGCATATTTATTTGACGACCTGAATGAGCAGAACCTTTCGCACCGCGAATTTATTAGTCGCCTTGAATTACTTGAAAAGAACGGTTTGGAGGTCGATACCACATTCTCCTACGCTATTGGCAAAGAAACATTGCTAGGACGTCTGTCTTATTTTGAAGATGAAAATAGTACAGCTGAATTAGCAAAAACGCTTGTTAAGCTTGGCGCTGATGTTAATAAAGTGGTAAACAGATCGATTATAATAGGTTTCGCTGAGCAACCTGGCTCTGAATACAAGTACCAAAATCGTGATGTTACCGCACTGCATATGGCTAGGTTTTACGACCGAAATAAACTTGCTGAAACACTAATTGCACTCGGTGCAGATGATGATATTAAAGATGATCGCGGCTATACCAGCAAGGATTACGCAGGTGTTTATGCTAAAGTTGAAGCGGCACGCAAACCAACCAACAACACGCCAGCACAACAAGAAGATGAAGACTCCATCTTTGGTAATGCAATTAATATCCTAGGAATTGGTAGCGCCATACTAGGCTACTAATTCCTGATGACATTCCCCCTCACCTAATGCAAGTGGGTTTACGCGGATTTATGATAAATTAAGATATCGGGTGCATTACACTTTTCAGCAGGTATTTTTTAGGTATTGTACTCGAATCTTGAGTTAGTCATAGCGAACTTCCCAGGATTCACTAGACACTTTCCAGCGTGGAATTACCTACATATGTGTCTGCTAATGTGACGCTGAAGCCATACATGCCGATGATTTGCAGGGGAGCTTCCTGGCTTGATGAGACGGCTAATCTCTAGCCAACCTACGCAGCATGCCCTCGACGATGCGATGCATGTTTTATGAGACTCTCTGCAGGAATTGAAAAAGTTTCATGTAAGCCTTCTATCATTCTGAGCGTCAGTGGGCGTTTACGCGCCAAAATTTCATAGACCCGATTTTTGCGACCAATCACTGGGACAAGGTCCTCCACTGTGAGGCCTTGCTGTTCCATACGAAATTTAATAGCTTCCACTGGATCAGGAAAATCTATTGGGTAGTGTTCTCGTTCATATGCTTCAACAAGCGTCACAAGAACATCCAGCCGATCACCTTCTGGGGTGTCCGCTTCCGCCACCATTAACAACTCAATTTCTTTAAGCGTTGCTTGATAGTCTGTCGGGGTTTTAATTGGACGAATTTCCATGGGTCACCTCAGATTGTCTGTGCATCAATTTCGTCATACTGTTTATGTGTACCAACAAAACGAATGTAAACCACTTTATATGGATAGTTGATCCAAACGACCAGTCGATACTTGTTGCCGGCAATGTTGAACACAACTCTTCCATCTTTGAGAATACTGGCGCTTGAAAATTTGGCTTTTACCTCATTCGGGGACGACCAATCCGCCTTTAATGTCTCTCTATACCAAGCCATTCCGGGCTCGATTGAATCCCCGTAAGCCGGAGAGATCGCCCAAAAGGCCTTCAAAGTTGAGAGAGCAATAATACGCATGAATATATACTAGTCCCATTTTGGGATCAACGCAATAGACGCTACGCTTGGGCGTGTATGTCCGCTAATGTGACTTTATCAACCGTCATCTGGATAAAAAAATCGCCTAAAATGAAGACTCAAGGCGTATATCCAAGTTTTGGCCAATATATGTTCCACATGCTTGGCCAGTTTATGGGTGAACCAACAAATTCCACTTGGCGTAATCCGCCAACAATGCAGGCTAAACCTTGACTCCCCACCCCCAGCGCGTATCCTTGGCGCCGATGTTTCAGGTGCTTGTGTCGCATAATGACTGCGCGCAGCTTAAACGGGAAACAGGTGCGCTGCGTTCAATTCTTAAACCAGCAATGCCTGTACTGCCCCCGCAACGGTAAACAGAGAACACTATTCCGTCAGGCCAGTGAGGTGCTGACAGCCACTGCGTAAACCGTGGGAAGGCGAATAGTTGCTATAAATAGCACTGCGTAATTCATACGCACTCTGTGAGTCCGGAGACCGGCCCGAAACCCAAGAATAGAACGTGGCGGGGTGTCACACCAGATTCGCTTTTTGGCGCATAGCCATAGCTAAAACCATAGTCTGCCAAGCCCCCTGCCCGCGTTTTATTCCCACCTTGTTCAATAGCCGTATGCGGGCGAGCTACGGCGGGGAAATGCTATGTCTGGCCGTATTCAAAATCTAGCCCGAAATCTATTTGCCTTACTACTGCTGCTTAACGCCGCCAGTGCTATGGCAATGAATATTACCGCGATTGTTTCAGACCGCTCGGCACCTACCCTAATAGCGGGCGCTCACCAGCTGTTAGAGCAACGCGAAGATTTAAGTATTCAAATTCGCACCGTTCAGCAAATAAGCAAGCTAAGCGACGAGGAGCTACAAGCTCTTATCAGCCGCAGCGACCGGCTTTTATTAGTGGCTATATTTGGCGAAGACGTGCCGCGTTTATTGGCCATGAATTACCCCACCCAGCAGCTGCGCACGGTATTGCACAGCGACCGCGCGCTCATGCCCCTGCAACGCGATCGACACGGTGAGATATTTAGTCAGGGCCTGCCAGAGGATATTCTCGGTGACAAAGCTGGCGTGCAAACCGCAGCAGCGCTAACCGAAAGCCAAAAGCAATCACCCGGCTACGCCGACTGGTTGCAAGCCCGCGCCTATTGGCTAAACCGCTCGGTGAACAATGCCGCCAGCCTCTTGCAAATGCTGGCCAACAGCAGCGCAGAATATCCCCGCCTAGAAGAAGTCGCGCCCCTGCGCTTTGCCCTGCACCACGGCGCTGGCGCCGACTGGCTCAGTGCCGCCGAGTTAAATGCTCAACTCAAGCCCGCGCAGCGCACCGTGTGGATTATCGACCACGACACCGCCGACTTAAGCGGCGACTGGGCCTTGCACCAGCAGCTTTGCGCAGCGCAAACATGGCAGTGTGTTTCGGTGTTGGCGGCTTGGGGCGAGGCCAGTGTCGCGGCGTTAGAAACCATTCAAACCGCCATGCGTGGGCCGCTTAAAAATAGCCCTGCGGCCATTATTGCCCTGCAAGATTTTGTGATTGGCGGCGGCGAGGGTCGCGAAGCGGTAACCGCGATTTTAGAAGAACTCAAGTTGCCAATATTAAAAGGCATTCGCATCAGCGAGTGGTCTAGCGCCCAGTGGCAGCTCTCTGCCGAGGGTATTCCCCGCGACTCAGTACACTACCGCGTCGCCATGCCCGAGCTCCAAGGCGTGTCGCAACCCCAAGTGTTAGCGCTAGCCGCCACCGCCAAAATCGACCCGTTCACCGGCGCCAGCGTTTACCGCAGCGAACCCCTCGCCGGTGAAATACAGCGCCAAACACGGCGGTTAGCCCGCTGGTTAAACCTGCAAGAAAAACCCAATGCCGACAAGCGCATTGCCGTGGTGTATTACAACCACCCCCCGGGCCGCCACAATATTGGCGCCGACAATCTCAATGTGCCAGAGAGCCTACTCGAGATACTCCGCGCCCTGCGCACGGCGGGCTATCACACTGGTGAGCTGCCCACCGATGCTGAAGCACTACTCGACCTACTCCAAGCCAAAGGCGTGAATTTACCCGAAGACGCCGCAGCGCTAGCAGCCATGTCTGGGCAAATTAATTCCGTCTCTAGCCACGCCTACCAACAGTGGTTTAACACCCTGCCCCCAGCGGTACGCGCAGAAATGGTCAACGGCCCGCTCGGGGAATTACAGCAAAGTTTACAGACCCAATTGGCCGCGCTGGCCGAACTCAGCTCGGTTACCGAGCGCCAAGATCAGTTAGCGCTAATTCGCGCCCGCATGGAAAACACCCTCACGGATTTACACCACGCCTTAGATGGTGTGCGCCACACCGGCCGCAGCCGCGCATTAGATTTACTCGCCCAGCTGGGCGGCGAATATCAGAATTTATTAGCACAGGCGGCCAGCGGCCAAAACCTAGACTGGCAAGCCAGCCAAGAACTCAACCGCGCCTTAATCGACATGGGTATTGAAGGTATTCGCGGCTGGGGCAAAGCGCCCGGCAAGGTGATGGTGTGGGACAACAAGGTGCTGATTCCCGGCGTGCAGTTTGGCAATGTTTTTCTTGGCCCCCAGCCACCGCGGGGCTGGGAGTTAAACGAAGAACTGCTGCACGCCAATATGTCCTTTCCACCACCACACCAATATTTGGCTTTTTACCACTATTTGCAGGACGTGTTTAAAGCCGACGCCCTTGTTCACCTTGGTCGTCACTCTACCTATGAATTTTTGCCCAAACGCAGCGTGGGGCTTTCATCCAGTGACTACCCCAGTATTGCGGCTGGCGATTTACCGGGTATCTATCCCTATATTGTCGATGGCGTTGGTGAGGGCATTCAGGCCAAGCGCCGGGGCTTGGCGGTGATGGTCGATCATCTCACGCCGCCACTTGCCGCCACCGAGCTATACGACAAACTGCTGGAACTGCGGCAGCTAATTGAAAGCGCAGAAGCCGCCAGCGATGGCAGCACCAAAGCCCGCGCCATAGAAACCCTTCGCCGCAAGGTGGATGAGTTCAATTTACGCGACGAGCTTATCGCCAGCATGGACGAAGAACTGCAAGTGCGCGGCGTCGGTTTTGACGAAATTGACGACGATTTCTTACTCCACGAAATTGGCCACTACCTCACCAAGCTCCAAGAGCAATTCATGCCCTTGGGCCTCCACGTGTTTGGCCACGACTGGCAGCCCAAGGCCATCGACACCATGCTCAATTCCATGCTGCAGGGCGAAGCCGCCGATAGCAGCAAGCGCAGCGACTGGCTGAATAAACTCAGCGCCTCACCCGCCGCTGAAATGCGCGCCCTGCTCAACGGCCTTAACGGCCAGTTTGTGGCGCCCGGCAAAGGCAATGATCCCATTCGCACCCCAGAGGCCCTGCCCACCGGCCGCAATTTTTACGCGCTGGACGGCAGCCTTTTACCCACCCGCGTTGGGGTTGAGGTAGGCACAGCACTGGCCGCCAAAGTACTGGCTGGCGAGTCTGGGGTCGCCCTTGCCAATACCGATATCGCCAATAATAAGCAGGGCATTATTTTATGGGCCTCCGACGCTGTGCGCGACGAGGGCGCGATGATTGCCTTTGGCATGAAGCTGCTCGGCGTGCGACCCATTTGGAATAGTCGCGGCATCATTAAAGGCTTAGAACGCCTACCCCTTGGCCCTGACCAGCCCCGCCGTTTCGATGTGGTCTTTACCACCTCGGGCTTGTTCCGCGATCTCTACGGCCAGCATTTACTACTGCTCGACAAAGCAGGATTACTCGCACTGGATGCCAGCAGCGACTTAATTCGTCGCGACTATCCTGCCCTGAGTTTGGCCCTACAAGCAGCGCTGGCACCCTTAGACCAAACCAAAGAAGGCGGCAGTGAACCGCTGGACAAAAACCAAGTCGCCAATAACTGGGTGAACGAGGCGCGGGAATTACTCGCCGCCAGCCCCGCAATCTCGGCCGCCGACCTAGGCCGTCAAGCCAGTGTGCGGGTATTTGGTATTGCGCCAGGCGCTTACGGCGCAGGGGTTAACCGCATGATTGAACGCAGTGGCTCGTGGCAGGACCGCAGTGAATTGGCCGAGGTTTTTGTTAAGCGTATGGGCCACGCCTACGGAGTGGGTTTACAGGGCGAATCTGCGCAAACCTTATTCCGTCGACAGCTCACTGGGGTGTCGCAAACCTATCTGGGCCGCGCCAGCCATCTTTACGGTTTAATCGACAATAACGACGCCTTCGACTACCTCGGCGGTTTTAATTTGGCGGTGGAAACCGTGAGCGGCAACGTCCCCGCCAGCGCGGTGATCAACCACGCCGACAATCGCAATTTGCACATCGACGCCCTGCCCGAGGCCCTATTGTCGGAATTGCGTGGCCGCTTCTTTAATCCTCAGTGGATTAAGCCCCTTATGGCCGAGGGCTATTCCGGCGCCCGCACCATGGGCAGCGAATTTATTGAATACCTCTGGGGCTGGCAGGTGACTAGCCCAGACATTATCAATGACCGCGTGTGGGAAGAAGTAAAAGCCATTTATGTGGACGATGCCCTACAGCTCGGGTTGGCGGAATTTTTGGCCCAAGACAATAACCGCTATGTGCAGAGCAATATTCTGGCGGTGATGCTGGTCGCCATCGACAAAGGTTTTTGGCAAGCCGACGCCGCCACGGTTAAAAAATTGGCCGAGCAATTTAGCGACAATATTATTGAGCACGGCAATCCAGGCAGCGGCCACACCCACGCCAATCACCCCATGTATGCGCTGGTAAAAAAGCAGCTCAGCGCAGAGCGCGCCAAAGAGCTTGAAGCGGTGCTGGCCAAGAGCCGAGTTACGCCGGAAGCGCCAAGCACTATGTCGCCCAGCCATATTCAGGAAGTGCAGCTAGACGCGAATACTACAGCGCAAATTAGCCAGCAGGCGACCGCGTCTAAGCAGGAGTCAGAAGCAGCGTCAGCTGAACAACAAACATCAGCCAGCGCCATTAGTCCCTATCTGCCCTGGCTATTCGGGGCTGGGATATTACTGCTAATCAGCGGTCTGTGGCGCGGTCGTCAGCCTAAATTCTAAATGGAGTTCACTATGGTTACTGGATTGTCTCAAGGGCTTATGCACCAGATCACTTCGCTGCTCTTAGAGCCGGTGATTTGGGCTTTATTATTTTTTGTCGCACTGGCCATTTACGAGGTGGGTATTTGTATTGGCGAGCGCTGGGGCGGTATTCGCAAACTCCGCGACCTTGGTAACCGCGATGCATTGGTGCTCGCCGGTAAACGCCGTATTGAGCGCGCCGACTTTATTACCCGCCTCGCGCCCATGCTGGGTTTGATGGGTACGTTAATCCCCCTCGGCCCAGGCCTAGCGGCGCTTGGCGAAGGTGAGCTGCGCATTCTCACCACCGCCATGACCGTGGCCTTCGACACCACCGTGATTGGCCTGCTCGCGGGCATGATCGGCTTTGTGCTCGCCCGTCTGCGCCGCCGCTGGTACGACCAAGCTCTGCACCAGCTTGCCGCCTTGAAAACTACGCAACATGGATAAGTGGCGCGACAGTGAGTTTCTCGACAATAACGACGACCCCCTCGGCCCCATGGCCAATCTGGTCGATATTATTTTGGTGTTTGCCTGCGGCTTAATTGCCGCCTTGGTATCGATGAGCCCCGACCTACAGCAACATTTTAAGGCCGAGCCACAACAGCAGGATATTTCCCTAGGCAAAGAACTGCCCAGTGTGCCAACGACTGTTCAGCAACAAATTCAAAATGGTGACGGCTACGAGGCGCTGGGGCAGGTCTATCGCGACCCCAAAACCGGAAAATTGATCTTGATTGGTGGCTAAGTCCACACATCCCAGCGGCCTATTGCCACTCAAATAGGCTGCTCAATAGAAGCTGTATTATTTGCCTTGATTAAAGAATGATTCGCCCCAATAATTCGCTGACTGCAGACACTGTATTTAAACACCATGCCCACCCCATCACTTAGTACAAAACTAGACAAGCGCGCGGCACCGCCAATGCTTGCCTGGCTTTTTGCACTTATTGGGATGCTCGCCACTGGCGTTAACTTACAAGCCGCGACGCTGGATACCGACAAAAATTTTAATAAGCATGACACGGCTCAGGTTTTCGTTTTTTCCAATGGCAGCAATGCCGCGCTTGTATCTGGGCGTGATGACAATGATCATCGCTTTCATACACCAAGCGCGAATGTTTTTACTACTAGCCAACTAAATTGGCGCTTTATTGGCCTTGTAAAATCAGCGGCTAACTGGGCTCCCGCCCTACAAGCGCTAGTTCATCTACGACCGCCGCTGCGCGCACCCCCGTTTAAATAATCCTCCTTAATTTTTGTACTTCAATTTTTATTTCATTAATTTGAAAGGATTATTCATGCGATTCTTTAATACACGGGCGGTAATTTATTTACTGCTCATACTGCTTGGTTTGAGCAGCGCGGCTCCTAACTTTTTAAATGCCAAGGCGCAGGAAAACTTACCAGCGTGGTTTACGCACAACACTTTAAAACTGGGCTTAGACTTGCAGGGCGGTTCACACCTGCTTATGAGCGCTGATACCACCCCACTCATTAACGGCGCGGTAGAGCGCGCTGCGGAGCAGCTATTGGCGCAGCTGCGCGAGAACAAGATCGCCTATGCAAAGCCACAGACCGACGGCACACGCTGGCAGCTAAGCTTGCGCAATGCTGCAAACTTAGAAAAAGCCAAGGCACTGGCCACTGAGCATAATAGGACCCCTGCCGGCTTAAGAATGTTTAAAGTCGCTGGCCACGAAAACACCCTGAGCATCACACTAACGGAAGAATATATTGCGCAAATCAGAAAAGACGCCCTAGACCGCAGCCTAGAAGTGGTTCGACGGCGGCTCAATGAAACCGGCTTGGTTGAGCCAAGTATTAGCAAGCAAGGCGACGATGGCGTGCTGATTCAAATGCCAGGTGTTAGCGACCCCGCTTATATTCGCCAACTATTGGGCACAACGGCGCAAATGTCTTTTCACTGGGTAGCGCGCCCGCAAAGCACATTGCCGACAATGACGGTGCTAAGCAGTAAAGACCAGCAAACCTATACCTTAGAAAAACAAGTCGCCATGAAAGGCGAGCATATTAGCGACGCGAGTTTGGGCTTTCACCAAAATACCGGCGAGCCAGTAGTCACCTTTGCACTCGACAATGTCGGCGCCAAACTCTTTGGCGACATGACCCGCAAAAATATTGGTAGAGCACTGGCAATCGTCCTAGATAATGAGGTGATTACGGCACCGGTAATACAAGGTGTTATTGGCAGCGGTCGCGGTGAAATAACGGGCAATTTTACATCCAGTGAAGCGAGCGATCTTGCCCTGCTTCTCCGCGCAGGCGCTTTACCCGCGCCTTTGGCGGTTGTTGAGGAGCGCACAGTTGGCCCAGACCTTGGCAGCGATGCCATTCAAATGGGCTTGGTTACCGGCGTGTTTGGTGCCGCTTTGGTCTTACTATTTATGACGGTCATCTACCGAGGCTGGGGCTTAATTGCCTGCTCGAGCCTGACCATTAATATTGGCCTGATCTTCGGCATATTAAGCCTGCTAAACGCCACGCTCACCCTGCCAGGCATTGCCGGTATTATTCTAACCATCGGCATGGCCGTTGATGCGAACATTCTAATTAACGAGCGCATCCGCGAAGAATCGGCGCGCGGCAAGCGCGCAATGGCCGCCATCAACGCCGGTTTTGATAAAGCCTATGCAACGATTATCGACGCCAATGTCACCACACTTATCGCGGTTAGCCTGTTATTTATGTTCGGCAATGGCCCTGTTCGCGGTTTTGCAGTGACAATTGCCATTGGCCTAGTCACATCGATGTTTACCTCTATTGCCGTGACTCGCGTATTGATTAAATGGCATATACCCAAGCGCCAAAGAGATGTGCTGTCTTTCTCTGGCTTTGCCATGCTGGACCGGCTTAGCAAGCGCAATACAAACTTCCTCGGCGGGCGGTTTATGGGCTTGGCGCTGTCTGCGATACTGTCGCTGGGCTCGGTCGCGTTATTTTTTGGGGAGGGCCTAAATTATGGCGTCGACTTCACCGGCGGAACCTTGGTGAATGTGAAAACTGAGCAACTCTCGGTGCAGGGTTTGCGCAGCAATCTGCTGGCCCACGACTTTGATCGGGCAAGCATTCAGGAGTTTGGTGACGACAAGCAGTTTCTGGTTCGGCTACCCGCGCATAGCGGCGACAAGCAATTAAGCGCCAACGAAATTGACTCACTGAAAGCCGCCATCCTCAGCGAAGACCCTGCGGCAACCTTTCCCCGCGTGGATATGGTTGGCCCCAAAATCAGCGGCGGCTTTGCCGACGCCTCCATACTTGCCGTGTTATTGGCCGCCGCTGGCATGCTCATGTATTTGTGGATTCGATACGAGTCGCATTTCGCCACCGCGGCCATCGCCACCATTGGTTTAGACATCACCAAAACCATTGGCTTTTTTGCCTTAACTGGGCTGGAATTCAACTTAACTGCTGTCGCGGCGCTGCTCGCGCTTATTGGCTATTCCATTAACGACAAAGTGGTTGTGTTTGACCGCGTGCGCGAGGGCCTGCGCGCAGATCCTAATGCGCCGCTGCTACGTGTTCTAAACGAAAGTATCTCCTCAACATTGACGCGCACACTCTTTACATCGGCAACCACTATATTGGCGATACTGCCAATGGCCGTGGCCGGCGGCGATGCAGTGTCGAGCTTTGCCAAGCCCATGCTATTCGGCATTATTGTTGGCACAAGCTCGTCAATCTTCATTGCCTCGCCGATCTTGTATTTTCTTGGCATGTGGCGCGAGCAAAAAGGCCTGAAACAACTCAGGCCTAGCGCCGAGGAAGTGAGAGAATCCTTAGCGCTTATGCCTTAAAGTGGATTAAGTCACACGGACGACGTCCGTGTGACTGTTTGCCTGCATTATGGCTTTTAACTACATACGTCACGACAAAGATTCATCAACTTAACCGTAGTTCATTCATAGGTAGTACAAAAACATGACACTTGCGCTAATGGCCATTCTTGGTGGATTCGTGCTGCTAATTTGGAGCGCGGACCGCTTTGTTGAAGGCGCCGCCGCGACCGCGAAACATTTGGGCATGCCGAGCTTGCTGATTGGTATGGTGGTTGTCGGCTTTGGTACATCGGCACCAGAGATGGTGGTTTCGGCAATGGCGTCGCTAGACGGCAATCCAAACCTCGCGCTGGGCAATGCGATTGGATCAAATATAGTTAATATTGGCCTGATCCTCGGTGTTACCGCATTAATATCGCCGATCACTGTGCACTCTAATATCGTGCGCAGGGAGCTGCCGCTACTCACACTGATTGGCGGCTTAGTCGGTTTTATATTGTGGGATGGCGCGCTCACCCACTTTGAATCACTGCTATTGCTGGCTGGGTTTATTGGGCTTGTTAGCTGGACAATATTTGTGGCGCTGCGCACCCGAGGCGATCACTTAGAAGCCGAAACCGATGAATTGCTAAGCGCGCAAGCGATGCCAATACGAAAAGCACTTTTTTGGCTGGCGATGGGCTTAGTCGCACTGATCATCAGCTCACGTATTTTGGTATGGGGCGCAGTATCCATCGCTCATACACTTGGCGTAAGTGATTTAATTATTGGCCTGACCATTGTTGCCTTTGGCACCTCGCTCCCCGAGCTAGCGGCGTCGATCATTGCGGTTCGGCGCGGTGAGCACGACATCGCCATTGGCAATGTAGTGGGTTCCAATATGTTCAATCTGTTAGCGGTCATCGGCATTGCTGGCGTTATAAATCCCATGAGTTCATTTCCCGCCGACATAATTAGCCGCGACTGGGCAGTCATGATGCTAATGACCATCGGCTTATTGGTGATGACCTTTGGTTTTCGCAACATGGGCCAACTTAACCGGCTTAAAGGGAGCATCTTGCTAATGTTGTTTTTTGGCTATAACGCGTGGCTGCTCAAGACTGTTATAAACTAACAACCAGAATGACCCCGCTATACAGTGCTTGTCCGTCTAAAACTGACAAAATTCCGAGGCAGCTGGAATTTTAAAATAAAATCAATATGTTACTAAGCATAATAAGTAATATGTAGTATCCAAAGACGTACCCGTATACAGATATTCTATTCACTATTTTTACGAACCTAAGTCTAGGGCCGATATTATTCTTTCCAGGCGCTTGTATAAATGAGGCGACTTAGCTAATTTGTTAATTATTGCAATTACTTAGATGATGACCAAAGTGCAGTATTTCCCGTATTTTCAACCTATTATCGACATCAACCGCATGGCGATAGTAGGTTATGAAGCGCTTGCAAGGACGCGGGACAAAGATGATCGAGCAGTGTCTATTGGTGCGCTATTCAGTGATCCAGATTTTAATCGGCGCGAATTACTTACCATAGACCGCAGCGTGCGCGAGCAGGCCTTGGCCTATTTTGCCAAAAGTCAGCACGACGTGTTTCTGTCTTTAAATTTATCCCCCGAATGGATGGACCACATTGGTGACGATACACCCGTGCCCACCATTGCCATGACCCAAAAATGGAAAGTTGATCCTGGCCGTATACTGATTGAATTTGTTGAAGGCGCTGGCGACAACGACAATATGCAAAAATTGCTGGCGCGCTATCGCGCGGCGGGAATGTGTATTGCTATAGATGATTTTGGCGCTGGATCATCGCATTTAGATCGCATCATCGCCCTTGAACCCGACATTATTAAACTCGATATGAATCTTTTTAAACGGGCAATGGCTGGCGGTGTGTCACAGGAAGTAGTGCAAAGTATTGCTCATTTAGCACGGCGTACCGGCAGTGAATTATTATGTGAGGGCGTAGAAACCGAGCAAGAATTTTACTTTGCACTGGAGTGCGGCGCGCGCTATGTACAGGGCTATTTTTTTTGGCCAGCCCTGCCTGAGTTTATCGATCCAGATTCACCAAAAGAGATTATTCGTCTATTACTTGAGGGCTTTGTTAAACGCAATCTCGATCGAGAAAAAAAATTAATGCAGTATATGCAAGAAATGGAGCATTATTTTTTGTCAGTGCAAACGGCACTGAATGATATAGAGCTCAATTATAATAGCTTGCACCAAGCACCTCAGGGCTTTGCAAGGGTTTTTATATGTCGCTATGACGGCATCCAAATTTCACCTAATTATGAGCTATCTCACCACCCTGAAGAGCAGCCAATATGGCAGGTAGACGATAATAACAGAGGCGCAAACTGGTCTATGCGCCCTTATTTCTACCAAGCCTTAGCGGCCAAAGAATTGCAACATAAAAACCAAGTGGCATCACAGCCCTATCGCGACGTGCGCAGCGGACGCATGCGCCAAACCATCGGCAAGGTATTATCCAACAACAGAATATTATTTGCCGACATCCTGTGCTTCGGAGAAGAAGATAAAGACAGCCATGGCAATACATTTTATCTGCGCTAAGCTGAGTTAATAACGGTTTAATCTCTAAATAGCGCTATACCACTGCCCCAACCGCTTCAACGCAGTGAGGGGCCTTTTGTGATTTCGGCAAATTTAATAATCAAATATATGCTCCAGCTCCAACCTCTGGCCTTGTCTATTTTTAGCGACATCTTCTAAGAAATGCGTTAAGTCGGCTACGCCAACTAACACAAAAATTCGCTCACGCTCTTTATCGGAAACTAATGCGGATCGGAACAGCTCACTGCCCGCGAGCGTGGACACATCAACACCCGCACTACCAAGTAGTGATACAACAATTTGGTGATTTCCAGAGATATCACTAATCGCCCATTCGTCGGAGGCAAAGCGTGGCATGGTTTTAGTAAAACCACCCCAGCGAGGTAGCGACATTAAAAAGTCGTCGCCCCCGCCGGCAAGCATTTCAACACCTTCCGGTTCTTTAGCCAAGTGAATGCTATTGCTAGCCAGGCGCTGAGCGGTGAGGTATATACGTTTATCGGTTTCGCCATAGGTAGATTGCGCGGCGTATTTAATGGCTTTAGCGTAAAGTGATTTCAAACCAAACTCTGCGCTAAAAAATAACTTCCGCTCCCATTTACGCAGGGGGTGGTCTCCCCACAAACTGGTTGCATCCCAGAGGCGATCCCGCCAGCCTGCAAAGTCGAATTCATACCATGGCTCGTCGTAAATCAATTTACTGTAAGCGCGGTGAGCTTGTTGGATGACTTTATCTTCTGGGGTGTCTTCGCCACCGGCGCTCCAGCGCGTGAGGCGACCAATACTGGCTTCGTAAGCGCCTTTGGCTAAATACTCCACTGTTGTGCTAATACCAATTACCCGCAGCATGGTGCGGTATTCGGTATTGGCAGGGTAATTTTGACGGCTGATCGCAATGGCACGGTCGTAGAGTGCCCAGTACTCTTCGATGCTTTCATAAAAAGGAAAAGTACTTGGGTCGCGCCCCTCGGCTAAATAGTCGGCGTATTCTTTGGGTTGAAATACCAAATACCATTCGGGAATGGTGAGAAAGGTTTGTTCTTTACCTCGGTAGTAATCGCCCAAGTTAGCCTTGGTTTGCGCGAGTAAATCACGGTTTAAGGGATAGTATTTTTCCCAAAGTAAATTAACAAAGCGGTTGTTTGGGTCGAGGCGGTACTTGAGCCCAAAGTACTCCTGCGCCTTGGGGTAGGCTGCAGCAAATTGCTCTGGACTCGCCTGTAATTGATACGGCAAGTAATAGGCACCGCCCAGCGCAATAGCGGCGTCGATCATTTCGGTGCTCCACACCTTTACCGCTTCTTTCGCGGCGGCATCGGTGCCTTGACGGTAGTAGACCACAAAGGCAAACACCTCGGTTTTCGCCCAATTAAGCAAGGTATTAGGATCGGCCTTGGCGTGGCGCACACTCACGTTGATGATATTGGCTTTATTACGCTGAAAAATATCCCGCATTTGCACCTGAAATTCGTCGAAGCGTTCTACTGGTACAAAGTATTCGCGCAGGCCGTAGCTGTATTCTGAACGATCCGCAGGCTCTAATTCGGCCACGTCGTAACTGGCTTCATAGTTTCGCCACTCGACCCGCTCGGGGTAATACCAAATAGGGTCAATAATATGCTCGCGGGTCCATTTACCGAAATCCGAGGCGGCAACAAACTCGGCCGCTTTAACCTGCCAGTAATAGTCTTTGCCCTCTGGAATTAAGCGCTCGGCGACGGTTGGCGTTTTGTTGGTAGTGAGCCAACTCACATCCCGCAGGCTGTTGTAGTGCGGGGGATAAATGTCGGCGTTATGAAAAACCACATCGCTGTTGTCGCGCACATTGTCGCGAAAGTGCGTTGCGTAGTTCTCTATTGGCATCACCCGCACTTTGCGCTCAACGGCAATATTGTCTTCTAGCTGTAAGGTCGCCTCAACAATCACCCCTAAGCCGCCGTAGCCGCCAATGGCACCGTAAAAAATATCGGCGTTGGTATTAGGCGAGGCATCTACTAGGCTGCCGTCGGCCAGCAGTAATTTTAATCCCAACACCGAACCCACCAGTGGGCCCTCGCCAATATAGCGGCCGTGAACGTTCACGCTCAAGGAACCGCCAACGGTAAAGTTGGCGTAGGTCTGCATAATTTTAATAGACAGATTATGCGGGTCTATCGCCGCTTGCAGATCGCGCCAGCGGATACCAGGCTGCACGGTTACGGTCTTGCGATCTTCATCAATCGCCAGCACTTTATTAAAACTGCGCATATCAATATGCAAGCTGTCGGGATAAGCCGTTTGCCCACCTTGGCTAAACCGGCCACCACCAATAGATACGCGCCCGCTAGTGGCGCTCAGCGCCGCCTGAATATCTGCAATCGATTCTGGGCGCAGCACCTGCCCAACCCGCACTGCATTCAATTTACTCACGTCGTTAACGGTCAGCGGCAATACCGGCGGCACAAAGCCATCATCGCCACTGCGCAACACGGTTACCGTGGTGCCCACCGCCAAAACCACAACCAGCAGAACAAGAATGCTTGCCAGAACACGGAATACCCGCCAAAGTATTCGAACTGGGGCAACGCGATTGAATCGGGGGCTTTTTAGCTTGTACAAGGCCTAAACTCCAAATTTGATGATGAGTTGAGCGTGATGATTAAAAAAACTATGAAACCCGTTTCGCGACGTCAGTTTGTGCAATATTTGGCGCTAGTTGGCGCCACTGTCGCCACCCCTGTTTTTAGCCTGGATCAAGGGCCGGAGTTAACTCCTAAGCAACAACGCGTCACGCCTGTCGGCCAAGAATCTAACGCTGGTAACTTTGCCTATATTTACCGCAACCCTCAGCTTCGCGAGGAATTTTTTGCGTTCTTGGTTAACGTCTTTCACCTATACCCAGAACAGCAACTGCAACAATTAATCCAAGAGGCCGCAGAAGTTTATAGTAGCGACCAAAATGTCTATCGGCATTTGCAAAGCAAGTTGACAGATATTAAGCCGTTTCTCGGTGAATTAACATTTGCCCTGCCCGCTTTAAACAAACAAAAAGCCACTATGGCAGGCCAAACCCTACAATTACTAAATAGCGATCGCCGCTACGAGGGCTATTTAGAGCTTGGCTCGACTGGCCGCTATATCGACGCGTTGGAAGAAGAACTCAATATTGTCGGCGAACGCTATTTTCTTGCTGAAAAAGCGCCGAGCTATTCCTTGAGCGATATGATCGATCGCAATCAAATATGGCAAGCCGGTCCTTATATTCCCTTGGCAGATTACCGCACAGATATTGGCAAACACATCGCCAATAACTCCCTAGATTTAGTCACCGTGTTTATCGGCCTACATCATTGCCCCATTCCGCTGCGCGAGGAGTTTTTAAGCGCGATTCGCGACGCAATGAAACCCGGCGCTTATATGGTGATTCGCGACCACGATGCCCGCAACACCAAAATGCGCGCAGTGGTTGGCCTCGCCCACGACGTCTTCAATATGGGTACCGAGGAGAGCTGGGAGTACAATGCCAGAGAGTTACGGCATTTCTACAGCTTGAATTTTTTGGATAATTGGCTGAATAATTCTGGTTTTGTGGGCGATGGCCGCCGCCTTTATCAAGCTGGCGACCCCACCCACAATGCCTTAATGGTCTATCGCAAAGCCTGATTCTATTTAGATTACCGTGGCGAGTTCTAAGATTTGCGGCCTTTCCCAAATCTGCTGCTAGACTCAGAGTAGCAAGGGAGACTTCGCTATGATTGATGTCCGCAATAAAGAACAGGGTTCAGAAATTATCCTGCGCCCCAATTGCTCGGCAGACTGGCCTGAAAACCGTCGTATCATTCAAACTGTGATGGTATTTAATGGCCTGCTCGGTCTGTGTTTCGCCGCCAACGGTGCGTGGCTGCTGCTGCCGTTTATGGGCATTGAAGTGCTCTTACTGTGGCTGGTATTAGGCAAGGTATTCCGCAAACTGCAGATTCAACATATTGTCAGTCTAGACCCCCAAAACCTGAGCATTGATGTTGGCCATCAGCGCTGTGAGCGTCACTGGCAGTGGCCAAGACAAACCAGTTTCGTATTAGTCACTGTTCTTCCCCACCCATGGGATCCGCTACAAATCAGTATTAGCCACTGCGGCGAATCGGTCAGTATTGGCGACTTTTTAAATAAAGACGATAGTCGCGAATTACTTAGCGCACTGCGCCAAAACGGTCTGTCCATTCGCCACTATTGCGGCCTTAGCAGTCTGCAAGTCTGACACGGGTCTCAATCAGACAGATAGTATTCCACCGTAGAAACAACCCGCACTTTTTTTATGTGAGGGTTGTTTTTGTCGCGATCGCCAATAGTGAACTGCCCCTGCGAAGCGCGTTTTATTTTACCTAGCACGCTGTCTGAGTCGGCGGCAAATTTCTCGGCCACCGCCCGCGCTTCGCGGGTTGCCTCTTCGATCATCGCCGGTTTAATCTCGTTTAAACGCGTAAACAAATACTCAGTCTGCGCTTGGTAATTATTGCCGGTAAAGGCAATACCCTGTTTACCTAACACCGACAGTTGCTTACTGACTTCGCGCACTCGCTCAATATCTTGGGAATACACGGTAACGGTCTGCTCGGCGGTATAACGGAATTCTACGCCGCCATTGCCGCCGTATTGCTGGGCTGATTTATCGGTGATAGCGGGAGCCGAAATAGTAACTTCCTCGGCTGTAAAGCCCTTTTCTAGCAAGAACCCTTGAATCGTCGCGATACGCTGATCCAATAAAGTATAAAGTTTAGGCAGATCATTACTCGCCTCAGTAAACAGAATCGGCCAAATTACCACATCGGCGAGATACTCCCGTTCAGACAAGCCTTTAACCGCCACGCTGCGCTCAAGCTGGCGGTAATCCACTGCCGCCTTGCCTATGAGTAAACCTAGAGCAGACAGACCAAGCACCAATGCCAGTCCTAAAATTACCGCACTTTTGTTACTCATATTCTTCCCTGTTAACTTTGCTTATTCCAATAGCGCTATTGACGCCAACCTCCCGCCCGTCAAGGCCAGTAAATCCAGCACGGCCAACTCTATTTCCAAGCCCCGCCGCCCTGCACTCACGTATATACTGTCAAACGTCGCAGCCGACTCATCGACTACCGTCGGCAATAACCGCTTTTGTCCGAGCGGGCTAATCCCACCCAGCACATAGCCGCTGGAGCGCTCCACATCGGCAGGCGCGGCCATCACAACCCTTTTCACCTTTAAGGCTTTAGCCATGGCCTTTAAATTTAACTGCCCCGCTACCGGCACCACCGCAACGGCCAAGCCCTTCGGCTCTTGAGTCACCACTAAGGTTTTAAACACCTGCGCGGCATTCAAGCCAAGTTTTTCAACCGCCTCAAGCCCATAGGAATGACTAGCAGGGTCATGACTATACTCGTGCACCACGTGCTCTATTTTGTGTTTTTTGGCGAGGTTAATGGCCGGTGTCATGCGCTTATTCCCCGTAGTCTGGAGTTGACCGCAGTGCTATTGCTGAGCTCCCGATTATAGCTAGCGATGAATACACTGCGGCGCAAAATATAAAGTCTATATAGGCGCGGCCCTCTAAACACTAGCCAGAGATCACTAATATACAGCCATAATCCCGTCATAAAAAAAGCAGCGCCACCAGACACTGCTTTGCTACACGCATACTCTAAACGATATTAACTTATGGGCTGACTGATCGGCACCACGTTGGCACCACCCTTAGGTGATGTCGAAACGCTAGCAGTTTTGGTTTTTAGTACAGCAGGTTTAGCCGTGGCCTGACTAGCCGCAGACTTTGCCTTTTTAGCAATAGGCTTTTTCACAGCAGGCATCGCACTGCGTTTAGCAGGCTTTGCTTTGCTGCGTGGCTTGGCCGATATCGCTCGCTTTTTTGCCGGTGGAGATGCTTTCACTCCAAGCGTAACTTGGTCTCTAACCGCCGCCAGTAGTTCTGCGAAAGATTGCTCAAGGCATTCACGGTAAAACGCGGGATCTGCTAGCGACTCGCGATCACCAACTATCGATAAGGTAACAACGCCATTTGAGCTGAAAATCAAATGTGACAAACCCACACCAGGTGTGAGTAAACCCAGGCCGTAATACCTGAGCATCTGCGCCCCAGCCGAATACACCGGAAATGTCGGGCCGGCAACGCTGGACGCTAGCGAGCTAATTCCCGACGGCAAATACTGGGTTAACTCTCTATTCACATAGGTATTGACAAGGGGGCGCATTATCGCCGGCGACATCACCCCAGCCAAACCCAGCACATCAACCAAGGGGGAATTCTCACCGTATACTTTTGCCTCTTGAGCGCTAGTACAAAGTTTTCTTAGGCGCTGTAGCGGATCGCCAATATTGGTGTGAAGGTCCATCACCACGGCGCTCTGTTCAGCTTTTTCGTCGTTCAAAACTCGGCGGTGATGCTTATTTAGGGGAATGGACACCGCGAGACTCGCATCAGGCAGCTCATTATGGTGTTTGAGGTATTTACGCACACCACCCGAAATAATTGCCAATACCACGTCGTTAAACTTAACTTCGCCAAGGTCTTTTATCGCCTTAATATCCGCAAGGGGAAACTCCGTGGCCTCAAAAACACGGTAGGGGCCAACAGGGCTGTTAAAGCGAGTACGGGGGAAACTAACTGCCGGCACAGGAATTTTATTTTGCGCCATGCCAATGGCCATTTTGCCCAAGTCCCGCACAATACCCGCACTGCCTTTCAGCAATTTCACCGTGCCTTTCAGGTTATTTAGTGCGGCTGAACTCATAAGATACAAAGCGTTAGGTAACACCTCGTTCGTTAATACAAACTCAGCTTGGGGGACTGCTGCTGGGTCTGGCTCTAAATCATGAATGACCGACATAATTGACGAGTCGCCAGCGCCATCAACCAAGGCGTGATGCACTTTGGTGTAGATACCAAAGCCCCCCTTCGGAACCCCTGGAATATTGTCCAAGCCCTCGATGATATAGGCCTCCCACAGGGGCCGACTCATATCCAGTGGCCGCGCGTGTAGCCGAGCAACCAGAATACACAATTGCCGCCAATCACCTGGCTGCGGCAGGGCGATATGGCGGATATGAAATTCGACATCAAAATTAGCGTCTTGCATCCAGTAAGGGCGATCAACATTGCCGGGCACTTTAACGAGACGAGAGCGGAACATTGGGTGTTTTTGCAGGCGGCGCTCAAAATTAGCAATAACACCTTTAAAGCGGACAACACCGCCAGGTGCAGTTGAGGGGTCGTAAATACCTAAGCCACCAACATGTTGGGGGGTATTGGCATGTTCTAAATTAATAAACGCGGTATCGAGAACACCTAACTGCTTCATGCAAGCTAACCTCTTATTTTAATATTCCCAGCCTAGGGTATTTTCCATAGTACAGCAATTTCCCCGCGTTCAAAGTAGTGCTCACCAGGGAAGTCGGCGCTGAACTAATTTAGGAAAGGCGTGCAGGCCTAAGCCTACTGAAAATTGCCAGCAAGCTTTAGGCCAAAGTTTGTTTTTATTGCGCTAGGGCGCGGGTTTTCGAGACTTGCGCTGGCGAGCTGGCGGCGGCGCACCAACATGGGATTCATTGCGCAGACGGGCAAGTTCAACCTGTTTCTGGCGATCCCGAAAGCGCTTGCGTTGATCTTCGGTGATGTGGTTAAAACACGCGGGGCAAGTTACCCCTTCTTCAAAATATTCACTGCGCTTATCGCTGTCGGTAATCGGCCGCCGACAACCGTGGCAAAGATCATGGCTACCTGTGTGTAAGCCGTGGGTTACCGCAACCCGATTATCAAATACAAAACACTCGCCCTGCCAGAGACTTTCCGCCTCATCGACTTCTTCCAAGTATTTGAGAATACCGCCCTCGAGGTGGTAAACCTCGTCAAAACCCTCGTGTTTCATAAATGCAGAGGCTTTCTCGCAGCGAATTCCACCAGTGCAAAACATCGCCACTTTTTTATGAACGGCGGGGTCGTAATGCTCGCGCACATATTCTGGAAACTCCCGAAAACTGGTGGTTTTTGGGTCTACCGCGCCCTTAAAAGTGCCAATTTCGACCTCGTAATCATTGCGCGTATCAATCAGTAACACCTCGGGGTCGGCAATCAGCGCATTCCAATCTCGGGGCTTCACATAACTGCCAACCACGTCATTGGGGTCGATGCCTTCGACGCCCATGGTCACAATCTCTTTTTTCAGTTTGACCTTCATCCGATAGAAGGGCTGCTCTTTATCGAAAGACTCTTTATGCGCAAGCCCGGCCAAACGCGGGTCTGCCCGTAAATACGCCAGCACTTGGTCGACACCGGCCCGTGAGCCGGCAATTGTGCCATTAATACCTTCTTCTGCGAGCAGCAAAGTACCCTTCACTTCGGCGCGTAAGCAACAGGCTAAAAGCGGCTCGCGCAGCGCCTGATAATCGGGAAGGCTGACAAATTGATACAGGGCGGCAACAACAAACTGATTCATACTAGTTTCCGCCCTGCTCCTTTTTACTACCGCCCAAACAATCTGGCGATGCTGGCACTGCGCCGGCACGGGCCAACCACTCGTCGGGACTGTAGGTGTGCATTGCCAAGGCGTGAACTGGGCCGGCTAACTCCTCAGACAAAATTTGATAAACCCGCTGCTGGCGGGCCACTTTGCGTAATGTCGCGAAGGCATCGGCGACTACCACCACTTTAAAATGAGTTTCAGAATTGGCAGGAACACTGTGCATATGGCTTTCGTTAATGACCTCAAGGTGGCTGGGCGTCAGCGCCGCCAGTAATTTGCCTTGAATTGTTTTTTGTACCAGCATTTATGCCACTCCCAATTGTTACAACGGCGCATATTATACACAGAGAAATGCTTGCCATGAGGCGGAATTTTGTTCAATAAGAAGGCAAGATTGGCTGCGAACTGGGGTTTTACGCCCCATTAATGCCCACTTTCTGGGGCTTTAAACTGCGAGTTAGGCTTAGCTTTACAGAGAATTACGTCTTGCGGCGTTTGGCCGCCGCCGAGCGCAGCGCTGCCGCATAGGCGCCATTCGCCCATGTCAGCAGCAACTCAACATCATCTAGGGCCTCTTCTGGCGCCTGACAATAAGAAAGCGCAATATCGCGACCACCCCGCTCATAGCTAAACGGCAGCAAACCCAAGGCGTCGAAATCGCTGCGATTTTCAGCATCAGCTTTTAAATACAGGGTGTTATCAAGGACCAAGGCAAACATCAGGCCTTCTATAAACAAGCCCCAGCCGCCAAACATACGCCGCGCAGTGACTGGCCCCATCCACTGTAATTGCTCTAGCAAAAACTGGATAAATGCACTTTCCTTGGCTGCCATTGACCCCTACTCCCGTTTTAGCTAATAGCACCTTGTGCGGTATTGCTCAGCTGCGACTAATTTTGCGCTACGCCAGCGCCAAGTTCAGCGCCAAGTTCCGTAATACCTGCAAAGCAAATACCGCTTAGGCGCTGCGCCAAAAGATTTTGATCCGCAGCCAATCCCCAGCGCATATAGGCCAGCTTGTCGCCGCGATACACGCGCACTGACAGGCCTTGGGCATAGCACGCTAATTGTAATTTTTCTGCAGTAATAAGCGGCATCACCAAGCTAATAAACAGCGGCGTAGTGCTTATATGCTGTATATAAGCACCAAAATATTGCCTCAATAATCCTGTTTGCTGCTGACTAGCTGTTTGCAATTTCGTCAGCATCTGCTGCTGCCACGGCTTATCAGCCAAGGCCAAGCGGCCCAGCCACTGGGCGCTGCCACTCACCCCCCAGGGACCCAAACGGTCATCGAGCTCCGCTAAAAAATCAGCGCGGCCTAGCGCAAAACCGAGGCGTAGGCCCGGCAAGCCAAAGAACTTACCCACTGAGCGCAGTAATACAATACCGGGCTCGGCCGCCAGCATACTCAAGTCACTGCTTGGCAGCACATCGGCAAAGGCTTGATCGAGCACGACCATGCCATCGTCGGGCAACAGGGAGCGCCAGTAGTGAACGTCAGCTTGGCTTACCGTATCACCGGTAGGGTTGTTGGGACTGATAATAAGCAAATACTGAATTTGCTCGCTCGCAATCAATTCGGCAATACACTCGCGCTGATAGTCATGAAACAGGTAAATATCGTGGCCCGCCTGCTGCCAGCGATAGCGGTGCTCTTCATAGGCAATTGCCGGCAGTAGAATTCGGCCAGGCTTAACCATATAGGGCAATTGCTGAATGACCGGCTGGCTGCCTGCCGTTGCCAAAATCGCGTCGCTTGCTACGCCGTAATAATCTGCTGCCGCAAGGGTCAATTGTGGGCAGGTATAGGGCAGCACCTGGTAACACTGCGCCGGCGGCTCAGGTACCGGCCAGGCCCAGGGATTTACGCCCGTTGCCAAGTCCAGCATGGCGAGGCCATGATTTGCCTCTGGAATATTTTTAGGGTCGCCGCCGTGATGGGGACGCGCCAATGTCCTTTCCGTCACAGCCGCAATCCTAATTCCGTGTACAGACCTGCACCTAAACCCAAGACCATCATTAGCCCAATCCATATAGCCAACTGGCTATTCACCAGTTTTACACTCCGCGCTAAATCACCGATAGCCGGCGCCTCGCCATGGCCAAGTGCTGGCCGCAGCACCGCCGCGCCGTGATAGCTCGCCGCGCCCCCCAAATTCAAGCCAAGGGCAGCCGCGCCGCTGGCCATCACCGAGCCGGCGTTAATACTTTTCCAGCGCCAGCCCTGCTGTATCCAGCAGCGCAGGCCCCACCTCGACCCAGCCAATATACTAAACCCCAGCGCGGTGAGCTGAGCAGGAATAAAATTACACACGTCGTCACTGCGCGCCGCCCACCAGCCAAAATATTGATAGCGTGAATTGCGATAGCCCCACATTGCATCCAAGGTATTCGTTAAGCGCTGCAACACCACCCCCGCAGGGCCAGCGACGGCGTAAAAGAACAGGGAGGCAAACAAGGCATCGCTGCTATTCTCTAGAGTCGTTTCCAAGCCCGCACTTAAAATTTGCTCAGCGCTGAGGCCCTCGGTATCTCTGCTTACCAAATAGCCCACTCGCCGGCGCGCCTCGTCGAGATCGCCCACCGTCAGTGCCTCGCCAATAGGCGCAATATGCTCGCGCAAACTCTGCCAACCCACCGCCCAATACAGTACCGCTATGTGTAAACCCACGCTGAGGGCGCCCGAAAGCTGGAGTAACAAATAGTCGAGGTAGGCAATGGCTATGACTGGCGGAAGCACCAGTACACACCAGCAGCCAAGACCTTGTAAACGTTTAACACCAGCAGGCGCTGACCGATTACATTGCCGCTCAATACCGGCAGCCAGGCGTCCAAAGCCAACCAAGGGGTGCCAGCGCGCGGCTTCGCCCAATACTTTATCGACACCAAGCGCCGCAACCCAAACTAGGCTAATGAGCAAGAAATTATTCAATAAGGATTCCAAAGATAAACTGCCGCGCTGAGCAAACTATAAGGTCATCAGCGGGCGCAAATGGTGCTAAACGCACTCGCTAATCAATGCGGGGCACTTTAAAGAATGCAGCTAGGAGGGTCAATTGGAATTACCGCGAGCTTAAACACCCAAGCGGTAGAAGGCGGCGGCGTTATCCCAAAGTACTTTTTTGGTTGCGGTATCGCCAAGTGCGTTACCAATAATTTCAATATCGACGGGATTAAAGGCGCGGGGTGAACGGGTAGAAGGTAGGTCGGTACCAAACATTAATGCATCAGGATTAATCTCGAACAAGCGCCTAATTGCCTGACTTACCGCAAAATCAACTCGACCAAAGCCTGTGGCTTTCACCCGAGCACCACTTTCGGCAAGCTGATACAAAACTGGCAAGCCCTCTTTCGACAAACCTAGGTGGTCGATACTCACCGCCGGCAAACGGCACAGCCGATCACTAAAATCGGCTAGCGACTTACAGTCGGCATAGATCTCGATATGCCAACCCAGTAAATCGTAAATCCGATTGGCAAAATCAATGAGGTGTTCTGAGGTTTCTGAGCCACCTCGTCGCAAATTAAAGCGCACCGCGCGGATGCCATGCCCAGCCAGCAGCAGTAAATCTTCGTCGCTAATGGTATACGGGACTTGAGTTACGCCAACAAACGTCGGCCCCAAGGCCGCCAGCGCGGTAATTAAATAGCTTTGATCAAAGGATTGAAAGGAGCCTGACACCACGGCGCCACCGCCCACACCAAGCGCTGCAGTTTGGCCAACATAATCGTCAACGGTAAACGCATCGGGCAAAAAGCCGTCATTACTGACCAGCGGAAAGGCTGGATCAATAATGTGCAGATGGGCATCAAATATCATGTGCTGCATACCGCTCTTACCTCCGCCAGCTAATCTATGAGCCAGCGTAATCGCCATTTTGTTATTTTATGAGCTGGCTGGCCTGAGCCAAGCTTTTCAACAGTCGCAGATTTACGACCTAAAAGCAATATTGATTACGCCGCCTATGACACATCAGCCCTGCTGGTTTTTGGCGGCAATCCACTGTGACATATATTGATGACTTTTTACGGTGTGGTGGCGCAGCATTAGGCCGTTAAAGTGTTTCAGGCGGTGCTCGTTTAATTCAGTGCTCAGTTCTAACAAGCGCTGAGCAAAATACGCTAGATGACTACTGCACTGATAGCGTTTCAGTAATAGCTCGCCGCCTTGCCGCTGCGCGGCTTCCCACGCGTCACGGTCGCCATACAATGCACAGGCCGCCGCCGTAAAATCGGCTGCAAACTGACTGGAGTCTGTAACAATACTGCCACTCCACGCCAAATCACCGCACATCCCTTCCGCGCCAATAGCACTGGTAATCGATGGGGTGCCACACTCCATCGCCGCCAATAACTTACCCTTCTGGCCGGCACCAAAGCGCAGCGGCGCCAAACATAAGCGCGCCTTACGCACTACCTCATCTGCATCCGCAGCCCAGCCTTTAACCAGAAAGCCCAGTTTATCGCTGTGCAGTTGCAGGGCCTTGGGTGGCGGATAAGCGCCGTAAACATGGCATTGCAGCATCGGCATGCGCCGCCGAATAAGCGGCCATATTTCACTGCGCAAATACTGTACGGCATCCCAATTGGGCGCGTGACGAAAGTTACCCACCACCACGCAGTGCTGGCGCTCATCATAGCTCGGCCAGTTTGCGGCCTGAGAACCATCAAATTCGCTAAGCAGCGGCAAATAATGCAGTAAATCGGTGGGCACACCATAGCTGTCTTGCAGTAGCGCCAATTCAAACTCGGAAATAATCAACGTCAGATCACAGCGCCAAATCGCGGCGATTTCCCTCAATGCCAGCTCGCTGCACAAGTCCTGTCGATTAAGCTCGCGCTTTTGCTTTAAGGCCTGGTGGCGGGCGTGACGCAGGCAGTGCAGATCTTCGCTGTCGAGTATTTTCAGGGCCGCCGGACAACTGCGTTCAACCCGCCAGCCGAATTGCTCTTCCATCAGAAAACGGTCAAATATCACTACCGTCGGCTGTAGATCTTTTATATAGGAATCAAAACTATCGCAGTTAAGGACAATACTTACCGCACTAACGTCCAGCGCGGCAAGATCAACGCTGTGTTCACCCAGCACGGCGGCGCTGGCAAAGTGGATCTCGCCGCCATTTGCTTGCAGTGCAGACACCAGTTCCAGCATTCGCCGCCCTGCGGCCGAAGAGTTTGGTTCAGGCCAGACATAGCCAATAATTAAGACACGCACTATTTCACGCCCGCCGCTAACTTTAATGAGAGGGATAATATTTTCAATAAACAATCGGTGAATTTATCAGCGGACACGAAGGGATTACGCCATCGCAGATTGCATAAATAGTTCAGCGCATGAATAGACCGGAATTCTTTTCACTGATTTGCTGATTTAAGGTCCAGTAATCGTAAATTACGCCGAGTAAAAACACGCCGCCGGTTAGCAAATACAGAATACCACTCAGCCACTTGCCCATATAAAAACGGTGCAGGCCAAAAATGCCAAGAAACGTCAGTAGTATCCAAGCTAAAGTGTAGCTGGTTGCACCACTTTTAAATGAGTTATCCGCTTCCCTATCCATGCTCGGAATAAGAAACAAATCGACAAACCAGCCAATTAAAAATAAGCCTAGTGTAAAAAAATAAATCGTCGCGCTTATGGGGCGTCCGTAGTAAAACCGATGCGCACCCATAAAGCCAAAAATCCATAAAATATAACCAACGACTTTACTGTGGGTGTTATCCATTGTTCGGGAGCTCCATTGCGGCCGCTAGACTTTAATTGCAAAGCCGTTAAAACTAGCGTCTTTGAATATAGGGGAATTTCACCCAAGGGCGTTCACTTAAGGCCCTAGAGTGTAGGCGATTCGGCCCCAGAGCTAAACCCCACCACCTAAATATCCGAGCGCATTCGATCAGCAGCAACGTTATTTTCTTGATGAACCACTGAGTACAAAAATAATCGATGCCGGGCTTCCGCTCTCGGCGTTCAAGGGTTCAATCAACTCTTCTAATTGCAAGCCACAGCCTTTAAACATTGCTAACCACGTCGCTAAAGTTCGAAAATACCACGGTGCTGGGTCGCTAAAATCTTCACTAAAGCCCTGCCAGCTCCCCTCTCTCCAGCCGTCGCAATAAGGCTCACCACTATAAGCGGGATGCAGTGTTTGAATTACGCAGCGTCCCTTTTCATTTATCAGCGTAGCAATAGCAGCCAAAACATCCTCAACGAGCTGATGGCCCAGCAGCGAAAAATTACATACCACGCAGTCTACGGCTTGTTGCCAAGCGCCTGCGGCAAACTCTTCGTAAGACATCACCGAAAATGTACCACCGCGCTGTTGTGCTCGGTCAATTAATCCAGCAACTGCGTCTACGCCTTCAGCAGTCACGCCGAGATCAGCCAGTGCACGTACCAGCCAACCCTCACCACAGCCGAGATCGAGCACGTGCTTAGGACTCTGAGCAATAATCGCATTCACGATTGCGGCGTCACTTACCGCTACGCGGCTACGGATCTCTGACTCGCGAACAGCGCGGGTCCATGGCTCAACATTTTTATGCCACGACCGCAGAATGGCCGCTTCCTTACTCTTGTCCTGCATACTCAACTCCCTGTACCCACTCTATGCAAAAGCCAAAACTCACGCTAAATACAAATGCCGCACCGAGCTAAAGACTATCGCCAAACGCCGAAATCAACCACCGCAAAATACCTTAAATTGATTGCAGTATTGCGGCTCTGAGCTTATAAGGTCTGTTTAATTCTGTCTGAAGCTTAGGCTTAAGCAATTTCTTGAGTTGACTAATGCACTGCCCGTTTTATGAAGCCAATCAATGCCGGTCCTGCAACTTCCTAGAGCAGCCTTATTCTGTGCAGCTGCAGAATAAGGAGGCAGCTCTACAGGCCTTGCTTGCCCCTTTTTCGCCACCGCCATTACTGAATTCAATTAGTTCAGAAGCCCAGTATTTTCGCAACAAGGCCAAAATGGTAGTACTCGGCAGCACTGAGAAACCACTGCTCGGCATTACCAATCATCGCGGCCAAGCCCTGAGCCTATGTGAATGCCCACTCTACCCCGACGACATGCAGCAGCTCCTAACGGTACTAGAGCAATGGCTCGGGCAGCTCGCCATTGCGCCTTACCACATTAAACAACGCAGCGGCGAGCTTAAATACCTGTTGCTAAACCGCAATGAACAAGGCCAATTTATGCTCAGGCTGGTCTTACGCAGCACCAATGCAATGGCAAAAATTCGTGATTCCCTGCCGCCCTTACTGGCGGCACAACCTAGCATTACATCGGTTTCGGTTAATATTCAGCCAGTAGCCATGGCCATTATCGAAGGGCCAGAAGAGCATGTGCTGTGCGGCGATAATTGGCTGCGCCACACGCTAAATGGCATTCCGCTGTACCAAAGGCCGAAGGGCTTTTTCCAAACCAACCCCACAGTTGCCGCCCAATTGTACGCCGCGGCACAGCAGTGGACTGCCGAACTGGATATTCGCCACTACTGGGATTTATTTTGTGGATCAGGGGGCTTCGGACTGCACTGCTTAAATACTGAGCGCCAGCTGGTCGGCATCGAGATCGAGGCCGAAGCCATCGCCTGTGCCAAGCGCAGCGCCGATGAAATGGGGCTTGCCGCTCAAGTAAGCTTTCAGGCCCTAGACTCCAGCGCCTTTGCCAGCGCCGCCACAGATAGCGCGCCCCAACTTATTATTATCAACCCCCCGCGTCGCGGCCTTGGCGCAGCACTTTGTGCGCAAATTGAACAACTGGCGCCCCAGCACCTGCTCTATTCCAGCTGTAATGCGCAATCATTGGCGAGCGACCTGGGCGCACTCGGCAACTATCACATTCAGCGCCTGCAATTATTTGATATGTTTCCCCATACCGCCCACTATGAGGTATTAGTACTACTCAGCCGCAAGTAATCAGCCAGAACACTGACTCCGCTATGACCTCCATCATTTTAAACGCGCAAGAATTTGCCGTGAACGACGGCGAAACCGTATTGGATACATTACTCAGAAATCGGGTTGCCATTCCCTATGGCTGCCGCGCTGGCGCCTGCCAGGCCTGCCTTATGATGAGCGACGGCGAGATTCCCGACGATTGCCAGCTCGGCCTAAGTCAAGAACGCATTCAAGAAGGCTATTTCCTAAGTTGCCAATGTGAACCCGAGCAGACTATGCAGCTGCAGTTTCCAGCCCTAAGCCAAGAGAAACATCTCGCCACGGTTGTGGAAAAGACCCAATTAAACCCGCGTACCTTACGCCTGCGCTTAAGTTGCCGCCTGCGCTGGCGAGCGGGGCAATATATTACGCTGTGGATTAACGACCGTACCGCCCGCTGCTATTCGATTGCCAGTGTTGCCAGCCTGCATAATTTCATCGAACTCCATATTCGAATCTACCCCACTGGCGCCGTAAGCCCGTATTTGCTGAATGCCATCGAGATTGGCGAGCAACTGGCCATTCAGGGGCCTTATGGCGAATGTGTCTACGACCCCAAGCAAGCTCAGCAGGCGCTGTTACTCATTGCTGCGGGCACGGGCTTAGCGCCGCTACTCGGCTTAGCGCAAGACGCACTCAGCCAAGGCCACGGCAGTGCCGTTCACTTACTTTTTAGCGTCAAGCGCCACAAGGATTTTTACGGCATAAGCGAATTGCAAATATTGCAGCAGCAATATGCCAACTTCCATGTAACGCTAGCCTGCGACGAGGCCGTCGCGACCTTAACACCACCGCCAGAATTGCCAGCGACAGCGTCTTATTCAGCAGTTTTACACCGCGACTTCGCTCAGCTGCGCGGGACCAAAGTGTATATTTGTGGCGGCGATGACTTTGTGCAGCGCGCGCAAAAGCAGTGTTTTATGCAAGGGGCCAGCCGCCGCGACATTATTTGCGAAGCCTTTATCAACTTCAGCCCAAGCGAAGCCTAAACAATTAGCAGGAATGCCTTAAGACGGTAGTTTTTGAAAGCCAAGATAAGCACCGCTAAACCGCGCCTTACCCGAGGCGAGGAAGTGTTCAAAATCCCATGGCCAATCTGCCAATAGACCTCGAAACTGAGGGCGAAAAATATAGGCCTCGGCTGCAATAAATTCACCATCAACAAGCTGAACACGCACACTGCGGCGCTGGTAATAATCACCCTCAAACACGTCCAAACGACGCAGGCCTTCATCGCTCACATCGCGATACACAATGCCAGCTACCTCGGCGCTTTTGGCGCAAGTCTCAGGCAGCACTCCAGGATAATCCTCACCCCGCACTGCGTAGCGCCGATAGCCAGCCAATACCCCATTCTCAAATGTGGAATTCTCGCCGCATACCGCCGCCATAATATCGGCGCACATTAAACTGCCATAGGTAAACACATTCGCCATGGTGGCCTCAGCAATATTGATCTCGATAACATGAAGGTCATTAATAGGCATTCGGCTCGGGTCGCCAAAAAACCTGCTTTCTCTTAACAGCGCAGTATAATCTCTGCTAAGTTGAAGATACGTTATACGACAACATCGGCCTTTGCGCCGCAAGCTGCTAGGTATATAAAACTCATGACCACACCCCACTTTGACCTTATCATGACCGGCGAATTGGCGCCTGGCCACAGCCGCGATGCCGCGCTTACCCAGCTCTCTGCGCTCTTTAAGCGGCCAGTCGATCAAATTGAAAAGTTGCTCAATGGCCGACCTAATAGAATTCGAAAAGATCTGAGTGAGGCGGACCTACAGCGCTATCAAGCCCTGTTTGCCAAAATTGGGGTAATCACCCTAGCCCAAGCCAGTAGTGCCGCACCTAGGGGGGAAACAGCAACTCCGCCTGTTGCCGAACCAACGCCTCAAAGCGCTACGCCAACGACAAGCAGTCTCAGTATGAGCCCCCCTGGCACACCGGTTTTGCGCGAGGAAGAACGCCATTTTATCGCGACCGCCGCCCCCGATACCGACCACCTTAGCCTAGCCGCCAGCGGCGTAATCTTGGCAGACGCCGATGAGCGCCCACCAGTGCCCGAGCCCAATACCGATGATTTTAGTTTGGCGCAGGCTGGCGACGACTTACTTCCGCCAAGTCTCGCCCAAATAGAGGTTGACCTCGATGCACTAACCGCTGATCTCAGTCTCTGCGATATTGGCACACCAGTTTTAGACGAAAAACCAGCCGCCAATCACCCTACCCCTGACACCAGCCACTTAAGCTTGAAATAGCCGCCGCTATGTATAATAGCTTTGAATAGAAGATTGTAAGCGCGCCATTATTAAGACGAAAGCGTATCTTGCCGAGGAAAGCGCAATACCACCCGCAAGCCCGGCTTGTTATTTTTCAGTTCGATATAACCGTCGTGTAATTTCACAACCGCCTGCACCAAGCTTAAACCCAGACCGTTGCCAGGATGCTGACTGCGGCTGTGCTCAACACGGAAAAACCGCTGAAATACCTTCTCACGATCTTCTTCAGGAATACCGACGCCACTGTCGGCCACTTCAATCCGCACCACATTATTTTCCACGGCCAAATTCACCTGAACTTTACCGCCCGCGGGAGTGTACTTAATGGCGTTATCAACGAGATTAGCCACGGCCTGAAACAGCAGATTGCGATCGCCGTTAAAGCTGCCAACCTTCGCCAGGCCAGTGTGGAAAATTTGATCCTTCTCGCCCGCCAGCGGCTCATACAATTCAATAACATCCGACACCAATGTGCACAAATCGACACTGGCAAAACCAGAGCGGCGATTACCCGACTCCACTTGCGCGATACGCAACAGCGCACTAAAAGTACCAAGCAGGCCGTCGGCCTCTTCAATTAGGGCTTCCACTTCTTCACGGTTGCCTGGGTCAGCGCAATTATCATGTAAATTGCTGAGTTTATTGCGCAACCGGGTTAGTGGCGTGCGCAGATCGTGAGCGATGTTGTCAGATACCTGCCGCACCCCAATCATTAACACCTCGATTCGGTCTAGCATTTGGTTGACGCTTTCTGACAAGCGTAAAAAATCACCGCGACTGCTTTTAATATCAATGCGCTCAGACAAATCGCCCGACATGATCCGCCGCAGAGTAATATTAATGTGCTCCACTCGCCGTAAACTCAAGGCGGCAACAATAGCGCCACCAATAGTGCCCAGCAGTATGGTGGCGACCATGCTGCGCGTTAAGGCGCCGGCAACCAGTTTGGTGCTATTCAGCACATCCGCATAATGACGAGCCACCAAGACATGCTCACCGCCAGGCAATTGCTTTGATCTAGCGATAAATTCAGTGCCCACCGAGTCGGCGTCGTCGAGCATGGACTCAAAATTAAAGCCCAGCCAGCCGTTGCGATACTCTTCGCTGTCTGGCCATTCGTCGAGGTTACCAGCGACTTTATTGAGGTGTTCATCACCAACAAAGTAAAAAAATCGGATCAGACGATCTGGGCCGCTGTGCACTTGCACAAACTCTTCAACAGCCTGCTCCCCGCCCTCTTGGTAGGCCTGACTTAAGGCCCCCAGTTCGTCGGTAACCGAGTGATGAACTTCTGCGAAAAAGTCGTAGGCAATAAACGCGTAGATAAGCGCCAACACCATAAAAACCGAAAGGCTCAGCCACGCTACATAGCTAACCAAAAACCGGAAAGTGAAGCTGGTAAATATTTTACTGAGAATCATCCAACATATATCCAGCACCGCGTACGGTATTCAGCAGAGGCTTGTCAAAACCCTTATCAATTTTCTGACGCAGGCGGCTGATATGCACATCAATAACATTGGTCTGCGGGTCAAAATGATAGTCCCACACATTTTCTAAGAGCATAGTCCGCGTCACCACCTGACCAGCGTGACGCATCAAATACTCCAACAATTTGTACTCTCTAGGCTGTAAATTAAAAGGCTGGCCGGCACGCGAAACCTTGTGCGCGAGCAAATCCATTTCTAAATCAGCCACTTTAAGGCGTGTTACTGCTGATCCAGCCTCTTGGCGGCGCAGCATCACCTCAATACGGGCTAACAACTCGGCAAAGGCAAAGGGTTTAACCAGATAATCGTCACCGCCCGCCTTCAATCCTTTCACCCGATCGTCAACTTCGCCAAGCGCACTTAAAATCAGCGCTGGAGTGCTGTCGTTAGCCGCTCTGAGGGTTTGAATAATGGTAAGCCCATCTACATGGGGCAACATACGGTCAACAATCAGCGCGTCGTACTGTTCCGTTGTCGCCTTAACTAAGCCGGTTTTACCGTCGGCCGCGTGTTCAACCTGATAGCCGCTTTCGCGCAAGCCTTTAACTATATATTCCGCCACACTGGTGTCATCTTCTATCAATAAAACCCGCATTTAGCTTATTTCCCTTCCGATTTTATTTTTTATACGCGCCAATCGCGCCAGCCTTCGGCGGCTCCCTAGCCCCATCGAGACAAGACCGCAGTCGGCAAAGTACATCTACTTATTCTCCCTTAGTATGCGGGCGAGTAAGCTATTTTCCAACAGTTACAGCGCCGGTAACGGAGACTAAAGCAATGAATAATATAAAAAATGCTTACCAATCTGCTAAAACCCATTTTATATGGCTGAAAAGCCTCGCCGCCATTGCCTTGGGCTTGATATCACTGACTAGCGTCGCTGAAAACTGGGGCTCGCAGGCTCCAAACGATATAACACTGCCCCACGGTCAAAAGCTCGGCTACCAGCCCACGGTCAGCTTTTGCATAGAGCGCAATACCGTCAGCGGTAATTTCCAGGCCATTAATGCCAATCAGGCCCGTTTTAATCAGGTGTGGATGGACCAAGACAACGGCAAGCAAGGCGGCGATGCAGTTCGCGCCCTGCTCAAGATGGGCATTAAATCCCTGTATAAATCCTTTCACACTCGCAGCAGTGGCGCCAAACGCTACCTGCCAGACGAGGAGGGCCGCATTGCTGCCCCGAGTTTTACTCAATTTGAAACAGACTACACCGTGCACCTGCGCAGTGACTCGGTCACGCTCGGTGTTGCCCTCGCGTTTTAAGCCCGTAGATCACGCGCAAGCTCGCGTAGCTCTGCTACAATGCGGCAGTTTTTGAACTTGGGCTGCTCTAAATGACTACCGAACTCTCCGCTCCAGGCGCATTTCGCCGTCTCGCCGCCATTGTGTATGACTGTTTCTTATTATTCGCCATCTTATTTGTTGCCAGCCTAATTCCGGCGCTGCTACTTAGCCCAGAAATAATGAGCAATAACGCCGCTAACGATAGCGTGGTCCACGATTTGAATTCACCGCTGGAAGGCGGCTGGTACCGAGTCTATTTATTGAGTTTGATTGTCGCCTTTTACAGCTGGTTTTGGCGTAAAAGTGGCCAAACGCTCGGTATGCAAGCCTGGCGGATTAAGTTGGAAAGCAGCGATGGCGGCAAACCCAGCTGGGGCCAATGCCTGGTTAGGCTCGCAGTCGCGGTGCCGGCACTGGGGCTGGCCGGGCTGGGTTACTGGTGGATCTGGATAGATAAAGACGGCCTTGCTTGGCACGACCGGGCCTCGAATACACGTCTACGTGCACTGCCTAAACCAAGTAAAAAATAAATTGTTTATGCACGCCGGCTAAGCATATAAACACCCGCCATAAAACACACTACAATGGGTAGCAAACTGGCGTATATTGGATCAAAGCCATAGACCATGCTGGATGGCCCAAGAATATCTTGGGCCGTGCGAAAGACAATACCGACCATCACCCCCACAAAGATCCGAAAACCCATAGTGACATTGCGCAGCGGCCCAAAGATAAATGAGATAGCCACTAAAACCATGCCCATAATGGTGAGCGGCTGCAGCAATTTATTCCAAAATGCCAATTCATAGTCACCGGCATTCAAACCCTGCTTTTTCAAATAATGGGCGTAGCGCCACAAGCCGCTAATCGACAAGTCCTGTGGGTCTAATACCAAAATATTCAATAGGTCTGGCGACAGGCCTGAATCCCAATCCAGCTGCTGAAAATGCTGCTGGGTGGCGCCTTTATCAGTCAAGCTAACCACCTTGGCATCTTCAAGCGTCCAGTGACCGTCAATAAAATAGGCGCGCTCGGCAAAGGTGTTAGTCTCCAAGCGCCGGTCATCATCGAAACTAAAAATACTAACGCCAAACAACACGCCATTGGGCTGCACAGCATTAAAATGCATAAACTGCTGGCCCTCGCGGTGCCACATGCCGTGCCGCGAGTGGATATTGGCGGTCTTTTGCAGGGCTACCGCGCGCTGGCTTTCTGCTATTTGTTGCGACACTGGCGCAACAAACTCCGCCACGCACAGGCCCACTAAAGTCAAAATCAAAGTCGGTTTAATGACGGCCGCCAACAGCTGCCAGGTAGACACCCCTGCCGCGCGCATCACGATAAGCTCACTGCTACTTGCCAGCGAACCAAGTCCAGACAAGCAGCCAACAAGGGCGGCAAAGGGCAAATAATCGTAAAAGCTGCCCGGCGCAATCATCGCCACATACTTCAACACCGAAACAAAGGTGTAATCCCCGCGAATTTCCTTAAGGCCATCCACCAGTTCAGACAAAAGATCTAGGCCAACAATTACCATCAACACCAATAAAATGGCGCCGGCGACAGTGCGGCCGATATAGCGATTTAATTTACGCACGTCGACGTCTCCAACTCAGCACCCAGTGTCTGTGCATACTGTCCCTATACAACAGCAGCAAGCCAAGGACCAAAAACACCCCATGCACTACCCACATACCTGGAAATGCTGGCCACTGCCCCTTGGCAATAGCATCGCGCACTGCGTTTAAACAAACCAGATACACCATATAAATCATAAACGCAGGAAACATTTTGCCGTAGCGACCGCGGCGGTGATCGGTTTTACTCAACGACACCGCGATAAGCGCAGCGATAGGCACTAGCAGCCCCAGTGAGACCCGCCACTGGATTGCGGCAATATCTTCTAGCTGACTCGACCCCCACAGCGCGGAGGTGTCTTTGCCATCGAGCTCTTGGCGATAGGTTTTTTCCTCGGGATCGCGCAGCAATTGGTCAAGACGGTTAAAACTCGTTACTTGGTAGTCCATATCACCAGATTGGCCGACATAGCGGACGCCGCTGTCTAACACCAAATACCGCAGTCCCGTTTTTTCATCGACCTGAAAACGCCCCTCGGCCGCAGTAACTAAAGATAACAAGGGCCGGCCGTCGGCCTGCACTGGCTCAGGCTGGGCAATAAACACCCCTGTCATGGTCTGATCGTCGCGATTGGCTTTTTCGATGTAGGTCACCCGACCGGAAGCCTTATCTAAGCGAAAGCGTCCCTCAACCGCCGCTTTAACACCGATCTCTGATTTACTGTCGGCCAGCAGGTCGAGATAGGCCTGAATTCCAGACGGGGTGAGAATTAAGCTCACGTAGGCGACGATGCCCGCGGTAAATAGAGCTGGAATCATGGTATAGGTCAGCAAGCGGCGGCGACTCATACCACAGGCACTCATTACCGTCATTTCGCTGTCGACATAGAGCCGGCCATATGACAATAAAATACCGATAAACAGGCCAAGGGGTAACACGACTTCTAGGAAATTGGGTAAGCGGTATAACATCACGAGCAGAAGCACGTCGGGAGCAAAATCCCCAGACGCTACCTGCCCTAGGTACTTCACAAAGCGGCCGCTCATGATGATGACCAACAAGGTCAAGGTCACGGCAAACACCGTCTTCAGCATCTCGCTGGCAAGGTACCTAAATAAAATCAAACAGCCATATCTCCATCGCCCCAGCTCATTCACTATTGCTCAGAGCACGCTATGTCTTTGCGTCTAAGTATTTCACGCGCAGATGATACCCTTTACACTAAGCTCAGAACACTGCCTTTACGCCGCACCGTTGCCAATAAATTCATTCGGTCCATAATAATGGCAAACATTATCACTAATCCGCCCACTGTCTGCGAGAGTATCCATGCAAATTAGCCTTAAGCCCTGCAAAGATGTCACCACTGTTAATACCGATTGTCTGATCCTCATCACCGATGCGGCCCTGAGTTCAGACCTTGCAAAAACCGTGGACACAGCCAGTGGCGGCGCACTCAGCCAATTAATTAAACGTGGCGATTTTAAAGCCAAAATTGCCGAGACACTCTACCTGCCAACCGTGAGCGGCCTCAAAGCCCGCCGTTTATTGGTGATTGGCGCCGGTGACAGCGCCAGCCTTAGCGACAGCAATTTTGATAAAATTATTCAGGCCAGCATCGCAACCCCCGCTGCAGCAGATTGCAAAGACGTCAGCTATTTACTCGATAACATCAGCATTAGCGACCGCAAGCCCACTTGGGCATACCAACGCATTTCGCAATTACTCGTCAGCTCAAGCTACCGCTACACCGCAACCGTTAGCAAACCCAAGACGCCACTATCGATGCGCCGCGCCACCCTGCAGGGCGCAAACACCGAAGCCAATCGCAAGGTCATCCAAGTCGGCATCAGCATTGGCAAAGGTATTAATACCGCCTGCGAACTCGGCGATTTGCCTGGCAATATTTGCACCCCAGAATACATTGCCAGCGAGGCCCGCAGCCTCGGTCGCAAATTTGAATCGGTCACTGTAAACGTGCTCGACGAGAAGAAAATGAAACAGCTGGGCATGGGCGCGCTGCTGTCGGTAAGCGCCGGCAGCGACCAAGGTGCGCGCTTGATTGTTATGGAATATAACGGCGGTAAAAAAGGCACTCGCCCCCATGTATTAGTGGGCAAGGGCGTTACTTTTGACACCGGCGGTATCAGCTTAAAGCCCGGCGCTAAAATGGACGAGATGAAATACGATATGTGCGGCGCCGCCAGCGTGGTCGGCACGATCAACGCCATTGCCGACATGGACTTAAAACTTAATGTGATTGGGATAGTTGCCGCCGCCGAAAATATGCCCAGCGGCGGCGCAACCAAACCCGGCGATGTGGTGACCAGCATGTCTGGCCAAACCATTGAAATACTCAATACCGATGCCGAGGGCCGCTTGGTATTGTGCGACGCCCTTACCTATGCTGGACGCTACAAGCCCGCATCGGTCATCGACATTGCCACCTTGACCGGTGCCTGCGTTGTCGCCCTCGGCAAGCATGCATCGGCCGTATACAGCAATGAAGACAGCTTTGCCCAAGAACTACTCGTTCAGGGTCAGCTCGCCCAAGACCGCGCATGGCATATGCCACTGTGGGACGACTACCAAAACCAGCTCGACAGCAACTTTGCCGATATGGCCAATATCGGCGGCCCCGAAGCCGGCAGCGTCACTGCCGCGTGTTTCCTGTCGCGCTTTACCAAGGACTACCGCTGGGCTCACCTCGATATCGCTGGTGCCGCGTGGCTTGGCGGCGCCAACAAGGGTGCAACCGGCCGGCCGGTGAGCTTGCTCTGCCACTATTTAATGAGCAAGGTCGGCAGCTAAGCCATGACCAAGATAGACTTTTACATCCTTAATCAGGACACCGCCGCAGCGGCAATGCTATACGCCTGCCGCTTGGCGGAAAAAGCCTATCGCAGTGGCCGCGAGGTGTATTTGCATTGCGAAGACGGCGACGCCGCCGACGCAATCAATCAATTGCTGTGGAATTTCCGCGACGAGAGTTTTATTCCCCACAGCTGTCATCCCGCCGACACTAACCCAGTATTGGTCGGCTGCGGTGAGTACGCCGGGGAGCACTGTGATGTATTGATTAATACCGCGCGGGAAACCCCCGCCTTCTTTAGTCGCTTTCAACGCCTTGCCGAGATTGTCAGCAAGGATGAGGCAAGTCTAAAGGCATCGCGGCAGCGTTATAGTTTTTACAAGAATCGCGGCTACCCGCTAAACTCGCACACCATCAACAGCTAGCAACGATTATTATGGCCAAAGACAAAGCACCCCTGCTTGGGGAATTAGAAGCCCTGCAAGCGGTACTCCTCGATACCAATGGCATCGACCTCGCCTCAATCCCCTTGTTAGAGGACATTATCGAAATCGGCCCCAGCGCCGCTTTCCACGCCAAAAACCACGATGAACCACGCTTTAGCGACGCTGGCGTCGAATTCCAATACGCGCCACAAACAGTCGCCCAAGAACCAACGCCTCCAGCCTCCGCGCATCACCACGACGATGACTACGCACGTGAACTGTTAATTCAAGATGTGATTGACTCCATGATGCCCAGCATTGAAGCCGAATTGCGCAAACGTCTACTCAGCCTTGATGAATCCCTACTCGAGCGCTGGCACCAGCAAGCACACCACAACAGCTAATCACTGCCAAGAAAATACGCCTATATAAATCCCCCTCAGCTTTAGCCAGAACGGCCAAAACTCAGTATACTTGCTCCCTTTTTAATCGCCGTATTCCTATGCAGCCAAGTGAGTTCCGCCATGGCTGGCGCGGCGTCATTTATCGCTAAACACATTATCGAGACACCATGGACAAGACATTTCAGCCCGCCGACATCGAAACTAAGTGGTATCAAAACTGGGAAGAAAGCGGCTATTTTTCGCCGCAGGGTAAAGGCGACGCCTACAGCATCATGATTCCGCCGCCGAATGTCACCGGCAGTCTGCACATGGGCCACGCCTTCCAAGACTCCATCATGGATGCCCTAACCCGCTACCACCGTATGCAGGGTAAAAACACGCTCTGGCAAGTGGGTACCGACCACGCCGGTATCGCCACCCAAATGCTGGTTGAACGCAAACTCGCCGCTGAAACCGGCCAAACTCGCCACGACTTGGGCCGCGACGCCTTTTTAGACAAGGTTTGGGAGTGGAAGGAAGAGTCTGGCGGCACCATCACCCGCCAGCTGCGCCGCCTCGGCGCCTCGGTAGACTGGAACCACGAACGCTTCACCATGGACGACGGTTTTTACAAAGCCGTGCAGGAAGTTTTTGTTCGCCTCTACGACGACAAACTGATTTATCGCGGCAAACGCCTCGTTAACTGGGACCCCAAACTGCACACTGCCATCTCTGACCTTGAAGTCGAAAACACCGACGAAAAAGGCTTTATGTGGCACTTCCGCTACCCACTTGCCGACGGCGCCACCACTAGCGACGGCAAAAATTATCTCGTAGTTGCCACCACTCGCCCCGAAACCATGCTTGGCGACACCGCCGTTGCGGTGAATCCAAAAGATGAGCGCTACGCCTCACTGATCGGCAAATTTATCACCCTGCCCTTAGTTGGCCGTCAAATTCCGATTGTTGCCGACGACTATGTAGACCGTGAATTTGGCACTGGCTGCGTAAAAATCACTCCCGCCCACGATTTTAACGACTACGCGGTTGGTCAGCGCCACAAGCTGCCGATGATTAATATTCTCGATCAAAACGCCGCGGTGCGCACAGAAGCCGAAATATTCAATAGCGATAGCTCAGAGAATACCGAGCTCGATAAAACCCTGCCCGCCAGCTACGCTGGTTTAGACCGCTACGCGGCGCGCAAAATAATTGTTGCCGATTTAGACAGCGCAGGTCTGCTTGAAAAAGTCGACGACCACGCCCTTAAAGTACCCCGTGGCGACCGCTCAGGGCTGGTCATTGAACCCATGCTCACCGACCAGTGGTTTGTTGCCACCGCGGCCCTCGCCAAACCAGCGATTGAAGCGGTTGAAGACGGCCGCATCGAGTTTGTACCCAAGCAGTACGAGAATATGTATTTCAGCTGGATGCGCGACATTCAAGACTGGTGTATCTCGCGGCAGCTGTGGTGGGGCCACCGCATTCCCGCGTGGTACGACAGCGAGGGCAATATTTATGTTGCCCGCAACGAAGCCGAGGCCAGAGAAAAATATCAGCTAGCCGACAGTCTTGAACTCAAGCAAGATGATGACGTGCTGGACACCTGGTTCAGCTCCGCACTGTGGACTTTCGGCACCCTCGGCTGGCCTGAGCAAACCGAACGCCTGAAAACCTTCCACCCCACCGATGTCTTGGTTACCGGCTTCGACATTATTTTCTTCTGGGTGGCGCGCATGATCATGATGACCATGCACTTTAATAAAGACGAAAACGGCGAGGCGCAAGTGCCCTTCAAAACCGTTTACGTTACCGGCCTAATCCGTGACGAGCAGGGCCAGAAAATGTCCAAGTCTAAGGGCAACGTCTTAGACCCGCTAGATATGATTGACGGCATTGAACTCGACGCCCTGCTCGACAAGCGCTGCGGCAATATGATGCAACCCCAGCTCGCCGAGAAAATCGCCAAGGCCACCCGCAACACCTTCCCCGAAGGTATCGGCGCCCACGGCACCGACGCCCTGCGTTTTACCCTGTTCTCATTAGCCTCAACCGGCCGAGACATAAACTGGGATATGAAACGCCTTGAAGGCTACCGCAACTTCTGCAATAAAATTTGGAATGCCGCCCGCTACGTGCTGATGAACACCGAAGAGCAGGACTGCGGCATCAATGGCGAGGCCGTAGAGCTGAGCTTAGCCGACCGCTGGATCATCTCGCGCCTGCAGCAAACCGAGCAGACCGTTGCCGACGCCATGAGCGCCTACCGCCTCGACCACGCCTCGCAAGCCATTTACGAATTCATTTGGAACGAGTACTGCGATTGGTATCTCGAACTGTCTAAACCGGTACTCTGGGACGACAACGCCAGCGCAGAAGCCAAGCGCGGCACCCGCCGCACCTTGATTCGGGTTTTAGAAGCCACGCTGCGTATGGCTCACCCCTTTATGCCCTTTATCACCGAGGAAATTTGGCAGCGAGTAGCACCCATTGCCGGCATTAGCCTCAAGGCTGGCGGCGACACTATTATGCTGCAGGCCTACCCCATTGCCGCCAGCGAAGAAATTGACAGCGATGCGATTGCCGACGCCGAGTGGCTAAAAAGTGTCATTTTAGCCATCCGTAATATTCGTGGCGAAATGAACGTACCACCGGGCAAAACCCTCAGTTTGCTGCTTAAAAACGGCAGCGACGAAGATTTGCGCCGCCTCAATGGCAACCGCCAAGCGCTGAGTAAACTCGCCAAACTTGACGACATTCAGTGGCTAGCCGCCAGCGACGAAGCGCCCATGTCGGCAACGCAATTGGTTGGCAGCATGGAAGTATTGGTGCCGATGTCCGGCTTAATCGATAAAGTGGCTGAAATTGCCCGCCTTGAAAAAGAGATTCAAAAGCTCGACAAAGACATCCAGCGCATTCAAGGCAAACTCGGTAACGCTGGCTTCTTAGACAAAGCCCCAGCAGACGTTGTCGCCAAAGAGCAGGAAAAACTCGCCGCCCAGCAAGCCGCGCAGCAAACCCTGTCTGAGCAAATCAAGAGCATCCAAGCCCTGTAAGTAGCTCACAAAAAAGCTAATAGCGCCCTGCTATAACCGCCTAAACCGTAGACAAATACGCTAAAGCCGTTATAGTAGGGCCTAACACTGGCCCGATACCCCGCCGTATAGTGATGCTTGCACGTATTTGCCAAGCGCTGCATTTTTCAGCGCACCCCTCTCCTGCAGTACCTGCATTGCCTTTCTTTCCCCCATCTTTTGACCAAAATAAAGCCACAACTTACTGCTGGCCAAGCGCTACGGCCGACTTTTTTGCAAAAGCGATTCCTTTAGCATCATTCCCAACCACAAGTATTTCTACGAGGTACAACGATGAGTGAACGCGTTTCAGGAACAGTTAAATGGTTTAATAACGCGAAAGGCTTTGGCTTTATTAGCCACAGTGAGGGCAGCGATGTCTTTGTGCATTTCCGCTCTATTCGCGGCGATGGTTATCGCACCTTAGACGAAGGGCAAACCGTGGAGTTTAATTTAATTAATGGTCCTAAAGGCTTACAGGCTGAAGACGTGACAAAAGTCTGAACGGCAAAAAACAGATATAGCGGCGCAACGCTTAATCCGAGCCGATAAGCTGACAGGCCAGGGTCACCCGCCTATGGCTGGGTTTAGCACCCGTTGTTCACGCTCTAAGGCCCGCATTAGCGCCGAGGGTAATAATGGGTCCGTATACACCACATCCAAACCCAAAGTGGCCTTACCTCGCGGCCGCTCACTTAATTTAATAATCTTTAATTTTTGGTCCGTGCAACAATCCAATATTTCGTGATTGTCGGCACCGGCCAACACTATTCCCTCACCGCTTAACGCCTCAACTTGCGCCGCTAACTCTGCTGGCGATTCGAAGCATTGCAGCTTATAGCTATGCCGCTCAAGAGTTGCGGCTACCGCATTGCGCAGCAGTTTCTCTGGAATACAAGCTAAAACCGTAACGTTGCGAAGCGACTCAACAACAGGCGACACTTCAGGCACATCAAGGGCAATTTTCAGCGTAAAACAGGTATCTTGGCCAGCACTGCTGGTCAGTGAAAGGCGCCCCCCCATAAGCTTAACCATGCGCGACGCAATTGCTAAGCCCAGTCCGGTGCCGCCGAAACGACGGGTGCGACTATTTTCTATTTGCACAAACGGCTCAAAGAGTTGGCCGCGCTGTTCACTCGAAATACCAATGCCATTTTCGATGACCTTAATTTCCAAACGCTGCTGTCCAGTGCGCAAGCCAGATTGATCAGCAGACAAACCCAGCCGCAGCTGGATAATACCGTGCGGCGCGGTGTACACCGAGAACTTAATTGCATTATCAATTAAGGCCAGTAGCGCTTTGCGCAAATTGCCGGCGTCTGCACTAACCTGCGCAGGCAGATCAGCAGCTATGTGCAAAATAAAACGCTGTTTATTTTTGGCGAGCTGCAAGCCCACGCTGTCCGCAATACCTTCAACAAATTCAATGAGCTGGAATTCTTCTGGAACAATTTCCACGCCACCCGACTCAAGTGCCGCATAATCTAGAATATGGTCAAGTGTAGTTAATAGACTTAATGACGAGCGACGCACGGTATTGAGCATCATTTGCTGCTCTCGATCTAATTTCGTTTTTGCCAATAAATCAGCCATACCAATCACCCCATTCATTGGGGTTCTAATCTCATGGCCCATTACCGATAAGAAAGCCGCTTTTGCGCTATTGGCCGCCTCAGCGCTGACCAAAGCTTGCTCTAATTGCTGGGTGCGTAATCGAACTCGATCTTCCAGATTGCGATTCAAACGCCGCACTTCCCGCTCCACCTCTTTAAAGGAGGTTACGTCGGAATGCACACCCACCATGCGCACCACCTTTCCTTCTTTGTTACGCAGTGCGCAGCCACGACTCACAATGTCGTAAATCCGCCCGTCTCGACTCCGCAGACGGTGCTCAGTGCGGAATAATAAATCCTTACTCTTTAAAAACTGTGCCACCTCGCGCTCGACACGCTGCCGATCTTCACTGTGCACCGCATCCTTAAAAACCACAAAACCATTCAAGGGGTGCCCGTTCCGAATACCCATCATTTCTAGCCAAGACGCGCTAAACAACACTTCGTTAGCTTCTAGGTCCCAATCCCATAGCCCATCGCGCGACGCCGTCATCGTCATATCAAAGCGTTTCTGAAGATGCTGGTAGCGCTGATATAGGGCCCGCTGTTCGGTCACATCTCTAAAGCAAACCAGCAATACCTCGCCTTCACTGGTATCGAAATGGCCAAAATGCAGCTCGACGGGTAATTCCTTGCCCCCAGCATTCATAACCAACAGCTCGCGGCCCTTGACCATCTCACCCTTAGTATCGAGATAGTTTTTGCTGTAGAGCTGGTATTGCTGGCGAAAACGTTTGGGTAATAGCTGCGCCACCGACGCATGCTCATACCATTCGCGGGAATGACCTAAATACTCGGCAAGCGAATTGCTCGCAGCGAGAATTTCGCCGCTGCGGTTCGTCAGCAACACTAAGCCAGGCAGGTTGTCGATAAGGTGATTAAAGTTCTCGCGGGTTTCTAAAAGCAGCAAATGCTCACGGGCAAAACGCCGCGAAGTCACAATGCCACCAAACAATGGGATAAAGCCCAGCAATATAAAAAACACCACAATAGCTGACTGGGAGCTCCATAAACGGCGCTCATCCAAACCACCCGCTGCCAATTGAGCCATCCATTTCTTTTGATCGGCTCGCAAATTTTGCAGACCGGTAATCAGGGAGTGGGTATCTAGCTGCGGATTAAGTGGCAATATTATGGTGTCGACGCTTTCCGCATGATTTCGCTCATACGAAATGTAAATATTGAGCAAACTAGCGAGATCGGTGCGCATCGCCTTTGGAAAATCCGCCATAGCATCACTGAGTAAAAGCTGGCGTGCGGAGATGAGACGCGTGCGCGCGCTATCGGCAGCGAATAAGTCGCCCTCAGCCATAGCGTCAACCAACTCATTTATAGCGAGACCACGGTTGAGCACCGCATCCAAGGCAAACAGACCGTCTTCTCGGGAGTGATAGCTCTCAGCTAATTTCTCGCTCCTCTCGAGCTTATCAGACGCACCAAAAAGCGTAATAACTTCGGAGGCGGCGACCAGAAACATCAACAGAAACAAGGTCACTATCGACAGGTTCAGAATAACGCGATTCCGCCTAGCGTAGCTTGCTCCCTCCTTAGATTCCATCCAATCGCGCACGAATATACCCCAGCCTTAGTTAACACCATAATCATGCCTGCCCGCGGCGTCGGTAACTATGCGTAATTTCCACTAAAGTACCGCCGCGCAAGGGGGTTACGTTTATTAAGGGTAGCTGAAAATGACTTAAAACCCACAACCGGCGCATTTAATACCTGCCAATGGCCTGCCAACTCTTGGGTAAACATAAGCTCTGCCGCGACGTTTCCATTAGAAAATGCTATGCTTGCGCGCGGGTTTATCGCGTTCAGACCCACTAAACAACTTTGTGATATTTCAACTTCAGCTATATTTGGATTTTTATGTTATTGATAATTAGAACTATTCTTATTGCCACCTTAAGTTTTGCCAGTGTTTGGGCTCTACACCTTCTCGGTTTTAACACCCTACAAGCCGTTCCCGCCACCATCGTAGGCATTGCACTTGTACTTACCATGCTACTTTCACCAATGCTGCCCGACTTGGCAGACAAATTTAAAAGTCAGCGCGAACGCGGCACCGTAAAATGGTTCAACGTGAGTAAAGGCTATGGCTTTATTACCCGCGACGCCGGCGGCGACGTGTTTGTGCATTTTCGCTCGATTCGCGGCCAAGGTCGTGGTCGCCGCAGCCTCAATGAAGGTCAGCTAGTTGAATTCGTGCTGAGTGAAGGCGAGAAAGGCCCCCAAGCCGAAGAAGTTTCTGTACTGAAATAAGTTTAAAAAGGCCGCAGACATTCGCCTGCGGCCCCCTTTACAAAATAAACCCAGCCGCAAATGCCAAGCCAAGTTACCTGCCTGTTAATAGTGCGGCGGACGGTCTGACTCTATCGTCTGCGCAGCACCTTCGGCGTCAGTATTCTGCTGACGAAGCTGCTCACTCAGCTGGGCAATAGCGCGTCGCATTTCCAGCAGTTCACGATCCTGAGCAATCACTCGCTCATTGAGAGCCCCGAGTAAATCTTCCTGAAAAGCAAATTGACTTTGCAAGTCAATGAGTTGGGCAGAAATATCGCTGGCCATTGGTATAAACTCCACTAAGGGTTTTGATTAAGAAAGGCGCCACCGACGGCGCGCAGCCATTATAATCAGCACAGCGTAAAATAGGAGAAATTCGTGTCTAGACTTGTTTATTCCACCGAACAGGGCCGCTTGTGTCCCGATTGCCAACAGCCCAGTGAGCAATGCCAGTGCAAAAAACGCAACACAGCTAATCACGACGGTGACGGCATTGCCCGCATTCACCGCGAAACTAAAGGCCGCAAAGGTAAAGGCGTCAGTATTGTAAAGGGGCTGATGCTCGACGAAGCCAGCTTTAAAAACCTTGCTAAAGAATTGCGCCAAAAACTCAGCACCGGCGGCGCTATCAAAGATGGCGACATGGAGTTCCAGGGTGATCATCGCCAAGCACTCAAAACCCTGCTGGAAGCCAAGGGCTTTCAAGTGAAATTGGCAGGTGGCTAAGCTCAGCAAAGAGCAAACTAGCTACATTTGCAGGAGCTTAGACGTAAATCTCTAACTTGCGCATTTTTTCAATCAAGGTGGTTCGGCGCAAGCCCAAATGCGCAGCCGCCTTACTAACGACTCCGAAATGCGTGGCGAGGGCTTGCTCGATCCACGACCGCTCCAAGGCCTGTAAACTCGCTTTCATATCAAGTCCCTCTTCGGGCAATGCCGAGCTAAGCGCAGATTTAGGCGCCGTCTCCAGCCCCGCAGCATGCTCTGCAACGCCCTGCTCCCGCCAAGACTCTACTGCCCAGCGATAGTTTTCTGGTAAATCGCCCAGGCCGACCACTTGGTCGGGATACATAATAATTAGTCGTTCAAGTAAATTCGCCAACTCGCGAATATTGCCTGACCACGGCTGCTGAGCCAAAGACTGCATGGCCGAACTCGCCAAACGCAAGCGCCCCAGGCCATCAGCCTCTAACTGCCGACTCAAGACCCTAATCAAATCCGGAATATCTTCTTGGCGCTCCGCCAGTGGCGGCACGTGTAATGGAAATACATTAAGCCGGTAATAGAGGTCCTCACGAAACTCACCAGCGGTAATCATAGCGGCCAAATCCCGATGCGTGGCGGCAATAATACGCACATCAGCAACTCGCGTTTTATCTGAGCCCACGCGCTGAAACTGGCGCTCTTGGATTACCCGCAAAATTTTAACCTGCATATCGAGGGGCATATCGCCAATTTCGTCGAGAAACAGGGTGCCACCTTCCGCCAACTCAAACCGACCTGCGCGGCTGGATATCGCACCGGTAAATGCACCCCGCTCATGGCCAAAAAGCTCACTTTCCAGCAACTCCCGCGGAATCGCACCACAATTAATCGGCACAAAGGGCCCGTTGCTACGCAGCGAGTGACGATGGAGACTTCGCGCCACCACTTCTTTACCCGATCCCGACGGCCCAGTAATCAAGACCGTCACCATTTTATCGGCCACCTGCCGCACCAAGCGCCGCAACTCGTCAATTGACGCGCTGCTGCCAACCAAATCCTCGTTAGGCTCAGCGCAACAATCCGACTTGCCGCTTGTACCAATCATCGTCCGAAGGCGATATAGCAACTCTAAAACATCTTGGTAGTAAAAATCATCGGGCAGGCTAAGAGTATGCTCGGCAAGGGGCTTTACGCTAGAGGTAGATATAATTGGAACCCTTAGCGCTGAGCATCTAGCTAAGTAGTCGCTCTGTTCAGGATTCAGTTCGGCATAGAAAACCACGTCGACATTATCAGCGTCCAAGCCAACGTAATCGCTACTAACTTGTTCTTCACCCACTGCCTGCAGAACAGCAGCCAAACGCTGAGTTAATGACTGAGGGGCCAAAATTAAAATGCGCAAAGCAGTTACCATAGATAGAACCAGTGCCGTCATTTTTTTGACTATACTACAAAAATAGTCCGAATCATCACTAGCCGTCAAAATTCCGACAAAACAATAAAGTAGTCCAAGTCTCGAGCCTTGCGGTAAATCATGTCATCCGGCACAATCTGCCACCTTTGCCGACAGCACAAAGGCCAACACCATGCCAGACACCAATATTCCCGTTTACTACCTAAGCTGGGATGAACTGCACCGCGATACCCGCAATCTTGCTCGCAAACTCACCGACCGCAGCTGGAAGGGCATTATCAGTATTGCTCGCGGCGGGCTAGTGCCTGGCGCCATACTCGCGCGCGAGTTAAATTTGCGGGTTGTCGACACTTTGTGCATTGCCAGTTACGACCACGACCAACAGGGTAAAATCAACATTCTAAAAACCGTTGAAGGCGATGGTGACGGCTATTTGCTTGTTGATGATTTAGTTGATACTGGCGGAACTGCCAAAATTGCTAAAGAGCTGCTTCCCAAGGCCTGCTTTGTAACGATTTACGCGAAACCGCAGGCCATGGCCCTAACCGAGCACTATGTACGTGAATTCTCCCAAGACACCTGGATACACTTCCCCTGGGACAGCGAGCCGAGTTACAGCGAACCATTGGTAAAATAAGGCTTTTTTTGATTCACAAGGCTAATCACTATAGAATCTGCGGCGCGGTTATGGGTGACCACAGTCGCATTTGATGTCCCCGTGGCACAGCTGGATAGCGCGGCCCCCTCCTAAGGGGCAGGTCACAGGTTCGAATCCTGTCGGGGACACCATCTCGTCGCAGTGCTCATCAATCAATACCTCAGTCCAACTCCCGCTTGGGGAATACAATATCCACTGAGCTACCCTCGCCGAGACTACTGCGTAAACTAACTGTTCCCCTCAACTGCTGGGTAACTAAGTTATAAACAATATGCATCCCCAAACCGCTGCCACCTGAACCGCGGCGAGTTGTAAAAAATGGTTCGAACACCTTTTTTAACACCTCTGGCGGCATACCCTTACCATCATCGCTGTAGCGAATATGGATATGCTTGGCCTGATCCTCTACGCTAATTCGCAAACAGCCTGACACACCGTCATCATAGCCATGCTGCACGGAATTCATCACTAGATTGGTAATGATCTGGGAAATTGCGCCTGGCACCGAATTAATTGCTAAATTGGGATCACACTCAACCTCTACCTTTAACTCCGTACTGCGCAACTTTGGCTTAAGACTTAACAAGGTTTCATCGATATAGCGTTTGATTTCAAACATGCGATATTCGCTACTGGTTTGATCTACCGCCACTTGTTTGAAGCTATGGATTAAATCTGCCGCGCGCTGCAGATTGCCAAGAATAATTTCGGTAGCTTGCATGCAAGTAGAAAAATAGCGTTTAAGCGAAGAGTTGGTCAGTTCACCAGCCTCGTAAAGCGTTGTTGTCGCTTTAGTATCTTCCCTAAGGGTACTCGCTGCGGTCACACCCACCCCCACCGGCGTATTAATCTCATGGGCGACCCCCGCCACCAAGCCACCAAGCGACGCCATTTTCTCGTTATTCACCAACTGTTCTTGGGTTTCTTTTAATTTAGTCAGCGCTTCCTCAAGCTCACTATTGGCCTTATCGGCTTGGTCAATTCTGACTTCTAGCTCTTTTTTAGTCGATTCAAGCGCAATATCGCGGTTCTCAATTTGCACCAACATATTATTAAAACCAGCAATCAGTTCACCGATCTCATCATTGCCAGTCGGAATCGCACGCAGCGAGTAATCTCCAGCCACTGACACCGCCTTAGTCGTTCCCAATAAAGCTAATATAGGGTTTGAAATTAGACGCTGCAAAAACAGTGACAGAACCGAGGCAATGCCAATACTTGCTAAAACCATTAGCGCTACAACAATACTGTCTAGGCGCGTCGACTCCCACAGATCACTTAGACTTCGCTCAATATACAAGCTGCCAATACGCTCATTACCCAAAATCACTGGGCTAACGACTACAAGGTGATTATGCGTAAAAAAATCTTCACTCGGCGGGATTTGCGGACACAGCCGGCTGTCATCCTCACCGCTACTATAACGCGCGAATAATATTTCCTGGCCTTCGTTATCAAGTTTATAAATACAGGCTTGCAGTACTTCGCGTTTGGCCCGTAACGACGATAATATTTCGGTAGCGGCAGGCGCGTCATTAAAGCTCAGCGCAGCGGTGGTATTTAAGGTGAATACCTCCGCAACAGCCGCAAGATTATTGGTTAAGGTGGTTCGCACGCTAAACCAATTATATACAACGAACACTGCTGCCGTCGCGATCAAACATAAAGAGGTTGTACCAACTATAGCAGACAGCAACTTAACTCTAATTGGAACATCAGCGCCGCGAATCATAAACCACACAGTCCTTGTAATTAATTAACATTGCGCGCCAAGCCCAATAACTTCGAGCTCATTTTTATACTCGAACGATTTGCCGCAGACTGATTGATATCAAAGCGAATTTTGCCATCAATAATGACAAACTGAATCATGCCGCCCAAGTTTATGAAATCTTGTTCGTCGCTCACGGTAAGTACCGCAAGGTCAGACATGGCACCAATCCAATCCCCTAAACGCTCACGCTCAGGAAACCCCAAAAACACCATCTGACAATATTGCGCTTCACCTGGGTGTTTAATAATCGTAAATTGTATTGGTTTACCATTATTCTGTTTGGTGCCAACGGTTTCGATTAGCTTATTGTGGAGTTGCGGATTACCAGCAACACACATCACAAATTCGCTGCGCGGGATCTCCGCCACCGGCCACTCGATAAACTTGGTAAAATTGAACAGAAAAGCCGATTTAACGCGGTATTCCAACTCACTATTGTCCGCATAGGCATATATCGAGGTGCAAAATAACGGTAACATCACCGTCATCAACAGCCTACAAAGCCATGCTGGCCTTATAAATTTCAAGTTTAGAAATGCCATGTAAATTGTCCAGTTAGGCTGCGGCTTATTTCTTTGCCCCCACTAAACTCAGCGTGCTGGGGATCAAGCAAATTAGTCCCCAGCAGCGACAGTTCAACGCTTTTACTCACCCGCCATATCGCGGTTATATCCAATGCGGAATAGGCTTTCACCCCAACATCATCTAAGCCATCAACCCAGCGAGCACGGGTCTGTACAGAAACGCTCTCCGCAACATCCCAATCCACTCGGAGGTTAAACTGATTATTGGGGTCATTTTCGTCATTCTTAGCAATATTGGTATCTTTACTACCGAATTTGGCCGCCACGTCCATATCTTGATAAACGTAACTCGCTAACACTTTTATCTCCGGTAGCGGCTCCCAACGAACAGTAAGCTCAAGCCCTTGGGTGCGTCCCGCGCCATCATTGACAATCCGAATCGGCTCCGGCTGCGGCACCCCAAAGGTTCCCGAAAATGCACGAAGCTCATCATATTCATTGTAAAAAATGGCAATATCTGTAGACAGAATCGAGCTTAAAATAGCTCGGTAACCTAGCTCATAGGCCACAACTTCTTCGGAGCTGAAACTTTCATCACCAACAAGAGCGCCGTTATAAATATCTAAGGTGTGATCTAAGCGATTTGGAATACGAACAGCCCGCGACACTGCTCCCCAAGCCGTATTACGTTCGTTTAAAATATAGCTAAAGCGCGCACTAGGTTGAAATTCATCGCCCGTATAATCGTTATTTTCGTATTTCGCACCTAAAGTGAGATGTAATTTATTTTCTATCAATGCAATTTGATCTTGAATAAAAAAGTCCAAAGTCTCATCTTTACGCTCGGCGGGCACAAACTTCAGCACAGCGGGATTAAGACTTTCAATATTGTCATCCGTCGTATGGTACCCGCCACCCAACACAAAATGTTGACGCTCACCTACTGCAAAACGATGTTTAACTTCAACATCATATATATTTCGGTCCTCAGAAAAAGTCCTCGTTTCATCGCGACTAATTTGATCGTAATAAAATTGTATTTCAGTGTCGGAGTTGTCATCGTAACGCCGCTTCCAGCGGGCAATTACATTATGGCCACTGGTAGACTCATCCATATTACTTAGTGGATTTGCTATCCGCCCCTTATACAAATCCCCCTGTAAACTTAGGGTATCGCTATCGTTAAGCCTGAGGTCGGTCCGAAAGCCAAGTTGATCATTGTTACGAGCGTCGCTAGCGTCACCGGCTCCCGCAATTTCTTGAGCGTTATAATGCGTGGTTTTGGCGTAAACGCGGTAGTGACCCAGCTCGCCTACTTCGCCACCATAACGCCACGCCGCAAAGCCTTTATATTCACCGCCACCACCAATTTGTTCTACGCCACCTTGGGTTTTTGCCGCCGCCTTAGTAACAATATTTACAACGCCGTTCACGGCATTGGCACCCCACAATGACGCACCAGGGCCGCGAATAACTTCGATGCGGTCAATATCTTCCATTAAGGTATCTTGAGCGTCCCAAAACACTCCTGAATATAAGGGCGTATAAAGACTCCGTCCGTCCATCAGCACTTCCAACTTATCGGCCACGGTCGAGTTAAAGCCCCGAGCGGTTATGGCATAAGTGTGAGAATCTAGGCGCGCCACCTGTAAACCAGGGATCAAACGTAGCGCTTCGGGAATACTTTTTACACCAGAGCGGATAATCGCACTGCTATCTAACACAAATACCGCTGCTGGTGACTGCTGTAACGGCTCGCTACGTTTCGACACAGATACCACATCAATATTCATTAGCGATTCAAGACTCAAACTGGCTAAGTCATCAACACGAGCAAGCATGACCGGCTCTGTATTAGCCGCGTAGCTACTACTTACCGCGCTGACGAATACCGCCAAAGCTGATAAGCCGCTGAGTCCTGCATTCTTGCCAAATTTACTTATGACCTTCCAATCACACTTTTCCATGCTTTAGACTCATATATGGGTGTGCTGAGCTACTCAGCTATTATGGTTTTCTCACCGCCTCAATACAGTGTCGTAGTTACGCTAAGTCAACACTAATATACGTACGCTTGCGGTGATATAGTCGCTTTTACCTATGTTCTACAAACATACTTATAGCTGTATTTTAGCTCTTACTATCTTGCTATGCCCAAAAACCAGTCATAATGACGCAATGAGACCAGCTAAAAAAGGCACAAATGAGTAATATCTCCTCAATGCGCAACATCTCGGTTGCCAACTATTTTCTTCATGCGGTACTCCGCAATGCCGCTGAAAAAGGGCTGGACCCCGCGCAACTACTGCATGAAGCTGGAATATCTGCCGAGTTGCTTAAGCAGCAAAACGCTCGGATTCCGGCTGTAAAATTTGGCAAGCTGCAAGCCATCACCATGCGCGCAATGAAAGATGAATTTTTAGGCTATGGCCCCGGCCGCTACCTGCCCGGCACATGGACTAATATGTGCTATTCACTTATTAACTGCGCAACCCTTGGCCATGCACTGGCGCGCTATTGCCGTTTTTATCAAATGTTTGAATGGGGCCTGCAACCACGCTTCGAAATTAACGGCGATGAGGCGCGACTCATTCTTGATCGTGGCGACCCAAACTACCCTTACGGGATCTACGCCTTCGAATTAATTATGTTTAATCTCCACCGTTTCAGCAGTTGGTTTACCCAGCAGCACCTGCCCTTAATTGCGGTTAACCTAGAATACTCAGCCCCCGATCACGCCGAGGAATACCGGCATTTATTTTTGGGCCAAGCGATCTACTTTGACAAACCCCAAACCGAGCTGGTATTTCACCGCAGCCTTACCGAGCTGCCTGCCAAGCAAACCGAACAATCTCTGCACCGATTTTTACAGCACCCTATTTTGGTCTTTCTTATTCAGCAATATAAGGAAAAAAGTTGGACAGCACAGGTCCGTATTATTATTAATAAAAATCTCGTTAACACCCCCGGCATTGACGAGATTGCAGAGCAATTAAACTTGCATCCACAAACCCTGCGCCGTCGTCTCGCCCAAGAGGGCAGCACCTTCAATGAGGTGAAAACCCAGTGTCGGCACGATACCGCGCTCTACTATCTTGGCAAATCCAAGCTGTCGATTGAAAGCATTGCCCAGCGCACCGGATTTTCTGAGGCCAGCGCCTTTACCCGCGCGTTTAAAACTTGGACCGGAATGACGCCCCAGCACTACCGACAACAGCTGTAAGCGTCTACCGTCGTTTTTAGTTATCTGTAAACGTAAATGTGTTCTTACCAGCATCATGATGAACACTTATTTTGCGACCCATCACCTCCTCTTCAGCGGCCATTATAGCCAAGGTAAGCACGTCGTCTGCCGCGTTATTGGCGAGAAAACGCCGGCCATCATTAAGACGTCCCACCACAATAGCCAAATTCGCCACGCCGCGGTTATACACCACCGTATAGGTTTCAATAACGCCCTCACCCACAGCTTGCTCAACCAGCTCGCACACCGGCAGCGCATCAAATTTAGCCTGTAAACTCGGGTCGGCGTTGTGGCAAGGTTTAACTGGTGGCTGCGCAGAATAAACACCCACCGACTGCTTAGACAAAAAACCACCATTGGCGGTAATCAAACCATAACTCGCGGGCTTAGCCCTAAGCATATCCGTTAAGCTCGCAATGGCATTGGTACTATAGCTATTACCGGGACCGCCAAAAAAGGGCAGGCCACCAGTTACCGTTAGTGGCTTATCGGTGGTCCAGTCTAAGCCCATAGCCTCGCAGGCGGCCAGTACCGCTATGGGGAAGCAGCTGTAAACATCCATAATATCGATCTGGTCGATGGTTTTATCTACGCTACGCAGCACCGCATTTAGGCTCAGGTTCATGGTTTCTGAAACCGCCAAGTCAGGCCGCTCCGACACCCAGCGGTCATCTACGTCGGCATAGCTGTGCAGATAAACCCATTGGGATTCTGGCACCCCTAATTCAATGGCCTTGTCGACCGAACACATTAACAGTGCCGCGCCTTGGTTGACGGCATCCTGCGCCACCATCCATTTGGTGTAGGGCCGCGCCACCCAGTAATTATCTGCTGAAACTTCATTTAAAAAATCAGCACTGCGCGCCAGAGGAAACTGCGAGTAGGGGTTTTGCGCGGCCACATCGGAAAACTTAGCAAACAACTCCGCCGCGAGACGTCGATGCGCCGCCTCAGAGAGCCCGTGGCGCGCCCGCCACGCATTTTCAAACAAAGGGTAAACCTGAGTGGGGAAAGTAATGCCATGATTGACTTCATGGGAGGTAAATAGCAGGTGACAGCCGCGATCATCCAACTCGCCGTCGACGGTTTCACTCCAATCCAGCGCCAAACCACTTTTCAGCGCCTGTTTCATAATACCCGTTGCTTCTGCCCCAGCAATTAAGCCCATCGACATTTCGCCAGCCGCAATTTTCTCGGCAAACTCATTTACAAAGCGCTGTGGGGAATGCCCCCCTTCACGACCATAAATTGCATGGCGAGGATTGGCGCCAATGCGATTCGCCAAAGAGCGTGGAATATTATTGCTCACCCCAAACGGGCCTGCGCCACCAGGGATTGAATCGATAAAACCGCGAATAAAGGCGATGGTGTCAATATGCTCGACAAGGGAGCTAGCGGCATTGGCGGAGGCCAGTGCCACCCTCGCCGCCTCGGCGGCAATATCCACCGGTGATCGCGCATTATCCGCGCTTACCGCATCGCGGAATACATATTGACCGGACGCAATGAGAATGGGAGTTGTATTTGCCACTGGGCTACCTCTGTTGGAATATTTTTATCCAAACAGTGTAGCCCGTGACTTATTATTATGTATTGGCATTAACCGCCAGTACGCTGCAAATTTGCGCCAAGGCAAACAGTCAAGCCTTATAGTGACTGCACCAAGTGACCGCCATCCACCGGTAGCGCCACGCCATTAAGGAACGACCCCGCATCGCTGGCCAGCATTAATAATGGCATATCTAGCTCATGCATCTGACCAAGTCTCCGCGGCTGTATACGGCCAAGATACTGACGGCCTTTTTCCGATTTAAAAAAGTCCGCATTTATCTCAGTTTCAAAATAGCCCGGGCAAAGCGCATTAACCCGAATATTACTTCGCCACAATTCTTGGGCAGCGTTTTTAGTGAGCTGAACAACACCGGCCTTAGCCGTTGCATACAAGCTATTACTAGCGCCAGGCTGCAGGCCCAAAATTGACGCGATATTAACGATGCTACCGCCAACACCAGACTTGATCATCCGCGCTGAGGCCTCGCGCGATACCCGCCACACCGCCCGCAAATTGGTATCAACAACAAAGTCCCACTGCTCCTCGGTAGTATCAACAAAACGACCTGGATCAGCGACTCCTGCGTTATTAATCACAATGGCTATTGTGCCTAGCGCCGCTTCGGCTGTATCAAAGGCCGCAACGACCGAGGCCTTGTCATTAACATCCATAGCCACCGCTAGCGCCTTGCCACCCTCGCCTTCAATACTGGTCACTAGAGCCTGCAATTTATCGACGCGCCTCGCGGCGACCACCACAGTAGCACCGGCTTGAGCCAAAACCTTGGCAAAATGCGCACCTAGGCCACTAGACGCGCCGGTTACCAAGGCCACTCGGCCTGACAAATCAATACTTTTTGCTATTGCTTCATTCATGTTAAAAACCTTATTAACCGCTATTACTCGCCTTTTTCAATCAGGGCCCAGCCCAGATCGGCCAAGGGTGCCGCCAAGGCGCCATAGGCCATAGCCTTCTCGCTAGAGGCATTGCCATCGAGCGCGCGCTTGTACACGCCTTGTAAAATTGCACTGAGCCGGAAAAAGGCAAAAGCCAAATAAAACACCCAGTGATCAATACCCTCAATACCCCGCCGCTCGCAGTAGCGACGCACATATTCTTGCTCAGAGGGAATACCCAGCGTCTCGCGGTCGACACTGCCCAGCCCAGGAATCGCAGCGTCACCGGGAATCCGCAATTGCATACACTGGTATGCCAAGTCGGCGTAAGGATGACCTAAGGTCGACAACTCCCAGTCCAACAAGGCCAAAACCGTAGGTCCGTTATTGTCGAACATCATATTGTCGAGACGGAAGTCACCGTGGTTGATACACACCAAGCCGTCGTCTGGCGGCAGATTGGCATTCAGCCATTCGATCATGGCTTCCATCGCCGGTATCACGGCAGTTTCACTGGCCCGGTACTGGGTGGTCCAGCGGCTAAGCTGACGCTCAAAATAATTGCCGGGCCGGCCGTAATCACTCAAGCCAATAGCGTCAACATCCACATTATGTAAATCTGCTAAAACCTGATTCATAGCATCGTAAATTGCGCCGCGCTCTGCGGGGCTTTGCTCTGGCAGCGCCGCGTCCCAAAGAATACGACCATCAATGTAATCCATAACGTAAAACATCGAGCCGATAATACTGTCGTCGTCACACAGCACCCGCATTTTGGGCACCGGCACATTGGTTTGGGCCAGCGCCTTCATTACGCGATACTCGCGGTCTACCGCATGGGCAGATTTCAACAACTCACCCGGTGGCTTGCGCCGCAGCACATATTTACCGCTGGCCGCCGCAATCAAGTAGGTCGGGTTAGACTGACCGCCGGCAAATTTGTCAGCGGTAAACGGCCCTTTAAAGCCCGCTATGTTTTTTTCAAGATATGCGCCTAATGCCGCAACATCTAATTCAAAGGTATTTGCCATGCATCCTCCTTAAACAGCGTAGCGATCAATAATTTGTTTGCCCAAAGCCATTTGGTGCACTTGATCTGGACCATCGGCCTGACGACACCAGCGCGCATAGTTAAAAGCTTCGGCCATAAAATAATCTTCCGTTAGGCCGCCCGCGCCATGCAATTGCATGCAGCGATCAATCACATTTTGGACCAGTAGTGGCACGGTAGTTTTGGTGGCCGCGATCATATCGGTGGTCTGCATTGGCCCCTGTTCGTCGATCTGCACGCAGGTTTTTAATACTAACAGGCGCGCCATTTCAATTTCAGAAAAGCTCTTGGAGATTTCTTCGCGCACCGATTGATGCTTGCTCAGCGGCTTGCCAAAGGTGGTACGAGATACCGCGCGCTGGCAGGCCAGCTCCAGCGAACGCTGGGCAGCGCCAATCAAACGCATGCAGTGGTGCATACGGCCGGGCGCCAAACGGCCCTGTGCGATTTCAAAACCGCGACCTTCGCCCAGCAAAATATTTTCCAGTGGCACGCGTACATTCTCAAAGACAATTTCGGCGTGGCCGATTGGTGCATCGTCGTAGCCCAAGGTACTCAGCGGGCGAACAATCGACAAGCCTGGGGTACCCTTGGGCACCAATACTTGGCTCTGCTGCTTGTGACGGCTGGCATTCTCGGGATCAGATTTGCCCATCACAATAAAAATTTGAGTGCGCTCATTCATCGCGCCGGTAATAAACCATTTGCGACCATTCAAAACCCACTCGTCACCGTCTTTAACAATGCTGAGTTCAATATTGGTGGCGTCACTAGACGCTACTTGAGGCTCGGTCATCGCGTAAGAAGAGCGAATATCACCATTGAGCAAGGGGGTTAACCACTTTTCGCGCTGGGCGTCGGTGGCGTATTTCATAAACACTTCCATATTGCCGGTGTCTGGCGCATTGCAGTTAAACACTTCTGGCGACCAAATAACTCGGCCCATTAACTCGGCAAGGGGCGCGTAGTCGAGAAAGCTTAAACCGCCGTGCTCGCAGTATTGAGGATACTCTTCTGGGCAAAATAAATTCCACAAACCCGCCGCCTTGGCTTTAAGCTTGAGCTCATCCATTAACGGGATAATGCCAAAACGATTCTCAGCGTTGTGCAACTGCTCGGCATAGGCTTTTTCGTTCGGGTAGATATGCTCGTCCATAAAGGCGCTGAGCCGTTGTAGTAAATCTTGGGCCTTTGCTGATGGCGTTAAATTCATTGTTATTTCCTCTTTGGTAAATCAAATAGACGGTAAATTTCAGGTATAGGTAATTAAGTGCCGCGTAGCCGGCTGATCAAGATGGGCTACGCCGTTAAACATGTTCAAATTAAAGTGCTCACCCTTAGTGAAATAGCGGGTTACGCCGGTGTTCTTGGCCTGTAAGTTCAGATTAACCATAGTCTCAACGTCGAGCTTAAGCACCTCGCGCAACATTGCGCTGATCGGCCCACCCGAGCTAACCACCAACACACTGCCTTTAGGCGCCGCTAAACGTGCCAAGGTCGCTTTTACCCGCGCCTCAAACGCCGTCCAAGGTTCAGACACATCGACCAAATCACCTCGGCTCCACGCCATTAAGGCCTGCCGTAATGTTCGGTAAAAAGCGCGACTGTCACTTACATCGATAGTCTCGCCCGCCACCGCCAAATAGGCCGCCACCAGCTGGTGAAAATCGTATTCATTCAAGCCCGGCAGCTCAGTGGCGTTGGGCACTGCTGGCAATACGTCGCGAATAGCGGCGAGAGTTTCACGGTGGCGACGCATAGTGCCGGTAAATACCGCCGTAATAGGCTGCCCAGCAGCCGCCAAATGTTCCCCTAACAGGCGCGCTTGCTCCCAGCCAACTTCCGTGAGCCGATCATAATCGTCGGTGCCAAACGCGGCTTGACCGTGCCTGACTACAATGATTTCTGACATGAACAAGCTCCTCGCTTAGCGCTACGCTGACTAATGGAGCCTGATAATAGCAACTGCACAATCATTATTGAAATTTATTGTTTTTATGCCTCATAATAAACACCACTTATTATAATCAAGATTAAGGCCCGCCATGAGCACGTCAAAGATAGACCTCAATCTGTTTCTCGTCTTCGACGCCATTTACTCTCAGCAGAGTCTAACGAGAGCAGCTGGGGTGCTACACGTCACCCAGCCCGCCGTTAGCAGCTCACTGGCCAAGCTGCGCGCTATCTTCGACGACCCGCTATTTGTGCGCAGCCCCAGCGGCATGAGCCCCACACCCTTGGCACGGACCTTGATTAGCACGGTACGGGAGTCCCTCAAAAATCTCGATGACTGCGTAGTGGCCCGCATCGGCTTTGATCCTGCAACCAGTAAGCGCACCTTTCGCCTACACGCGACCGAGAATGCCGAGCTTATTTTGCTACCAGAATTACTGAAGCAACTGGCAATACATGCGCCAGCAACCAAATTGGAAGTGGTCTTTATGGACCGCCGCGAGGTCGCCTTTGAAATGGCTAGCGGCAATATCGATCTCGCAATTGACGCGCCACTCCTCAGCCACCCCGAGCTGGTCAGCCAACCACTTTACGCCGACGAATACTGCTGCGTTATGCGCAATGGCCACCCACTTAGCGAGGGCAAGTTCGAGATCGACGAGTACATCGACAGCCGTCACATCCATGTATCCAGCCGCTCAAGTGGCTCGGGCCATATTGATCTGGCCCTGCGTTCTATCGGCCAGCAACGGCGTATCGCCCTGCGCCTACAGCACTATGCGGCGCTACCGGCGCTGCTCAGCCAAGCTGATTTTATTGCCGCCATTCCCAGCAGCATTGCCAAACACTGGCAGCTCAGCAGTCGCGCCCTGCCCTTTGACACGCCAAAACTCGAGCTGCGCCTCTTTCACCACAAAAGCGTTGGCCACGACCCCGCCCTGCTTTGGCTAAGAGAATTACTCAGTCAAGTGCAGCAGCAGGCAGCGACCACCAGTGATGTAACTGCTAATAAGCCCGCTCACTAAATCCATCTGGCGCCTGCCAATAAGGCCGCCACAATACGCCGAGCAGTGACACATGAATATTGCTCGCCGTGGCGCGAATGACCACTTCCTGTAATTCGTCACGCTGACTGTCCCACTGCTCGCCCATAGCCGCCAATTCCCGCTGAAGGTCGGCTTCTAATTCTGTTACCTGCACGCGCAGAGCCTCAGCATTTTCCTTGGCATTTTCGACATCTTGGCTTTCTTTGCGAATGCGATTGGCCTTGCTCATTGCCGAACCCGCGCGCCGAGCAGTGCTAGACTTGCGGCCACCACCAAATAACGCGCCAAGAATCGTGCTACCAATAGACACCATGGTATCCAGTTTTTGTTGGCTAGCCTGGGACTGTTCGCGCTCGATAACTTGCTCCGCCTTGCGCAACCGATCCTCTAACCGCTGAACCTTTGCCTCATATTTTTTGCGCAGCTTACCCGCGGCGAGGTCGCGCTGCTCATTTGCCCGGGTTTGTAAACGAATTCGAAAATCCCCCTCGCTCTCCCCAACCTCAGAACTGAGTTTCAAGCCCGCACTGCGATACAGACTTAGCGCCCGCTCGGTGCGTATATAGCGTTTAAACTGCTTATCCCATTGCCTGTAATTGTTAGCTTGTTCTAAACTCGCGGACGGCACGCGGTAGCTCGCCGCTTGTTCACCGCGCTTACTCAAGTCATTAACATCTATTGCCAGTACTTCGGCATCTTGCCAAGCAATACTAACCTGACTATCGTCAACCGCCACACCCATAACCAGTTTTTCAAGCTGCTCAATTTTATGTCTTTTACTGCTAAACAATACCTCGGCTGCCGCCACCAAACAGGGCTGATAGCACAGATGAGAATCCGTCTCTGGCGCAGCGATACTTGGCGCAAGAAAATACTGGGGAATATCCGGCGCCAAACTCGGCTTAGCCGTTAATACCGATATAGATACCTGTGGGGATGGGCTTGCCACTGGGGCTTGGTCTATCACTGTGGCCACTGCTGGCGGTGCAACAGGCAAAGTCGCAGGGCTTAAGGAGTTCGCTTTTTCATCCGTTAAGCGTTTTATTTGTTCACGGGTCAGTGGGCCAGCCAAATAGCTCAGTACCCAACGGGTATTAAACACCTCTAAATGACCATTAGCGTGGACGTTATGCAATAAAAACTGCCGTTGCCCTAGGCCGGTCAGGGTTCGCTCCAACTCACTTTTCGCGACGGCTTCCGCGCCTGCCGCCGCGCCCACCAAACCATCTAACACCCGCTGTTTGTCGCGGTCAGTTTGCAGGCGGCCGATAAACCACGTACCGGTATTTGAAAGCCCCTTATAGTCCAAATCCACAGGATTTTGAGTACTCAATACCACCCCCAAACCAAAGGCCCGCGCCTGCTTAAGTAATAACAGCAATAGCATTTTACTCGGCGGGTTCGCAGTCGGCGGCATATAGCCGAAAATCTCATCCATATACAAAATGGCGCGCAAACTCCCCGTGCCGGGTTGACTGCGCATCCAGTTAATAATCTCACTGAGCAGCATGGTCACAAAAAACATACGCTCGGTGTCGGATAAATGAGCAATGCTCATCACCGACACCCGTGGCTTGCCCGCCTCGGTATAAAATAATTGCCGCGCATCCAGCGGCACGCCTTGCAGCCACGCCGCAAATCCCGGTGAAGCCAGCAAACCATTCATGCGCATCGCCAGTCCAAAGCGATCTTTAGCGGAGTAGACGCTGTCTAGGCTCATCACCCCAATACGCTCAATTGGCGGGCTTTGAATAGCGCCAATTAAGCCCGCAATATCCAAACCCTCGCCCTTGTCCCAGTAGTGCTGGAGAATATTGGCAATCAAAATATGTTCGCGACTGGTCAGCGGATCGGCGTCCAAACTCAATAACGTCAGTATACCGGTGGTGGTGGCTTGAATACGCTGGGCATAGGCGTCGTAGTCTGCCCTTATTGCCGCCGACGGCGCCGTAAAAGATTGCAGTACCGACACGGGGACGCCAGCAGAGCTGCCCGGCGTGTATATATTGACCTCGGCAGCATCGCGCAAAGCCTGGATTCTGGCCAGCGGTTGATCCCAGTCCGCCAGACCCTCCCGCCACATTTTAGCCTGCGCCTCAGCATACTGACCCAGACTCATGCCCTTGCTGCTCGCGGTTTGCGGGTCTACCCAAGGCGCCAGATCGCTGCCCTGCATAGCCGGAAAGTTGAGCATGAGGTTGCCCAAGTCCCCTTTAGGGTCAATGGCAATTACCGGAATTTTGTCGATGGCGGCTTCTTCAATCAGCCCTAAACCCAAACCAGTTTTACCGCTGCCGGTCATACCAATGATGACCGCATGGGTGGTCAAGTCTTTGGAGTGATAGAGAATCGATTCACGGCTGGCTTCACCCGACGCCAATATCCGTCGGCCTAAATAAAAGGCGCCCAATTTTTCATAGGCTTTAACATTGTCATTTATCGTCATGAACTACCCCACCCAATGCCCGCCTGCAGCCCTCACCGCAAACAGTAAATATTGAGCTTACAAAGTAGTTGGAATTTCAGGGTGTCACAAGCTAACTGAGAATGACGGTGAGTAAAATCAGAAACGCGCGTCCCGCTAGACGCTAGCGACATGATTTAGCACTAAATCGGCTAAGTTATCCAAGAGCGCTGCCGGCAAATCGTGGCCCATGCCCGCTATGATTTCCAAGCGCGCATTGGGAATACGCTGCGCAGTGTCACGCGCGCCACTTAACGACAACATAGGATCTTTATCCCCGTGAATCACCAGCGTTGGCGCCGTGATTTTAGCGAGATATTTTTTGCGACTACCACTGGCAACAATAGCCGCCAATTGCCGCGCTCGGCCCTCTGGGTAATGATTCCGCTCATAGGCGGCTTGTATTCGCGCTCTGAGCTGGGGCTCGGGATCACCAAATTCGGGGCTGGCAATTAGTTGCCACGTCTTAAGTGAGTGGTTAATTTGCGCCACCCGATGGGCTTTAGGCTTTTTCAGTAAATGCATCAAAACGGCAGGTTTTATACCGCCATAGCCAGAACTCGACATCATCGACACCAAGCTCACTACCCGCTCTGGGTAATTAATAGCCATCAATTGGCCGATCATGCCGCCCATCGACGCGCCAACGATATGGGCCCGTTCGATGTTTAATGCAGCCAACAAACCAACGGCGTCAGCGCACATATCATCTAAGGTATAGGGCGTGCGAATGGGCAGACGCAGGCTGCGACGCAAACGCAAGCTCACAACACTGGGCGGCACTTGGTCATACACTTTGTGCGACAAACCCACATCGCGGTTATCAAAGCGAATAACCCGATATCCCGCGACCGCCAAAGCACTGCAAAACGCCTCGGGCCACACCGTGAGCTGACTGGCAAAGCCCATAATCAACAGTATCGCTGGAGCACTGCTATCACCTAACTCTTGGTAGGCAAGCTCTATTCCATTGGCCTGCACCTTGCCGCAAATCCACTGCATTACACCACCAAATACTTAATTAACCGCTTCAAACCCAGTTTCATATCAGCCTAGTGAGTGTTTATTAACTCGCTATCTGTGTCTTTAAAATAAATTCGAAACGGCCAGTCCTTGCTCTTGCCAATGTAGATATACAAGCCATAGCGGTCGCTACTGTAATCATTCACAAACTCATAACGCGTCGGTACAGGTAAATCCTCGGCATTGATTGCTGGGGCGCTAACGAGGATTTCCTCTATTTCTAAGGTATCTGCTCCGTCCTTACCCGGTATCGAAATCAGTACCCGATACTCGCCAGACTGCTCGCCGCGCTCTATAGCTTCGACCTTGGCACCGGTACTTTCATCAACAAAGCCAACCCGACCTTCAATATCACCGCTTTCTAGCGCGTAAGCTGTGGTCCCCGCACCTGCCAGCATCGTAAGTAGCAAGCCCTTTTTTAGCAATCGCATTCTTAGCATTATTATTGTCCCTCGACTTCGCATTCTTAGCTGATGCTAACACTGTCATTACAGAATAACACCAGCCTTGCGGCGCTATTTTGCCGGCCGTTAGCGAGCTAGGTATTAAAATCGCTCTTGGACTAATCTGCAGTATCAAACGCCCACTTTGCACTTACCCCATAGCTAACAGGCTGCGCCAACTTGCCAACCACCCCAAAGTCAGTTTGAAATTGGTAGAGGAAATATTCGCTATCTTCCAAATTAGACGCAAAAATGGATACATCTATATTTGAGCGTTTATGTGCATACGTCATACGGGCATTGAGCATGGTATAGGCATCTTGCTCTAGTTGATTTGCCGCATCATAGTAATAACCCGAGTTATAATAATAATCCGCGCTCACATTCAGGTCGCCACCCGGAACTGGGTGATTCCAGTTCAAACCAAATGTCGCAGACAGCTTGGGATTTCTAACAATTGTATTACCACTATAATCCTCCCCAGTTGAATACGTTCCAGCGTACTCGCCATCTGACTCGGTATACCCCACTGCATCAGTAAATGAATCATATCGGCCTTTTAGGTAGCTACCGCCCAAGGTGAATACCCAGTGTTCAGAGGCTGCCCACTGAATGTCGATGTCGGCACCTTCTACGATAGCGAGTTCGGCATTTTGAAACTGCACTACCCCGCCAGAAAGCAAAGACACAAATTGCGACTGTAAATCTTCAATTTCGGTTTGAAATAGCGCCGCGTTTACTTGCAAACGCCGATCAAACATTGACGCCTTAATACCAAGCTCAGTCGAGGTCACTGTTTCTGGGCGTATGAAGGTAGGCGCAGCCGTTAGATTGATAATATTGTAACTACCACTCTTAAATGCTTTCTGCCAAGACGCGTAAATCATGGTGCCATCCTCCCAAGGCCGAATTGCAATATTCAGCTTTGGCGAGAAGTTATCCTCTTCAAAGCGCTCACTTGGGTATGAAAACAAACTAGTGCTTGCCGGCTGCCCTAGCGCCATTACCTCAGCACTTACTTGCGAGTTATAAACGATTCTCTTCTCTCGCTGGAAACGTCCCCCAGCGGTGACATCAACCCAGTCAGTCGGACTCCAAGTTGCCTGGCTAAATACCGCATAGGCTTCCGTATCGAGAGACCCGGTAACCTTAATAGAATTACTGACAAGGCCATCTAATGGCGACAACAAACCTACCAGTGGCCCAGTAAATAAGGAGGTATCTATCGGTAACGGCGCTGCGCCGCCCACCGCGCCAGACAAGCCGTTGTTCAAGCCCGCCACGGCAAATCCCACGGGGTCGTAACCCACGGTACTATCAATGAAATACAGGCCCACAATCCATTCAAGCTGATCAGACCAAGGCGAATCTCCATTAGAAACAAATTGCAGCTCCTGAGTGAAAATCTCACCAAATAGCTGTGGCTGATTTTCCTTTTGCCGGCCATCGCCGCCAAACTCGATTAAATTTGCTTGGGAACCATCGAAATCGACCAACGATTGGCCATTGGTGTCCTGATAAGCTGAGATCGACTTAATGTCAAAAGGGCCAGGAAAAAACTGCAGGGTTAGCGCTGCCGCTTTTAAAGTACTAAACGCCGTATTATCTAGGTTGGTATTGGTTTTGTATTTAGGCGCGCAGCTAATGCCCAGCGCACTGCCCAAGGCAGATGGCTGCTGGCAAGCTAGCAATGAGGTTCCCACCCCCTGCGACTTAAAGTAGTAGCCCGCCAGCGAGCCCTCCAGCCAATCATAGGGCGTCCAGCGAAAGGCTAAGTTCGCGCCTTTCTCGCGGTATGGCTGCAGCTCATCATAAGACAAGCCTTCGATAGGCTCATAGTAATCGTTGCGGGTATTGTAAATAGCCGCAGCGCTCGCGCTGATAGTTTCCGATACCGGCCCGCTCACATATAGACGGCTATTACTTTCATCAAAGCGTTCGTAGCTTGACGAAACCTTGATAGCTAAGGTGTCGCTAGGCTGCCTAGTGGTAATACTAATTGCGCCGCCAGTTGAGTTGCGGCCAAACAAGGTACCCTGCGGCCCTTTAAGCACTTCTACTCGTTCAACCTCACCTAGAGAGCGGGCGAGACCAAAGGAAATAGGAAAGTAGACTCCGTCAATATACGGTGCAACACTCAAATCAGCAGAGGGAATAAAGGCGTCTGTACCCACCCCCCGAATAAAAATTACCGCATAATTCACTAAGGTATCGTAAACCAGCCCAGGGGTTTTTATCGCCAAGTCAGCCATAGTTTTTACACCAGCGCGCTCCAGTGCATCACCGCTAAATGCGTTTATTGCGATGGGCACATCATTGACGTTTTCGGCGCGTTTCTGGGCAGTAACCACCACCTCCTCGAGTGCATATTTAGGTTTGTCAATTACTGCATTTGCCGTATTAGCCAGCGTCACCACCAAGCATATCAATATGCTATTACAAGCAATACGCTGACTTTTTTTCGCTTTCTCGTACATAATTATTATCCTGTTTACCATTGAATAGCGGTTCTCTAGCCGTTTTTTACTAAGGCATAAAGAAACTATTCCAACCGGTAAATATTCTAACGCTGAGCAGCGGAACGATTAGACACACTACAAACGTAATATTAAAAATAAATACCCAAGCCAAGGCGCGAATATAGGGGAATGTGACACTAGCCTCTACTGCCGCGCTGCTGCCGCTTACTTGTATATTATTAAAGCGCGACAACCCCAAGTACTGCTCCAGGCGATTTGTAGTGGCATAGTGAATTTGGCCACCTGATTAGAGGTGATATGATCACCTCTATAACGATACAGGTGATCAATGAGCAACCGTACAAGACCGACTTTTAGCCCAGAATTTCGATTGGAGG